>DASYAR010000245.1:0-24086 GCA_036501235.1 Planctomycetaceae bacterium
CCAGACCGAAGTTCCTTTGCGGCGACAAACAAAAAAGATCGGGATCGACGACGTGCGCAACTTCCATGATCGTTGGTTCCGCGTCGATTCCGCGGTTCTGGTCGTCATCGGAGATTTTGACGTCGCCCAGACGCGCAAGATGATCGAAGATTGCTTTGGATCGCTGGCCAAACCGCAGGGTCCCCTGCCGGCGCGCCCGGAGCTGACGCCCGGCAAGCGGCGCGTGCAATGGGACGTGCCCAAGCGGCACTGGTTCATCTCCTGGCCGCTGCCGCAGGTCGACCACCCCGATTATCCGGCCCTCCATCTCGTCTCGGGGGTGCTGCAACGGCGGTTGTTTGATTCTCCCGACCGTACGGACTTGGAAGCCTGGCCTGAGGTGCATGACGATTTCGATCGCATGCTGGTCGTCGGCTGGGAGGCGCCACGCGAAGAAAGCTTCGCAGCCTGGAAAAAGCTCGTTGCCGCCGAGGTCGACCGTCTGGGGCAACCGGGCGGACTCGACGAACAGGATTTGCGTGCCTGCATCGACGGACTCAACGAATTCTTTCAGGCAGACCTGGATAAGGTGGAGCTGCCCGCCGACATGAGCCGCACCGAGGTCCGGGGCAATATCGAGTTGCAGCGGTTGAGAATGGAAATCGTGGCCGGCAACTTCGATCAGCTCCTGACAAAAATGAAAGCGGTGTCACCCGCCGCGGCTGCGGCTGCCGTCCGTAAATGGTTGACCGCCGAACGCGCCTGCATCGTCGAGGTCGTGCCGGAAGAGACAAAGTAGTGGTCCGTCTATCCCAAAATATCGGGGTCGTTCCGCCGAGGCCTACCCCACCCACTTCCCTGCGCCCCGAAAATGTGAACCCCCGATAGCCAGTTTCAATACAAGCCCCGGCAGGGGCGGAAGTTAATAGCCAGGGGCGTCAGCCCCTGGAAACGTCGCGAGGCGCGTCAGAGCCCTGTTAAGGGCGAAACTTTTCGCACTTGCCTCTGTCGCCCCATTCGGGGCTGACGGGTGGCGCAGCACCGGTCTATCTATCCGAAAATGTCAGGCTTGTCGGGCCGAGGCTCGCTGCACAAATTTCCCTGCTCCCTTCATCCCGCCGCGGGGGCCCTGGCACGAAACTCCAGGAGGTACACGATGAGAGGTTTTCGCTTATCCCTGTTGTCATTCATGCTGTGGGCGTGCGCCTCTTCTCTGGCCCGCGCTGAAGAGTATGTGATCGTCGATCTTGTGGGTCAGGAGGAGCCTGTATAGGACATACGATCTATACACGGCGCCTGGACCGCGGTGTATACTGAGGGGCTGTTTCTCAGGCGAAGCCGTATTCCACCATCGTCCCGCCGGGCATGAACGCCGTCACAGACATCCAGACAGCTATCGAACAGGGCGATCGTGTCGAGGTCCGGAAGCTATTGCCGTTCGTGTACGACGAACTGCGAATGCTGGCGGCCCAGAGGTTGGCGCACGAGGATCCCGGCCACACCTTACAGGCGACGGCGCTCGTGCATGAGGTGTATTTGCGATTAGTGGGCCCCGGGCAGGTCCAGTCGTTTGACCATCGCGGCCATTTCTTCGCTGCAGCGGCCGAGGCCATGCGACGGATTCTCATCGAACGTGCTCGCCACAAGCGGCGGGCGAGGCACGGCGGCGACCGGCAGCGGGTGGAGCTGGCCGATGTTGTGGGCCCTGTCGGTCACGCGCCCGATGAGATTCTGGCATTGGACGAAGCCTTGCGGAAATTGACCGTCGTAGATCCCCAAAAGGCCCGCTTGGTAGAACTTCGGTACTTTGCAGGGCTGTCCAATGAGCAGGTTGCAGAGGTGTTAGGCATCTCTTCCGCAACGGCGAAACGGCATTGGCGTTACGCCCGAGCCTGGCTGCATCGAGAACTTCATGGCGCAGCGCAGTCCGAGTGACCGTCCCGGAAGAATTCACGATTCCTGCTGATGAGTTGATCCGCAGAGCTCGATTTCGTTACCTGGAATGCCATTGCGACTGCTGTTGTCCCGGACTCGATTCATGACCAATCAAAACGCAGACGTCGAACGTCTGTTCCATACGGCGGCCGAACTGACCGACTTGGTGCAACGCCAGGCGTTCCTGGCGTCAGCCTGCGGAGACGACTTGACGCTGCTGGCCAATGTCGAATCGCTCCTGGCGCACGACGCCTTGGCAAACGGCCCCTTGGACTCGCCGGAGCAGCAGACGACTGCGAACTCTCCGTCAGGTAACGCGGCCTGTCCCGGCGTGCAGAGCGGGGCGTCTCCGGAGCAGTCCGGCATGGTCGTCGCCGGGCGGTACAAGCTGTTGGAGCAGATCGGCGAAGGAGGGATGGGGACTGTCTGGGTGGCCGACCAGACTCAGCCAGTGCGTCGCAAGGTGGCGCTCAAGCTCGTCAAACCGGGGATGGACAGCCGGCAGGTGCTGGCTCGTTTCGAAATCGAACGCCAGGCCCTGGCGCTGATGGACCATCCCCATATCGCCAAGGTGCTGGATGGAGGTCTGACCGAAGCCGGCCGGCCGTTTTTCGTGATGGAGCACGTGCAGGGGATCTCGATCACGAAGTTTTGCGACGCAACACGATCGAGCGTGCCCGAACGGTTGCAGCTCTTCCTGCAGGTCTGCCACGCGGTGCAGCACGCGCATCAGAAGGGGATCATTCATCGTGATCTCAAGCCTTCGAACATCCTGGTGGCGCTCGACGACGATCGGCCGATTTCCAAGGTGATCGACTTCGGGTTGGCCAAAGCGATGCGCGAGCCGCTCACCGATTACACGTTGTACTCGACGCACGGCACGGTGTTGGGAACGCCGCAGTACATGTCGCCGGAACAGGCGCAGCTCAATAACCTCGACGTCGACACGCGGGCCGATATCTACTCGCTGGGCATCTTGCTCTATGAACTGCTGACCGGGTCGACGCCGCTGGAGAAACAGCGGCTCAAAGCCGCGGCCTGGCAGGAGGTGCTGCGGCTGATCCAGGAGGAAGAGCCGCCCCGCCCCAGCACCCGGCTGAGCTCGGCCGGGACGCTGCCCGCCCTGGCCGCCTGCCGACAACTGGAACCGGGGAAGCTGGCCAAATTCGTCCAGGGGGAGCTGGACTGGATCGTGATGAAGGCGCTGGAGAAAGATCGCAACCGGCGGTATGAGACGGCGAATGATTTGGCGCTGGACATCCAGCGGTATCTGGCCGGGGACCCCGTGCAGGCCGCGCCCCCCAGTGCGGGGTACAGGTTGCGAAAGTTCGCCCGCAAGCATCGAGCCATGCTGTCGACGGCGGCGATCATTGGCGTGCTGCTGGCGGCGTCGGCTGGAACCAGCACCTGGCAAGCCATTCGCGCGACTAACGCCGAACGCAACGAACGCGAAGCGCGGCAGGCCGAGGGCCGCCGCGCGGAAAGTGAAATAGAGGCCAGGCAGGAAGCGCAGCGCGCGGCGGCGGCGGAAAAGCAGGCCCGGCACGAGGCGGTCGCCGCAGCTCAGACGGAGAAACAGGCCCGCGAGCAGGCGCAGAAGCGCCTGGAACAGATCGAGAAGAGCAATAACATCGTCCTGTCGATCTTCACCGACATCGACATCAATCAAATCAAGGCCGGCAGTGAGCCGCTGGAAGCGATCCTGGCGACACGGTTGATGAAAGTCGCCGAGGAATTGGAAATTGACGCACTCGGCGACCCGCTGACAGTCGCCAGCTTGCAAAATCGCCTGGGAATCACATTGTATGGCCTGGGCCATGCGGAGGCGGCAATTCCGTTGTTCGTGAAGGCAGGCCAGACGCGCACTGCCGAGCTGGGCGCCGACCATCCCGACACGCTCACGAGCATGAACTGGCTGGGGCAGGCCTGCCGTGAGGCTGGCGAATTGGACCGCGCCGTGTCGCTGTTGGATGAAGCGCTCCGGCTCAGAACGCTGAAGTTGGGCGCCGACCATTCCGACACGCTGACGAGCATGAACTGCCTGGGGCAGGCGTGCCGCCAGGCCGGCAAATTGGACCGCGCCGTGTTGCTGTTGGAGGCAGCGCTCCGGCTCAGAAAGATGAAGCTGGGCGCCGACCACCCCGACACGATTGCGAGCATGACCAGTCTGGGAGCGATGTATCGATCCGTCGGAAAACTCGATCTGATGTTGCCCTTGTGCGAGGAATCATTGCGACTCAGTCAGGCGCAACTGGGCATCGACCATCCTGACACGCTCGAGAGCATGGCCGACCTGGCGTACGCTTACCGGGAGACGGGCCGAATGGACCGGGCGCAGTCGCTCCTGGAGGAGGCGCTGCGGCTCAAGCAGGGGAAAATCGGCGCCGAGCACCCCGACACGCTCACGACCGCCAGCAAACTGGCGCTGGTCTACCAGGATGTGCAAAAATTCGATCTGGCGTTGCCGCTGTTTGAGGAAACCTTGCGGGCCACTCTGGTGAAATTGGGCACGGACCATCCCGTCACGCTCGCCGTCATGAACAACCTGGCAATCGGCTACCAGAACGCCGGCAAGCTCGACCGCGCCGTGCCGTTGTTCGAGGAGGCGCTGCGGACCAGCAAGGTGAAACTGGGCGTTGACCATCCCAGTACGCTGATGACCATGAACAATCTGGGAATGGCCTATCGGGCTGCCGGTCAATGGGACCTGGCGCGGTCGATGTTCGAGGAAACGGTGCAGCTGCGGAAGGAGAAACTCGGCCCCGCGCATCCCGATACGCTGTGGAGCATGAGCAACCTGGCGCTCGTCTACCGGGCCACCGACCGGCTGGACCTGGCAATGCCGCTTCAGCAAGCGGCCGCCGCCGGCATGGAAAGTCATGGCTTTCAGCATAAAAATGCCGGCAGCGTCGTGGCCAACCTGATCGCCAGCCACGAGCGAATGCAGCAATTTGCCGAGGCGGAAGTCTGGCGGCGCAAATGGGCGGCCGCCGTGCAGCAACGTCAGGGCGCCGACTCGCTGCCGTATGCGGAGGAATTAGCCAAGCTCGGCGGAAATCTGCTGCAGCAGCAGAAGTGGCCGGAGGCGGAACACGTGCTGCGCGAGTGCCTGGCCATCCGTGAGAAGTTGCAACCGGATGAGTGGAACACGTTCGACACCCGCGTCCGCCTCGGCGGCGCACTGCTCGCCCGGAAGAAATACGCGGATGCGGAACCGCTGCTGCAGGCCGGATTCCAGGCGATGAAACAGCGCACAGCGACGATTCCGCGGTCCGGAAAGCCGCGATTCGCCGAAGCTTTCGAGCGGCTCAGGGAGCTCTATTCGGCAACCAATCAACCGGATCAGATTACGAAACTCCAGGACAAGCTTACGCCGTCGGAACGAAGTCTCGTGGCGGACGTCGTGATCGGGCGGGAGCTGGCTGCCGGCCGCCCGCGCGAGGCGATCCCTTATTTATCGATGATTTCCGTCGCCAATCCGCAGGACACGATGCTCTCCCTGCGGGTCGCCGCGCTCCAGGCCTGGTTCGGGCAGGAGCAGGAGCTGGCCGCGACCCGGCGGCGGGTCCTGGCATTGGCCAAAGATTCCGACGACATGGAGACGCTCGAGCGCGCTGCAAAGGTCGCCAGCATGCGACCGGCGGCGGACCAGGCCGAGCTCGACGCAGCGCTGGCGCTGGCCCGTCGGATTGTGGAAATCGATAACGGCAAAGCCTGGAACCTGCTCGTTCTGGGCATGGCCGAATACCGTAGCGGCCACTTCGCCCAAGCCGGCGAAGCACTGAGCGCCGCTATGAAAAGGAGCGAAGACATACCGGTCGTGGCCGCCACGTCCGCGTTCTACCTCGCCATGAGCCTGTTCCGACAGGGACAGCTCGATCAGGCCCGCCACGTGGCGACAGAGGCCGCGGCCAAGATGAGACCGCTTCCGATCGACGGGCAGAACCCGCTGGCCGGAAACTCTGGTCACGACGACTTGGTTCTCTGGCTGGCCTGCCAGGAAGCCCAGACGCTCCTGCAGTCTCCGAAAAATTGAATTTTTTTTTTCGGATTTGTTGATCCCCTGGCGTCGAATTCGTCGCATGGGATCATGCGGAGCCGCATGTGACGGCGCCGCCAGAGCCTGACCGCTTGACGAACTGATCTCTGGCCTCGGCTTACATCGGCTGATGCGACTGGCTGGCTCGGCGTAATAAGAAGAACTCCTGAGATCGGGCCATCGCTGTGGGCCATCGTTATTACCGTGGTTGTGCCTGGCTTCCGGGCTAAAAGTACCTGCCGCAATAAATTGATAGAGGGAACACCAGGATGCACTTCATGGCCGGGCGGACACTCCTCGTTGCGTTCGCTGTCGCTTGGATTGCCGCCGGAGCCGGTTCGGCCAGCGCCGACGTCATCTACGCCACGACTATCGATTCGAACACTTTGCAGTCGCTGGACTTCGGCACCTTGAATACGAATACCGGCGTATTCACATCGATCGGTTTGCTGAATACCAACAGTGGGATCTTCGCGATGGGCTATGCCTCCAACGGGCAGCTCGAGGGTATTAGCTATTCTGGAGAGATCTACGCGATCAATACGGCCAACGCAGCGACCACCGCTGTGGGCCAAATTCAATTCAACAATGCCGTCGATGTCATCGGGGGCGAAGCGGTCGGCGGCACCTTTTACCTCGTCTCGGACTCGGCCTCTGTACTGTACACCGTCACGCCGCCGTCGTCATTGACCCCGACGATACTCGGAGGCCTGACCAATTCTACCGCCACGATGGACTTTTCGGCGGCGGGACTGGTCGCGACCAGTCCGACCGGCGCGCTGTACATGGCGACATCTTTTGAGGAGGAGCCGAACAAGATGGACGTCAATGATCTGCTCCTGTTCAATCATCCCCTGCCGAGGCTCAGCACCGTCATTGGCGACCTGGGGGCCCCGGTGGGAGCGGGCCTGTTCCTCGGCAATACGCTGTATGGGATCACCTACGGCAACCAGATCGTGACAATCGACACGAGCACGGGCGCGTCGACTCCGATCGCAAACATCAACATCGACCCCAGTGACGGAATTGGCGCCGTGGCCCCTCTTTCTACGACACCCGTGCCCGGTTCGCTGACGATGCTGGTCATCGGCGCGGCGATGGCGCTGCTCACCCGCCGTCGCTGGAGCTGGTGCTTCTGAGCGGCGATCGTCCTGGCAGATGATGGGCAGCTTGCCGATTGGAGCGGTCCAGGACAGATCGGGTGGCAATGGGATGATGACGAATCTTTGACTGCAACGACAGCCGGCAGAACGACCGTCGTTGAGCCCGACATCAACTGACAAACTTGAATATGCCCCCAGCGTCGTGCTGGAGGCGTGTCTGAATCAAACGGTCTCCCACGCTGCAATTGCCTTGGCTGTCGCGGCGATTATGTCGCTTCGTCCCAATCGTCACGTTCGATCGCGCGTCAAAGATCGCTCCAGATCTGATTCGGATCCATTGGATACCCTTCGTCGTGAATAATGCGGGTCGTGCGCGCCGGCTCAAGACGACGAAGAATTCACGCCGCATCCGCCCACAGCACGGCCACTTACGTCGATAGCATCGTTCCAGCCCCGGTTTCCGGCACGATCCGCGCCAGAGCCGTTTCCCGCAGAGAAATCCGCCACAAGTGATTTCCGGCAATTGCCTTGCGTTGCCTGGGCATCGTCAGGATCTCATTTCACGAAATGGCCAGTTTGGGCGCCGTCAGGCAGGTTTTGAGATGGGCCAGGCAGGTTTTGAGACGCGTCAGGCAGGTTTTGAGACCGGGTCAAGCACGTTTCGAGACGAGCTCGATCGCATTTGCCTCTCATTTGGCAGCGGCGAGAGAACAACTCGTTCCGCTGCATGATTCAGCCCTCTCTCCCGCCACCCGTCCGCCTACTGTCCCTTTCCAAAGAGTAAATTCTCCGCAACAAACCGATACTGCCGACAGGGACTGTCCCCTTTTTCAACGGGCTGCTAGCCAAGCACTGAGCAGGGACTGGATGCCGGCCGGGCGGGGCTTTATCGTGTGACGGTGCTGCGCCACACCTGGGCGGCGGATGGTGCAGGCACAAACAACGAGCTGCGTTCAGCCGTTCGATTATCCGCACCGCTGCCGCTCGAACGCGGGACAATCGACGCGCTGCGCGGCGTGATCGCCGTGACCGGCGCTTCGGCGAAGCGGGCGTCAGGGACGCGTCCGGCCGACGAGCTGGCGATCGACGATCCGCCGGCCGGAGTCGGCGCGATCCGTGACGACGCCAGCGTGGGATAACTACTCGATGCGATCGTGTTCCCAGAGTAATTCGGTGGCACAATCGCGGACGCGTATCCAGGGCTCGTGGAGTACCCGATTGCCGAGCCGTTCGTCGGTGCATAACGGACTGATTGATAAGGAACCGTTTGCGTTGCACACTCGGTCACGCGCCGGGTGACCTGGTAGGGAACCGTCCGGCAGGCCGTGCGAGTCTGGTACACCGTGCGCGCGACGGCCTTGGTCGTCAGCCGAGGGACCCAGACCGTCTGGTAGCCTCCCTCGTCGACAGTCACGTTTTCCATGACGGTCGTGGGAACCGTCTCGATCGTCCGTTCGTTCCGATATTCCGTCGCGACGACGTCCCGCTGCTGCCACACGGGCTGTTGGGCGTATTGCGTTTCGACAACCGGCTGATACGCCGTCTGCGGCGCGCCGCAGTTGCAGCGACCGCATGGTTGCCGGCAGCTCTGGCAACAGCAGTTGTGATCGCCCGCGCGAGTCTCACTCTGGTTCAGGAGCGGCACGGCGCTGGCGAGCGACAGGATCAACAGACTGCGGCTAATGATGTTGTGCATGGACGATGTCTCCCAGGCTGGCGGCTCATGCCGCACAATCTCTGTCTCCGGTGAAGGCTGTCTCTGGGTTTATCGGCATAACCGGCAAAGTCGCGTTAATCGGAAAGGTCTTCCACAGCGCTTTCGCGAGGATTGCTGAACTTGCTTTCAGTATCTTGACCAGTCACGATACAGCAGGTTGGGTCGCTGCAGCTCACCTCACACCAATCACCTGGGAAACATCGATGCGATGCTTGTCTGTCTTGATGATTGTGTTGACCGCTTGCCGCACGGCATCGGCCGGCGAAAACTGGCCCAATTTTCACGGCCCCACGAACGACAATCATTCCAACGCGACGGATCTGCCGTTGACGTGGAGCGAAACGGAAAACGTCGTCTGGAAAACACCGATCCACGACAGTGGCTGGTCTTCACCGGTGATCTGGGGGAACCAGATCTGGCTCACGACGGCGACCGACGACGGAAAGCAGTCGTATGCGTTGTGCCTCGATCGGCAAACCGGCCGGATCGTGCACGACCTCAAACTGTTCGACAACGCGGAGCCGGAAGATACGCGCAAGTACAACAGCTTCGCCTCGTGCACTCCGGTCATCGAGGCGGGCCGCGTGTATGTTCATTTCGGGAGCTATGGGACAGCCTGTCTCGATACCAATACGGCTCAGGTGCTCTGGACTCGCCGCGACCTTCCCTGTCGGCATTTCCGCGGACCGGGGTCGTCGCCCATCCTGTTCGAAAACCTGCTGATCGTGCATTTCGACGGCTACGATCGCCAATATGTCGTCGCGCTCGATAAACAGACGGGAAAAACGGTCTGGAACAAAAATCGTGAAGTCGATTACGGAACCGACAATGGCGACGTGTTCAAGGCCTTCTCGACACCGTTGGTGATTGACGTCGCGGGACGACTGCAACTCATCAGTCCGACTTCGAAGGCCGTACTGTCGTACGACCCGCGCACCGGCGAAGAGCTGTGGCGCGTGCGTTTCAGCAATTTCTCGGCGGCGGCACGCCCCATTCTGGGAGACGGGGTGATCTACGTGAACACTGGTTTTCCCAAAGGAGAATTGATGGCGATCCGGCCTGACGGCCACGGCGACGTTACGGACACCCACATTCTCTGGCATTCCAAGAAGAGCCTCCCCTCGATGCCCTCGTCGCTCTTGATCGGCGATTCGCTGTTCAGCGTCGACGACGCGGGTGTCGCCACCTGCCTCGATGCCAAGACCGGCGCCACCGTCTGGGCGCAGCGGATCGGCGGAGAATATTCCGCGTCACCCCTTTACGCCGCGGGGAGGATTTACTGCTTCAGCTATGACGGCAAGACGACGGTTTTCGCGCCGGAGCGCAAGTTCAATCAACTGGCCGAAAACCGCCTCGCGGCTGGGTTTCGGGCTTCCCCGGCGGTTGCCGGCCGGGCCCTCTTTTTGCGAACGACGTCGGCCCTGTATCGAATCGAGCAATCGAAATGACGGCACCGATCAGCCTGCAACGGTTCTTCCGGCTCTGCTGATCGGGGCATCGGTTTTTCCGAAACGGCGCTGTTTCGAGCAGGTTCCGACCGTTCCGCATCACCTGCACAGTCGATAATTCTGCTCAGCGCCCCTGCGTGGCCGACGCACACCTTATCGGCCGATCATGGCACGCCCAGTGCGCGCCCGGGACATTGCATGCGGAATACTCACTGCGTCTGGTTGTGGACGTGCCTGCTGTTTTCGGTTCTGCCCGGCTGCAGTGCTCGCGTCAGGACAACCGCGCAGGCCCCGGTCGCACCGGCCGGGCAATCACCCGCCCAGATTTCGAACGTCATCGTCGTTCATAGCTCCGCCGGCTATTGGCCCGGCTGCAAGGACTTTGTCGCCAATCTCGCCGTCCGCGGGGCCCCGGCGACGATCATCCACGGCTGGGAAGTCAGCCGTACGGCGGATCGGATCGTGGCGGCCCGACAATCCGGGAGCCAGACGGGGCCACTCGTACTGGTCGGCTACAGCCGTGGCGCCAATGACGCCGTCCGGCTCACGCGCCGCCTTCAAGACAGCGGCATCAAGGTGAACAAGCTCGTGCTGATGGAGACGGCCGTCAACGACAGTATTCCCGCCAACGTCGAATCGTGCCTCAACATCTATCAGACGTCGGATGTCACCGAATGGCTGCCCGCCTTCCGCGGGCTGCCAGTAACGGTCGAATCGCCGGAAACGCAGTTGACCAATTACAATTTGCGATTCCACGATGAAGGCATCGCCCGGGCCGACCTGAATCATTTCACCGTCTGCCGCAATTATGCGGTGCTGGGAATGATCTCTGAGCAGGTGACGGCGACGTTTGAATCGCATGCCGAGCCGCTCGAAGAAAGATCCGAGACCCAACTCGTTGGCGGCCGCTGGTAATACCAGCGCGACGCTCCCGGATCGCCCCTGAGCCATTCTCGAAGCGCAGTCCGCAGCGCAGTTACTCAGAGTCGCAGGCACACTCCGTGTGCCGTCGTAACTCGTTCCCAAGCGGAGCTTGGGAATGAATCTAAGAACAACGGCATACGGAGTGTTCCCGCGACTCCGAGAAGGAGGCTCCCGGTACATCGATTTCACCCGTTTGCTTCTACAGAAAGGCGGACAACTATTGTAGAATGGAAAGTCGAGCCGGAACCTGCCCCACGGAGTTGTCACAATGCGCTTGCGGAATTGCGGATTTCGTTCGTTTCTCGTCATCGTGCTGGCAGCCGGTCCGGCCGTCTCGCACGGCAATGCTGCTGACAAGCTCGAATACAACCGCACGATTCGGCCGATCCTCGCCGAGAACTGTTTCGCCTGCCACGGCCCCGACAGCGCCTCGCGCAAGGCCGACTTGCGACTGGATCAACGGGACCAGGCGGTCAAGTCCGGGGCGATCGTGCCCAGTGACGCGACGGCCAGTGAGATCATTCGCCGAATCGAATCGACGGATCCTGAAGAACAGATGCCGCCGCCCGCGACGAAAAAATCGCTGACCAAGGCTCAAGCCGAATTGCTCAAAAAGTGGGTCAGTGATGGCGCCGAATATCAGCCCCACTGGTCGTTCATTTCGCCCGTGCGATCGCCTCCTCCGGCGGTCAAGAACCCGGAGTGGATCAAAAACCCGATCGACAATTTCATCCTGGCGCAACTCGAAGCGCGAGGATTGGCGCCGGCGCCCGAAGCCGATCGCCGGACGATCGCCAGGCGGTTGAGCCTCGATCTCACGGGCCTGCCTCCCGACCCGGCCGAAGTCGAGGGGTTCGTGAACGATGCCTCCCCGGACGCGTATGGAAAGCTGGTCGATCATTTCCTCGAATCACCGCAGTGGGGCGAGCATCGCGGCCGTTATTGGCTGGACGCGGCCCGTTACGCCGACACGCACGGCATTCACTTCGACAACTTTCGGGAAATCTGGACGTATCGCGAATGGGTGATCGGCGCATTCAACCGCAATGTTCCGTTCGACCGGTTTACTATCGAACAGCTCGCGGGCGACCTGCTTCCCCAGCGAACGCTCGATCAGGTGATCGCCTCGGGCTTCAACCGCTGCAATATCACCAGCAGCGAAGGGGGAGCGATCGATGAAGAATATCGCGTGCTGTACACCCGCGACCGGACCGAAACGACTTCGCAAGTCTGGCTCGGACTGACCGCCGGTTGCGCCGTTTGTCACGATCATAAGTTCGATCCGCTGTCGACCAAAGAGTTCTACTCGCTCGCGGCGTTCTTCAACAACACGACGCAAGCCGCGATGGACGGCAACATCAAGGATACGCCACCCACGGTTTTCGTCCCCCGCGCCGAGGACCGCGACAAGTGGGAACAACTCGGCGCCGAATTGATTGACACTCGCAAACAGATTGAATCTCGCAAGCAGACGTCGCGTCCCGATTTCGACGCCTGGGCCGCAGGCGTCAATCCATCAGCCCTGGCAGGCCTGATCCCGTCGTCGGGGCTGGCCCTTTTCGCGCCGCTCAACGAGGGCGTCAATAAATCACTTACCCTGACCGTCGCCGGCGCGCCGCGTGAGGTGACGCTGCAGACTGGATTCAACTGGGCCGAAGGTCGCAACGGCAAAAAGGCGTTCTCGCTCGAACCGGGCGAGACGATCGAAGTCGCCGAGGCAGGCGATTTCGAGGGCGATCAGGGCTTCTCGGTTTCCGCCTGGGTGAAGCTGCCCACGGCCAAACTGGTGGGCTCGATCGTCGCCCGCATGGACAACGGCAACGGCTATCGCGGGTGGGACGTCTGGCTCGAAGGGAACCGCGTCGGCACACACATCGTCAATCACTGGTCCGACAACGCGCTCAAGGTCGTGGCCCGCACGCCCCTCAAGCAGAACGAATGGAATCACGTGACGGTCACCTACGACGGATCGCGCAAAGCCGCCGGGGTGAAAATCTATTTTAACGGCACGTTGCAGCAAGTCGATGCACAAGTCGACCAGTTGAAAGACACGATTCGCAACGCTGTGCCCTTCAAGGTCGGGCAGCGAAACACGAGCGAGCGGCTCGCGGGCCTCGTGCTGGAGAATTTGCGGATCTATACGCGCCCGCTCGCGGCGACCGAAGTCGGTCCCCTCGCGCACGCCGATCGCCTGCTCGAACTGGTTGGTAAACCGGCTGAACAACGAACCGATGCCGAGCGTAACGAGCTCTTCGAATTCTGGCTGGCCAGCATCGACGGCCCCAGCCACGACTTGCGAACGAAGCGGAATTCCGTCGAACAGGCGCAGGCCGCGCTCAAAGCCGCCGGATCGGTGGCCCACGTCATGCAGGAGCGCGGCGACCCGGCAATGGCGTTCGTTCTATTCCGCGGCGAATACGACAAGCGCCGCGACCAGGTCCATCCGGAAACTCCGGCCGTGCTTCCGGCGTTTCCAGCCGATGCCCCCAGGAACCGGCTGGGCTTTGCCAACTGGCTGCTGCGTCCCGACCATCCCCTGACGACCCGCGTCACCGTCAATCGCTTCTGGCAGGAGGTGTTCGGCACGGGACTGGTTCGCACCGCGGGCGATTTCGGCGTGTCGGGGGAACTGCCTTCGCATCCCGAACTGCTTGATTGGCTGGCGGTCGAGTTTCGCGAATCAGGCTGGGACGTGAAGAAGTTCTTCAAGCTGCTGGCGACGTCCGCCGCCTATCGGCAATCGTCCGTGGCCACTCCCGCGAAGATCGAAAAAGACCCGCAGAACCGCTGGTTGTCGCGGGGACCGCGATTTCGCATGGATGCCGAGATGGTTCGCGACTACGCTCTGGCCAGCAGCGGTCTTTTGGTGCGCAAGCTGGGAGGGCCGAGCGTTCGACCTTATCAACCGCCTGGCGTGTGGGAGGCCGTCGCCATGATCGGCAGCAACACGCGCGATTACAAAGCCGATTCCGGAGAGAACCTGTACCGCCGCAGCATGTACACGATCTGGAAGCGCAGCGCCCCGCCGGCGCTGCTCGATCTATTCAATGCTCCCAGCCGCGAAGTGTGCACCGTCCGGCGCGAGCGCACGAATACGCCACTTCAGGCGCTGGCGACGCTCAATGATCCGACGTTCGTCGAAGCCGCCCGGCATCTGGCCCAGGAGGCCGTAATGAAAGGCGGGGCGACAATCGATGATCGCTCGCGGTTTGTCGCGCTGCGGCTGCTCGCACGACCCCTGACGCCCGCTGAATCCCAATTGATTGCAGCTTCGTTGAACGACCTGCAAACGTACTATTCCGGACACGTCGACGAAGCGAAGCAGCTGATCGCAATCGGCGAGAGCAAAGCCAACCCGGCCGTCGATCCCGCGACCCTCGCCGCCTGGACGATGCTTGTGAACGAACTGATGAACCTCGATGAAGTCTTGTGCAAATAACGTCTTCGAAAAGCTTTTTTGTGTTTGGCCGTTCCGCTTGCGGAACGCGTGTGCTGAAGATCGTCGCATCGACATCAATTTGATTGTGAGTAACCCATGAACCCTCTCGTCGAATTCCAACAAAATCTCACGCGGCGTCATTTTCTCACGAGCGGGTCGCATCTTCTCGGCACGGCGGCCATGGCCTCGTTAATGGGGCGTGGCGCGGCCAGCGCGGCCGAAACGTCGGGAGCGGCGCCCGAAGGGCCCCTGCTCGGGCCCCATTTTCCCGCCCGGGCCAAGCACGTCATCTATCTGCACATGGTGGGTGGTCCGCCGCAGATGGATTTGTACGACTATAAGCCGGTCATGCAGGATTGGTACGACAAAGACTTGCCGGACACGGTTCGCAAAGGTCAGCGGCTGACGACCATGACCTCGGGACAAAAGCGATTTCCAATCGCCCCCTCGAAATACAAATTCGCGCAGCACGGACAGAGCGGGATGTGGGTCACGGAGCTATTGCCCAACACGGCGAAAATGGTCGATGACATGTGCTTCATCCGCAGTATGCACACCGAGGCGATCAACCACGAGCCGGCCATCAGCAACATGCAGACGGGCAACCAGATCACGGGACGCCCCTGCCTGGGGGCCTGGGCCTCGTATGGCCTCGGTTCGCTCAACGAAAATCTTCCCACGTTCGTCGTGCAGGTCGCCAAGCCGACCAACACCGAGCAGGTGCAGGCGATTTCCGCCCGGCTTTGGTCGTCGGGATATCTGTCGGGCGAATATGCAGGCGTTTCCTTCCGCACGGCCGGAGATCCGATCCTGTTCATCAATAATCCTCCCGGCGTTCCCGGCGAAGTGCGGCGGAAAACGCTCGACGGACTCAAGGCACTGAACGAAATTAATTATCAGCAGCTCGGCGACCCCGAAACGCACACGCGCATTCAGCAGTACGAGCTGGCCTTTCGCATGCAGTCGAGTGTGCCCGAACTGACCGACGTCGCCCGCGAGCCCGAATCGACGTTCAAGCTGTACGGCGACGACGCCAAAAAACCGGGCACGTTTGCCAACACCGTGCTCCTGGCGCGGCGGATGGTCGAGCGGGGCGTGCGATTCGTCCAGATCTATCACAACAACTGGGATACGCACGCGAACGTCTCCGGTCGGCTCCCGGATCAATGTCGCGACGTCGACCAGGCCTGCTGGGGGTTGGTGCAGGACCTCAAGTCGCGAGGCTTGTTTGACGACACGCTGATTATCTGGGGGGGCGAATTCGGGCGCACGATCTATTCGCAGGGAGGGCTGTCGAAGGAAAACTACGGCCGCGATCACCATCCGCGGTGCTTTACGATGTGGATGGCCGGTGGAGGATCAAAGGGAGGTACGATTTACGGCGAGACCGACGAGTTCTCGTACAATATCACGCGCGACCCCGTGCACATCCACGACTTTCACGCGACGGTCCTGCACCTCTTGGGGTTCGACCACGAAAAATTCACGTTCAAGTACCAGGGACTCGATCAGAAACTGACCGGAGTCGAACCGGCGAAGGTCATCAGGGAATTGCTCACGTAATGGGCGACGGGTCGAAGAGTCGAAGGGGTCAAAGAGGCCCAAAAGTCACTTGCGCGAGAAAGTTCTCGTGCGTTTAGCGCCGAGGCGCAGCCGAGTGCCCTGGCACGCACGCCCTGCCGCTCGCGTTTCCTGTTCCGCGAAACTACGATCTGCAAACAACAATCTGTCGCTCGTTGCGCCTACGAGTTCGCGGGCATTTGTCAGATCCAGGTGAGGAGCGTGGCAGTGTCACCCGTAGAGAATGTCGATCCGCAATCGCTGGCGTTTGTGGAGACGCTGTACGCCGATTATTTGCGTGATCCCGCTGGCGTCCCTCCCGACTGGCGCATGGACTTCGACAAGGCGGGCGCCAATGGGCACGGCACGTTTCTGCCGGCGGCTGACGTGACGTTTCCCCGGAGCAGCCCGTTTCGCTATGGGTCGGGCGCAGTCCCTGGGCCGGCTGCACCGACCAGCCTCGACGACGCGCTGCTTCAGGAGCGTGTCGGCCGCCTCATGCATGCCTACCGCGTTCGGGGCCACATTGCCGCCCACGTCGATCCGCTCGGGGCGCCGCGCGACCTGCCCCCTGAGCTCGACCTGGAGTTTTATGGCCTGACGGAAGCCGATCTGAATCGCCAGGTTGCCGTGTCTTTGAAAGACGGCGGCCAGGCTGCAACATTTCGGCAAGTGCTGCAGCAGATGCGGAACACGTATTGCCGGTTTATCGGCGCGCAGTTCATGCACATCGACGAACTGCTCGTGCGCCGCTGGCTGCAGCACCGCATGGAACGGTCCCAGAATCGGCTGACTCTCACGCGCGAAGAACAACTGCGGATCCTGCGGCGGTTGACCGATGCCGTGATCTTCGAAGAGTTCGTGCAGAAGAAGTACGTGGGGGCCAAAAGCTTTTCGCTGGAAGGGGCGGAAAGCCTGATCCCACTGTTGGATCTCGTCATCGAAAAATCGGGGGACGAAGGAGTCGCAGAGATTGTGCTGGGGATGGCGCATCGCGGGCGGCTGAATGTGCTCGCCAACGTGATGGGCAAACGCCCCCGCGAGATCTTTCGCGAGTTCGAAGACGCCAACGCCGAGATTCAAGCCGGCCATGGGGACGTCAAATACCACCTCGGCTACAGCAGCGACTGGAAGACCGCCGCCGGACGGACGGTGCACCTGTCGCTGTGCTTCAATCCGAGTCATCTCGAATTCGTCAATTCGGTGGCGCTCGGGCGAATGCGCGCCAAGGCAGACCGGTTCGGCGACTCGGAGCGTCGACGTGGCACCGTCATCTTGATTCACGGCGATGCGGCATTCGCCGGCGAAGGGATCGTCCAGGAAACTCTCAACCTCAGCGGCCTGGCCCCTTATACGGTCGGCGGGACGATTCACGTGATCGTCAACAACCAGATCGGTTTCACGACTTCTCCATCCGAAGGGCGTTCGAGCACCTATGCCACCGACGTGGCGAAGATGCTGCAAATCCCCATCTTTCACGTCAACGGCGAAGCACCCGAGGCCGTAGCGCAGGTCGTACGGCTGGCGCTCGATTTCCGCCGAGAATTCCAGCGCGACGTCGTGATCGACATGTATTGTTATCGCCGCCGCGGCCACAACGAGGGAGACGAGCCGGCACTGACCCAGCCGGTCATGTACCGCGCGATCGAGCAAAATGATTCGGTTCGCGATAACTATCTCGATCGGCTCTTGCTGATGGGGGAGATCAGCGTCGACGAGGCCGAGCAAATCAGCGAGGAGTGCCGTATCGCGCTCGAGAAAGAGCTGGATCTGGCCCGCAGCCGCGAATACGTTCCGCAGCCGGAAGGGCTCGCCGGTCTCTGGGCCGGCTACACGGGCGGACCGGTCGAGAACGCCGACGACGTGGAGACGGGCGTCCCGCGTGAACAACTGGCGGCGCTGCTGACGGCGCAGACCGAGCTGCCGGACGACTTTCATCCGCATCCGAAAATCGCGCGCTGGCTCAAGCTGCGCCGCGAGATGGCCGACGGCCAGCGCGATCTCGATTGGGCGGCCGGCGAGGCGCTGGCCTTGGCCAGCCTGACGGTTGCCGGGCATCGCATCAGGCTCACCGGGCAGGACAGCGCCCGCGGAACATTCAGCCATCGCCACGCCATGCTGCATGATTTTATCGATAATCACGCCTGGATGCCGCTGGCGCATCTGGCTCCGGGAGTTGCCCCCACCCAGGCGCCCGTCGAAATCTGCAACAGCCCTCTCTCGGAAGCGGGCGTCATGGGGTTCGAGTACGGCTACAGTCTCGACTGCCCAGACGGCCTCGTGATGTGGGAAGCGCAATACGGCGATTTCTGCAACGTAGCGCAGGTGATCATCGATCAGTTCATCGTCAGCGCCGAAGATAAATGGCGGCGATTGAGCGGCCTTGTGCTTCTCTTGCCGCATGGGTTGGAAGGACAGGGGGCCGAGCATTCCAGCGCCCGGCTCGAACGTTTTCTGGCGCTGGCCGCCGCCGACAACATCCAGATCGTGTGCCCGACGACTCCCGCGCAGTACTTTCATCTGTTGCGCCGGCAGGTTCTCAGGCACTGGCGCAAGCCGCTGGTCGTGATGTCGCCCAAGAGCCTGCTGCGGCACGCGAGCGCGGTTTCGTCGCTGGCCGATTGCGCCGCCGGGCGGTTCCAGACCGTCATCACCGATGCACGTCCGCCGGCCCCCGATCAAACGGGGCACGTTTTGCTCTGTTCCGGGAAGGTCTACTACGATCTGGCGCACCGGCGCGAAGAGCTGAAACGCGACGACGTGGCCCTCGTGCGGATCGAACAGCTCTATCCCTTTCCCGAAGCGTCGCTTCGAGACGCGCTGGCGCATTTCCGCGACGGGACGCGCGTCGTCTGGGTCCAGGAAGAACCCGAGAACATGGGCGCCTGGCAGTTTCTGCGAATGCGTGCTGGCGACAGCCTGTTCGACCGCCTGCCCCTGTCGGGGATTGCACGTCCTGCCTCGGCCAGTCCGGCGACGGGTTCGCACGCTAGTTTCAAACGCGAGCAAGAGCGGCTGTTAAGCGCCGCTCTGGGATCCTAAACTACAATCCGCGGCTAAAAATCATTTCTTCTTTTTTAGTTGTGGCCGAAGACTGCGTTAGTTTAATTGCAGACAGCGCGGATCAAGAAAACCGGGAAAAATGCACGATGCCCGTTGAACTGAAAATTCCTCCCGTCGGTGAATCGATCACCGAGGTCACGATCGGCGCATGGCGCAAAGCCGCCGGAGAATCCGTCGCGCGCGACGAAGAAATCGTCGAGCTGGAAACCGATAAAGCTACGTTTGACCTGCCGGCGCCGATCGCCGGAGTGATCGCCAAGATCCTCAAGCAGTCGGGCGAAACGGCCGCCATCGGCGAGGCCGTGGCCCTCATCGAGGAGTCCCAGGCTGGAGAGCCCGCGCCCGCGGCGTCACCGCCCAGGTCTCCTGCGAATGTGGCATCCCCCGCAAAATCATCCGCGGCTCAGGTACCCGCTAAGAAAGAAGCCCCCGCGCCCCAGGCGCCCGTGACCAAACCAGCGCCGGCGACTGAACCAGTGCCGGCGAAACGGCCTGCCGCGGCGGCGAAAGCCGCTCCGGTTGCACCGGCCTCTGCTCCCGCCGTTTCTAATTCGGCCGGCCGCGAAGAACGCGTCGTCCCCATGAGTCCAATTCGCCGCCGTATTGCCGAGCGGCTTGTCGAGGCGCAGCGCGACGCGGCGCTTCTCACCACATTCAACGAAATCGACATGTCCGCGGTGGTCGCCTTGCGAAAAAAGTATCGCGATGCGTTCCAGGCGGCGTACGGAGTCAAGCTGGGCTTCATGTCGTTTTTTGTCAAGGCGGTCGTCGAGGCCTTGTCCTCGGTGCCGCAGCTCAACGCGGAAATCCGTGGCACCGACATCGTGTTCCGCAATTACTACGATATCGGCGTGGCGATCGGCGGCGGAAAAGGATTGGTCGTTCCCGTTTTACGAAACGCCGAACGGCTCACCTTTGCCGAGATCGAGAAAAATATTGCCGATTTCGGCCGCCGCGCCGGCGAGAACAAAATCAAGCTCGAGGAATTGCAGGGAGGCACGTTTACGATCAGCAACGGCGGCGTGTACGGATCGCTGCTCTCGACGCCGATCGTCAACCCGCCGCAATCGGGCGTGCTGGGCATGCACACGATTCAAGATCGGCCCGTCGTTCGCGACGGCGAGATCGTCATCCGCCCCATGATGTACGTGGCCCTGACCTATGACCACCGCATCGTGGACGGCCGTGAAGCCGTCTCCTTTCTGGCCCGCGTCCGCGACATCGTCGAAGACCCCTCACGCCTCTTGATCGAGATTTGATTCCACTTATGTCGTCTGCGCAGCCTTGCTGGAGTTATACCGCGCGATCTCTTCTTTCAATTGGTTATCGCACGTTATAACCGCTTTCCCCGAGCAGCGTCCGCAGGCGGTCAAGGTGATCGCCCTGGATTTCGAGCGTGTCTCCTTCCAGCGTGCCGCCGGCGCCGCATTGATTTTTGAAGCGTTTGAGCAATGCGAGCAGGTCGTTACCGTCGGCTGCCAGGCCGCTGATGACCGTGACGACTTTCCCCTTCTTGCGTTTTTCGATTGTGAGTCGGGCGGTTTGTTTCGCCGGGGGAATCAAGTTCTTCACGACGGGCGCCGGCGGACACGGACAGGCGGATTCCGGTTGGCCACAGCGGTCGCAAATCGGTGGTCGATCGAACGGCGTTCCCGCGAATAGTCTTGTCATCCGTTACACCATCCCGGAGATTCTGGGAGTCGAACAAAGCTCACTCGAAGATCAGCCGGCCGAACTTCTGGTATTCGTGAAAGCTGCTGCCGACGGGGACCCAGGTCCAGCGGGTCGGTTTGCCGTCGTCGTAATCCATGCGGTAAAAGTTGGCGCGCCATTCAGTTCCCGGTTTGGGGGGCACATTTTGCAGCGGCGCGAGCAGCGCGTACGGGATGAACACCTCGGCCGACCAGCCGTTGATCGTCGAGCCGAATTTTTTCTGGCCTCCCGTCACGGCGGTCCCTTTGCGCGTTTTGCGTCCCCCGTCATAGTGCCAGGGAAGCCAGCCCAGGAACTTACCGTCGAAGTTCGGAATGAGAATGGGCAGCTCGAAATTGAGGGGCGAAATCTCGTATTCGAAGTAAGTCGATTGTTTTTCGTCAGTCCACAGAAAGACTTCGAACACGTCCTCTTCCCACAGGTTTTCGAATTCCTTCTCGATCCTGGCCGTCAGTTTTTTGTCGGTCCCTTCGAACAGCACGTACAGTCCCGTCGTCGAATACAGCACCTTGATCCGCGATTCGTAGGGCAGTCCATCTTTCGTTCGCTGCGGCACCTGTTCCCACTCAGCCTTCCCCCACGCTGCGTTTTTTCCTTCGCCCGTCACGACAAAGTCGTTCGTTGGCTTGACCCTCAAGACCCCGGCAGCCCGCGCCCCTCCGTTCTCCTTGTCTCCTTGTCTCCCCGTCGCCTTGTCTTCCCGCGGTCGTGACTTCGCGTCGCCTGCCGCACCCAGTCCCAGCACGCGCTCGGCGTTCTTGAAATAGATTTTCTCGAGCACTTCCGGCGGCAGAAAAATACCATAGATCATCCAAAATCCCTGCCGGTGATGGCTCGGGGCGCTGTCGAAATACTCGTCGTCCGTTTCGAGAAACCGGTAATAAATGCGAAACGCGTCGCGCCGCGGCGGCGTGTCGGTCCCGAACAGAATGCGGTCCTGATACTTCAGGAAGAACTTGCGCGTCGAATAGGGAGCCCGGCCGAGCTCCGAGATGCGGGCATCGAAGTCGACGACCATATTGGGAAATTTGTCGAGCTGTTCGCCGACCGCGGCCAGGTCCTCGGCGTTATTGCCGAAATGGGTGTTGACGAAGGTCGTTTCCGGGTGGCGGGCGATGGCCCGATGCAACTGGTCGAGGATCTCTTCCCGCTTCGGGAACTGGTCGCCGAAGAACAACCAGTGCGGATTGGCGTTCAGCTCGTGCCAGCGCTCATTGTAGCGGTCAAGCGGCGTGAAGAACGCGGCCGGATCGGAAACGTGAATTACGACCGGCCGCTTGTGTTTGCCACACGTGGCCCAGATGCGGTCGAGCTTGGGATCGTCGACCGGCATGACCTTGCCGCTCTTATACTTCCATCGCAGGCCGAGCCGTTTGTCGATCTTGAGGCCACGCGCCCCGGCGGCGAATCCCGCTTCGAGCCGGGCGACTTCGCGATCGGTCCAATCGTCGTCGTCGATGCCGTCGAAATTGACGAGAGCGAACGTGTAGAACCGTCCGGGATGCGCCTCGTCCAGCGCGGCCAGCGTCTCTTTCAGCCGCTCGTCCCAACCGCCGTCAAGATTGACGACGCTTTGCACCCCCGCCTCGTTCATCTCGGTCAGATATTTCTCGACTCGGTCAGGAGTCAGAGTTTGTTTGCCACCACCGAGGTGGTTGTGAATATCGATCACTGGAAAACGCGGCTTCTCGACGATCGTCGTCTTCGTCTTGAGCATCGAGCGCGGCTCCCAGTCACGAAGCTTGAGCTCGCGAATGTCGTCTTCGGCGGTGAGGGCGCCGGCGAACAGCATACAAACAGCCGCGAGCAGCACGGGGCGAAACGAACGCGAAGTCGTCATGGCAGAAACTCCGAGTCAAGGGGAGAAATCCGGGCTGGGAAGGTGTGGCATTGTGTGCGCATTCGTGATTTGCCGTCAATGGTCGGCTTGACGGGGGAATCAGCGTGGCATGGCTCCGCCACAACGTGGCAGCCTGATGCCAGTCCTGGCCCCACTTACGAAACGGGCGGAGGACAGCGGCGCCTTAAGAAGGGGGGAAGGAGGTGGCTTGGCGTCGATTCAATCTTTGACGGCTAGCCGCGGATTACTCCGGCGCCGCATCACTCATCGTGGAGGCGATTTCGGCGATGGTCGACAGGCCGATACGAGCGAGGGCGACTTTCAAGTCATCGAGTCGCTGTCCACTCGGATTGTAATATCGGCTGCTGGCGACTTTCAGCACTTCGGCGGCGAGAACTGCATTCTGCTGGATGGCGGCGAAGATGTGCTCGCTATCGAATGTGCCTCCCGCGCGGATCATTTCCAGCACACTGATCTTGGCCTGAGTCTGCGGCTCTTTCGTTGCAGATTTGGCAGCGGTTAATTCTGCATTGACGCGGCTGGTCGTCGGGAGAGTCGGTGCCGGTTCCGCGGACGCCAGCGCGACGACGGCGGTTCGATCTTCTGCGGGGTGCGCAGCGCGGCGATTCACCAAGGCCCGCACTTTGGCGCCGAGGATGCTGGGGTCGACCGGCTTGAAGAGAATATCGTCGACGCCGCGCGCGATCAGATCGGTGGCGAGTTTGGGCTCCGTGACTCCGGTCAGCACGACAACGATCGGCCGCCCGGCCCGACTCAACAAATCGATCGCCAGAGCGTGACCGTTCATCTCGGGAACGTGAAGTTCGGTCACGACGGCGTCATACGGCGAAGCGGCGATCAACTCGCGTGCGATCTTTCCATCACCGGCTGAATCACATTGGAAGCCATTTCCTGAAAGTGCGCGAATCGTCTGCGATCGCGCAGCGGGCTCGTCGTCGACGACGAGTGCCCTGAAAACTCGCATCACCTGTGCTCCTGCTTCTGAATACAGAATTCCTGCCCCGGCCCAGGGAGTAAAGGCGGATTGAAATATCGACATTTCCGCGACGCCATCTTGCGTGCCGATCCCTTCCAGACGGGGAAGCCTACGACATCCGGGCGGCAAGAGCGGTCCGTAAGCACAACCGGCAAGACAATTGCGCTCGGCTGAAGTTTTTACCTTACAGGCGTCGCAGCCAATGCCGATTGCAGGGGCTCATCAGTCGGCCACGGGAGGTAAAATCCTCACGGCCCCGGAAAGTGCCGGAAAGTGATAGAACAGCCGTTTCATTTGTAATCTCCCGGTCGGAAAGGACTTTGACATTT
>DASYAR010000246.1:0-3503 GCA_036501235.1 Planctomycetaceae bacterium
CGGCCTGAATCGGCCTCGTGTTTGTTGTACAGTGCCCAATGTCCTCAAAAACGCCGACGCTGGCAGCGTCGCCCACGTGGCCGATGCTGCCAGCATCGGCGTTACTTCAAAGGGATACGTCCGGCGCTGGAAGGCTGCGCCGATTTCTTCGATTTCAAATCCGGCGTCCGGAATTCCGCCTGGATAAGTTGGCTGGACCGTTTCGGCTGAAGCTCCAATCGCAATGGGGGTGAATCCCTCCTGCCGATATCTGTTCCGGTCGAATGGCCAGTCTGCAACCGTGCGAAACAGCAATGACGCCCGAAACATCTGCGATCCACACCCTTGATGACCTCCGTCGTTTCGTCCACAAAACGCTGTGCAGTTGGGCGAACATCCTGGAAGATCAGTTCGGGCTGAATGAGACGCCCTTGACGCGCGGCGGCCGGGATTGCGGATTGCAGTTCTGGATTGAGGGCCCCCGGAGCATGCGGTTGGAAGCGATCTGGGAATCCGAGCGGAACTCCGTGTACTTCTTCGATGCCAAGGGAGTGCGGTTCCTGAAGTCCCATCTGAGCGAACGAATTTCGCGAGCGGCCTAAGTGACACAGAGATGCCGAGCGGGCTGCATTTCCGGGCAGCCCCTTTCCGAGCGACAGAACCCGGCTGAACGACGGCCGGGTTCTGTCGTTTTATCGGCAGGAGAGCAGCGCCAGGTCGTATCCTAAGGGCCGATGTCGCGAATCGCTTACTGCGAGCTGATCAACCTTTATCGCATCAAGGATTGCTGATATACTGCACCAGTGATTTCGTAAAGCTGCCGGTGAAACGGCCGAGTCAGCCAGTCATCCAGCGGAGTTTTCAATGCCAGGGTTGCCGAATCTGAACCACACGACTCGTGCCATATCGCGCAAAGAGTTCCTGCAAGTCGGTTTCTCGACCATGCTTGGGCTGGGGCTCGCCGATGTCGTCGGGCAGCGGCAGGCTCGGGGAACACCACCATCGGCGGCGACCAGCGCAAAGGCGAAGAGCGTCATTCTCGTGTTCCTGACAGGTGCGCCATCACATCAGGATATCTGGGACCTCAAGCCCGAAGCACCTGCGGGAATCCGCGGCGAGTTTCAGCCGGTTGACACGAGTGTGCCGGGCATCCGCATCGGACCGCACACTCCGAAGCTGGCCCAAATGGCGGAACGATATGCGATTGTGCGCTCGATGACGCACGATCTGCCCGGGCACGAGCAGGCGACGCACTTCGTTCTGACCGGAATCAATCAACTTCCGGCGGGATCGAATCACATGGCCAGCCGTCATGACTGGCCGTGTTATTCAGCCGGGTTACAGGCGCTCCGACCGCGCAGCGACGGACTTCCTGCCGGCGTAATGCTGCCGACGTACCTGCACAACGGTTACGGCTTCTCGGGACAGACGGGGGGCTTCATGGGAAGTCAGCTCGATCCTTGGCACGTGACCAAAGATCCGAATGCCGCCAATTTCAGGCTCGACGAATTGACCCTCCTGCCGGGACTGACAATCCAGCGAGTGCAAGACCGGCTCGCCGTCTTATCGGAGGTAGACGGCCAGCGCCGCGATCTGGAGACGGCATCCGCTAGCCTGGCGCTGACGCGGTCACAACGCGAAGCGTACAACCTCTTGAGCGCAGGAGGCCGCTTTCGCGAGGCCTTCGATCTGGAGCGCGAAACACCAGAAACTCGCGATCGATATGGTCGACATGCGTTCGGCCAATCGCTTTTGCTCGCGCGCCGGTTGATCGAAGCCGGCATGCCGGTCGTCCAGGCGAACATGGGCACGATGAATAACTGGGACACGCACGGCAGCAATTTCGCACAACTGAAGGATCGGTTGCTGCCACCGCTCGACCTGGGACTTTCCGCGTTACTTTCTGATCTTGATGAACGGGGATTGCTCGATGAAACCCTGGTGGTGTGCATCGGGGAATTCGGACGGACACCGCAGATCAATCCTGGTGCCGGCCGCGATCACTGGTCGGGCGTGTTCTCGGCACTGTATGCGGGCGCTGGTGTGCGCGGGGGGCAATTCGTCGGTGCCAGCGACGCGAGCGCAGCGTACCCGGCGACGCGGGGCTGGTTTCCGGCCGACCTGGGGGCCACTGTTTATTCGGTGCTCGGCATCGACCCGGCCAGCACGATCGTCGATCGGCTCGGCCGTCCGCACAGGCTCAATGCAGGCGAGATCATCGCTCCTTTGTTCGCGTGACCTCATCGTTCATAGATGGGAAGGAAGCGATAATTCAGCGCCAGCGAGAGCAGCGACAGCGAACTGTGAGCATGTTGTGGAATCACGACTCGTCTCGGCCACTCCGGCGGCGGACCAACTTCGAATCACTCTCAAGAGGATGAAATATGAGCGAACGGATCGTGACGCTGGTTACCTGGGCTGCGCTGACATGCTCGACAGTTCCGGCGCTGGGACAGGCGGGTGACGGAAAGTTTTCTGCGCCGCCTGGGGGTTAGTATGGGCGGCATGATTGACGCCTGGAACGCGAAAGCAACCTGCTTCCGCTACAATCAATTCCAATGCTGAAGATGTTTGCTCGTCTCGCGAGACTCCGGAAAATGGCGATCGCAATCGAAGGCTACTCGGTCGTCGGGCTCAAATCCCGCATCGAAGAAAAGTCTGAAGGCGGACTGGCAGCGTTCTCGAAAACAGTCCCCAACGCGACTGAATTGGCCGATGACGACCTTTGGCGCTGCTCGTTCATGACGGTTGCGGACGCCGAACGATTCCTGAATAGACTTCAGCAATCGGGTTTGAATACGAATCAGGGACCAGATTCCGACTTTGTCCTGGTGGATGAATTCGACCAGTCCATGACCCCGTACTGTGAGTGGCTCCACGTTGCGCAATGGGATAAAGGGGTGATCGGCTGGCGCGCTGGAACTGAGCCTCGCACTGTGACGGCACGGGACGGCTGGTCGCCTGAAAAAGGATCCGGGTTGCAGTCCTTATCATGCAACGATGAAAATCTGGAGTTTCGGCGACTTGACGGCAATGTCGCCGTCTACTTCGACAAGCGCCAAGGTCGGGAGATGTACGTCGGCCAGGTCCTGCCCGATCCCGATGAAGTTTTCAAAGCAGCCTCTCAGTTAATCGTCGATCACTGTTTCGATCCGGACCACGCAAGACTCACCGGCGATGCGGAAACGATGGTTCGGCAGGCAACCGCCAGCCTCGAGGGACTTGTTCAGCGGTTTCCAGATGCTTGGCGCGTCCATTTCTTTATTGGCAAAGGAAAGCAGGCCATCGGGGAACTGCAGGCAGCGTATGGCTCATTGCGACGTGCTCACGAATTGGAGACCGAGACGGAATCTGTTCCGCGTGAATTTGCCGGTGTATGTCTGGAACTCGGAAAAGCTGACGAGGCAGTCGAGGTTGGACAAAAGGCGGCGGCTCTCAGGCCGGACAACGTCGAATCGCTGACAAATCTTGCCTGCGCTTATTTGATCGCAGGACGACTGAACGAAGCCGCGACGACAATCAAG
>DASYAR010000247.1:0-5821 GCA_036501235.1 Planctomycetaceae bacterium
GAGCACTTCATTATCTTCGAATCGCACAAATGGCAGCGTGCGAATATCGACGTCGGCGTCGCGGCCGTCGGGTTGCATCACGGGGAAAACCAGCTTGGAAGCGCTCGTGGGCGTCGCCTCGTACCGGAATCCGTAATGTCCATCCGCCGCCGCGACGTTGCGCGTAAACGTGTTGAGACTGTTGGCCCACCAGAAGCCGGCTCCTTCATTCTGGTCGAATGGCAGCACCTGCTTCGGCAGTTTCTTTCCGGGCCGGGCTTCGACCGCCAGATTGCGGTCGAGGACGTTGTAGACCTCGGTGCCGTCCTCCAGAAAAAACCCGTGACCAACGCTGCGGAAACCCACGCAGTCACGGACCACCAGGTAATTCGTACCGTGAATCGTCAGCCAGCGGTTATGACTTCCCCAGATCGAAGCGCCGATGACCGAGCTCCCGCGCATCGTCGAGCCGGCCAGGTGAAAATGCAGGCTGTAACGTCCCAAGGTGTCCTTTTTGCCCAGGTGGCGGAACTCGGCGTAGCTGATCGAACCGGCCGAATGGCGATGATACATGGTGTGCCCGCGCTCGCCGGCTGGATCGGCCGACTCGACGACCACGTTGCGGCTGAGATTGGCGACCTCGCCCCGGAATTCTCCGTCACCCAGGTGATCGTGGGCCAATGGTTCGTCGAACCGGATGCCGGTCCCCTCGATGGTGGAAATCGTGCGCTGCTCCGTGACGTTTTCTCGGCTTTCGCCAAATTGCGTCGCCGTGACGATGATGACGTCGCCGGCCTTCCAACCGGTGACTGATTCAGATAATGCGACCCGCTGGTCTCCTCTGGCAGCCGACGCGCCGAGCTTTACCCAGGTGCGATTGAGCGGAGCCCCGTGGAAGTCCATCCGCCCCGCACAACAGACGATCGCCGGGCATGACTCCTTATTCATCCCCGCGATCGCGGTTAGCCGAATGAGGGCCCTGGCGCCGGCGGCAATGGGCCGTTCGGCAGTCCCGACGAGGAGCGCCGGTTTGGGACGGGCGGCGTCGGGCTCTTCGGCGTGGGCGTCACAATCAAAGCCTTCTTCGTCGGTGCTTTCGCTGTCTTCGATTTTGATCAAACCGACGTTGAGCCGCGTGGACTTGTCGGATGCGAACGTGACCGTCCCGGCGATGTGCAAGGACCGAATGACGAGCGACGCGGGACCTTCGACGTCATAGGTGACTTCGTGTCCTGATCGAACCTGGACTTTCACGCCGGCCGCGGGCACCCGGCCGCCTTCCCACGTCGTCGCGTCGGACCAGAGACCCGTGCGGACACTGCGAATGACGGCGATTTCCGCCGGGTTCTCATCGGCCGCTTGGGTGACGTCGACGACGCCGGCATTTGCAAAAAATCCCGTGACCAGAATCATGAATTGACGGAACATGAGATTCCTCGTTCGGCAGACTCGGCGCAGTCACAAAGACACGATGTTCGACATCGTATCGCAGTCTGCTACGAAACGCACTGCTCGATCAAGATCCGCGGCATGTGACAAAGCCGGCCCTGCTCATTTGTGCTTCACGAGGAGTGGTTCCTGGGTTTCGAACCAGACGCCGTTGAAGACATGCGCGAAATCGTCGAGCGGAATGTCGAAGTGCCCCTTTTGCACGACGTAGCCGTGCTCGAGCCCGTGACGCTCCCCTTTGGGAGTGAAGTTATATGTCCGTCCCCACGGATTCCAGACGTGAACGGTTTTCAGCTTCGAATCATAGCCGAGCATCGCATAATCGTGCCCGGAAATGACGCCGGGAGGCAGCTTCGTTTTCGGAGACGAAATGCAGACCAGCCTGCGGTGCGCCGCCGCTTCTGCAAGGCGCGCATGCAGTTGGTCGCGAGCTGCGACAATCTGGGCCGGCGTGGGCTGGGAATTGTCGTTCGTTTTTCCCGGATGGAACGGGTTCCAATCAGCCTTGTGGCCCGTCAACAACGACAGCGTCTGCAGCGCATCGCCGCCGCGGGCGATCACGTCCAGGTCCAGGTCTGCCAGCGAACGGGCGGATTGAGGAATTTGCAATTTCAACTGGCCGTAAGCCTTTTCGAGAACATTCAGCCAGAGCCCCTGATTGGCGGCTGAAGAACCGAGCATAATCTCGGCGTCGGTCAGAGGAGGCACTTTCAGCATCTGGCCGTTGGGAAACGCGATCTCGTTCGATCCATCGATATGGATCCGAAACATATTGCGCACCGTTCGCGGATCGCGATGAACGGCCGCCCCGACGACCGCCACCAGGTAACAGTCACCGAGTTTTCCCTGGGCGATTCCCTCGAGCGACGGCGCATTGGCGACGGTGAATATCTGGCGGGGCAATTCGTGTACGTGCCTGTCGAACGTGGCGTAGTCGGCCGCGAAATGAAAATGATGATCGTCTTTGTCCCGGCGTTCGGATTGCTTGTCGCTGGCTCGCAGCAGGTCGGCCGGCGACAAGCGGGAAGGAGCCTCTGCCGCTCGAAAGCCCACATGGATTGCCGCAATCGCCGCCGCCTCGTTGCCTTGAATTTCGCGGTCTTGGACGAGTCGGTCGACTTCGAGGGCCGTCAGCACGCCGTCATGGTCTCGGTCCCAATAACGAAAGCGGTCTTCGACGACCTTCTGAAAGCTGACGGCTGGGCGATCGGCCTGCGCGGCATGCGGCCAGCCGGCCCACGCGGCCAGCACCAGGGCCATCGTCACAAATTGAGAGTGTCGAACGCACGACGTCATGTCGTTATCGCGGAGGAGGAGCGGAAAAACTGAACAATCGCTGGAGCCAGGTTTGGGACGGTGTGAATCCTGCCAATGCCTCGCGCGTCGCCGTGCGGCCAGCGGCGATCATGGTATCCGCCGAAGTGAAGTCGAACCACTCGACGTGCCCCACTTCCGGCAGAATGACAAGATCGGCCCGCTCTGTCACGTGCTCGCGGAACAGGGCCGCCCCGATATCATTCATCCGCAACAGGATTTCCACGGCACTGGGCGTGTTCGCAATGGGCTTCAGCTCAGTCCCCACGTCGACGGCGAACAGCAATTCGGGAGAAAATGCGCGGGCGACCTCCAGCGGCAACGCCGCGAAACCGCCAATGTCGACCAGCAGTTGCCGTTCATACTCGACCGGTGGAAAAATTCCGGGGACCGACGCCGAGGCACGCGCGGCCACTCTCACGGGCCCTTTGTCGAAAACGACCGGCCGCCCCGTATGCAAGTCGACCGCCACGACGCACAGCGGAATGGCGGCATCGCGAATATCGGCGTCAGGCAGCAGGAAATTGACCACCTGCTCGAGGAGCTCGCCTGGGATCAGCGAACTGCGGCGCACGGCCCGATATAACATGCGGTTGGCGCGGAGCGCATCGGCCAGCCGTCGATACCGCGTGACAATCGTGCCCGGGGTGTCGGCCGAGTCGCCGAACCGCGTGCCGAACAAGTGTTTCTGGTGCCGCTGAAATTCGGGGGAATGCAGAAAATCGATGGCCAGTTTCTGGACGATCGCGACGTCGGGCCGGAAGGCAAACATCGCGCCCACCAAGGCGCCGATGCTGACTCCCACGATGCGCTCGATGGCATAGTTGGCGCTGATGACCTCTTCGATCGCTCCCAGATGCGCAATGCCCCTGGCGCCACCCCCTCCCAGGGCGAGCGTGGCTCGTGGCGCCGGCTTGGCTGACATGACTTGTCCCATAGTTTAAGGAACCTTCCCGCGGGACATGGTTTCCGTCAAGTCCTATTCTGTCGATTTTGCGGCGTATGCCCCGCGGAAAACGCAGCACGAAGTTGTTGACCTGGCTTCCTGCCAGCCGAATAATTGAGTTATCGGAAGAGGCCGGCGGAAAACGAGAGAAGGGACGTTCGCGGCGTCATTTCCGTGGCTGGGAAGGTGATTTATGCTTGCGCTCGGCAGGATGTGGCCATTCGGACGGAAACCCCGCCCGGCGTGGCTCGATCGGTATCCGGCTGCCGTGCCGGCCAGCCTCGAGTATCCGCACGAGCCGTTGCATTGGCTGCTCGAACATGCGGCCGATCGGTTTCCCAACCGCGTGGCCTGCTACTACTACTCGCAGCGCATCACCTATTCCGAATTATTGTCGCAAGCCCGGAAACTGGCGCGCGTCCTGGTGCGCGAGGGTTTGCAACCCGGAGAGCGCGTGGGCGTGCTGCTGCCCAATCTGCCGGAATACCTCGTGGCGCTGTTCGGGACGTGGATGGCCGGCGGCGTGGCTGTTTCGCTCAGCCCGCTGATGGTCGCCGATCAGGTGGGGGCCTTCCTCAAGGCCACAAGCTGCAAAGTTGCGATCACGCTCGACGTTCTGGCGCCGCTCCTCGGGGGGCCCGACCACGGGCCTGAAACCGTGCTCCTGTGTTCGCTGGCAGGTCGCCTGCCGCGGCTCGAGAAGCTGGGATATGCCTGGGTCCGTTTCCGCCGGCTCGGTTTCGGACAAGTCTGCTCGGGAAGCAAAGTTTTCGACTTCGAAGGCGAGTTGAACGGAGGGCAGGAAATCGGCAGTCCCATCACGACCGACGTGAATCAACCGGCGTATATTCTGCCGACGGGGGGCACGACAGGTGCTCCCAAGGCGGTGACGCTGGCCCATCGCAATCTGATGGCGAACGCCTGGCAGCTCGCGCACTGGTCGCTGGGCGAGCCCGGCGCAGAAACTTTGCTGGCCGTCCTGCCGTTTTTCCACAGCTACGGATTGTCGACGTGCGTGCTCAACGGGATTGCGCTGGGGGCGACGCTCGTACTGCATCATCGGTTCCGCCCGCCCTCCGTCGTGCGGATGATCGAAGAACATCGTCCCACGCTGTTTCCCGCCGTGCCCGCGATGCTGTCGGCCCTCAATACCCAAGTCCTGCAAAAAAAGAAGTACGACCTGCATTCGCTCAAATCGTGTCTTTCGGGGGGTGCTCCGCTGCCGTTGCGCGTGGCGGCGGAATTCAGCGAACACACCGGCTGCCGCGTTGTCGAAGGGTACGGCCTGTCGGAAGCCAGTCCCGTGACTCATGCCGGACCGCTCGACGGATCGGCCATCCCGGGGACGATCGGTCTCCCCCTGCCCGACACCGACGCCCGTATCGTCGACCAGACGACGGGAACCGAAACGCTCCCGTACGGCGAGGTCGGCGAGCTCGTCGTCCGCGGTCCACAAGTCATGCTCGGGTACTGGAACAATGAGGCCGAAACGAAACGTGTGCTGCGTGACGGGTGGCTCTATACCGGCGACCTGGGAACCTGCGACGAAAATGGCTTCTTCAAGATCGTCGATCGCAAGAAAGACCTGATCATCACGTCGGGATTCAATGTTTATCCCGCCGACGTCGAGTCGGTGCTCCGAACTTATCCGGGAATCGACGACGTGGCCGTGATCGGCGAGCCCAATGAAGCCGTCGGCGAGCTCGTGCGGGCTGTGTTGGTTGTCAATAAGGGATCACAGTTCAACCGTCGCGATTTCGACCAATTCGTCAAGGAGAAGCTTGCGGCCCATCAGCGGCCGCGGATCGTGGAAACGCGCACCGATGACTTGCCGCGGAACTTTCTGGGGAAGGTGTTGCGCCGCGAATTGCGTGCGGCCCTGGCGGCCGCGCCGAAACTCGCGACGGCGGGTGGGTGACGTCCCTTCTCGTTCCCACGCTCCGCTTGGGAATGCATGCGGGGAAGCTCTGCTTCCCGAGTTGCACCGAACGGACCAAACGCTTGCTGCGCTAGCCCAACTTCCCCAACCGTCGACGTAAGTCCTTGCGCCACAACAGCCGGACCCCCGGTTTTTCCACTACATTGGCTTTTGGATTACTGGGTTGGGCCTCCGGGTTGCAGTCGGAAGGGCAA
>DASYAR010000248.1:0-35281 GCA_036501235.1 Planctomycetaceae bacterium
CATTCGACCGGACCAGATTTCCCGAGGCGCGGGATCTCTCGACCACTCCATAACCGTCTCCTTGCTGAAAGGCTCGAAAAAAAACGAACCCCTCAGCCTACCCCGCCGGTCAAGAATGGCCGTGGTGTACGGTTACCCGAATGACGCATGGTTGATGTTTGTCTCTGCGGCCGAGGTTGCGGCCCTTCACTGGCGAGCCACTGAAGTAGACAACGATCACGAGAGCCTTTTCCGGCAATTAAGGCCCAAATGGGCCGAACGGCTCGATCAAACCGGCGATACAAGTCTCGTGCGCGACATGGCGATTCACTGGTCGGATCTTCTCGGCTCGACAAACCGATTCTTAAAATTCCTGTTAGCCCACCTTCCGATCGAGCCTACGGAGCGGCCGCCCGTTGGCAAAATAGATTGGAGTGACAAAGGGATCCGGACGGCACTGAATCAGATTTATGAGTATCGCTCTCTTGCTCTTCACGCTGGTACACCTTTCCCCGCACCAATGTGTTCTGCGCCTTTGAGCGTCAGCAACGAGAACAATACCCCAACGGAACGACCATATGCCCTTGCGATGGCCTCGCGGGGTGGGGTCTGGAAATACGAAGACATGCCAATGCATCTGCACGTTTTTGCCTACATTGTACGGGGTGCATTGATGAACTGGTGGGATGGCTTGAAACGTAGAATAGAGCCGGAGCAGTCGCCCTCGGAATGAATTTGACGAACGTGGCAAGTGCCCGGCCGTTAATTGAAAGGAATAACTCATGCCGATCTTCTTCAACTCCAAGCTTTTGCCACCGTTCCCGACGTCGGAGTACGTGGCTTGGATTGACGTAATGGGAATTCAGTCGGCGATGGGCCGCTCGCTTAACATCAGCGGCAACTTCGTATTTAAGCTTCATATTGCTGCCCTTCAGGCTCCGATAGGAAACGTCAGACTTTATCCATTATGGACGGGTTCTACGCGTCAGCGGCGAGCCAACTGGATATGCTCACCTTTCTGCGCGAAGTGTTTGTGCAAACAGCGGACGAGTTTGTCCATGAACCAGAGCCGTTGCATCGTTTCTTAATCCGGGGCGCGCTTGCATACGGGCCCGTGATACACGGCACTCAAGTTGCTGCTAATGCCTCGAACATGTTTCAGAATAATGTGGGGCACAAAGACGCGATTCTTTTGGGATTGCCGATGGTCCAAGCCCACGAATATGAGAGACAAGCGCCGCCATTTGGACTGTTTGTCCACGAGTCATCGCGCTCATTTGCACCACCAAACATTCAGCCGCTGCATCACGTTTGGTGGAAGTGGGTAAATGCGCAAAATGCAAACCTGTGGCAGCAACTGCGACCAGCGCTACAAGCGCATTATCAGTGGTGCCGCGAGAATGCTTTATCAACCTGAACGAATCAATGCGCATGAAGAGCTCGCGGCACGGTACTTGACGTGATCGATCGCAATCAGCGATCTGCAGCCGGCAACGAATTGCGACCATTTACTCGGCTGCCGCCTACGTTTTAATCGTCGCTCGAAATGCCCGGCCATTACACGCTTCCGTCCGACACGTCGACGCGTTTTCGTAATGCCTGTGAAGTCGATTGAAATCGCGAGCTGCATCCCGTCGTGACAGTCGACATCTTTCCTGCCGGCCGTAGTCTGCCCAGCACTTCCCCGCGTCCCTTGCGCACTTTTCGCGCTTTCACAAGCACATTCAACCCTAACCGGAGAACCCAATGCCCCTGAAACTCACCGTCGGCCTCAACAAAAAGATCGGTCTTCCCAACTACGGCAGCCTGGGCGCCAGCTGCAGTGTCGAAATCGAGCCAGAGCCGTCTCCAGCGCCCAACTTAACGCGAGTGGTGGCGAAAGCTAAATTTCGCCAGTTCGGAAGGCATGTAAAGTGACGATCCCTGCGGTTCGCTCTCAGGAATGACCCGGACGTTTCAAACCCCACCGAATTCGGTCCACATGAGGATCCAACCGGCGGGGTTTCTCGTTTCCTGGCTGCGGGACTCGATGGCCCACCCTGTTTCACTCTTGCAGAAGGAGCCGTGTTTCTTGACCTCAAATGCAATCGTCCTGGCCAGCAGTCTGCTGGCCGTGTTGCTCGCCTTGGCGCTGGCCCGCGAAGTCCGCTGGCGTCGGGCGCTGCAGAAACTCGTTCACAGGATCCTGAACCTCTGGAGGAACCGGCATGAAGAAGATGTGGATGACGGCACTGGCCATGGTGGCAGTCGCCTCGATGGGAGCGGGCGGCTGCGACGAAAATGAGCGGCTGGGCGAGTACGCCAAGAACAGCGTCGAACAGCAAACGCGGCAGAACGAGCAGATCGCCCGCCAATCCCAGGAAGTCACGCAGCAGAATCGTCAGGTCGCTGAAGCGGCGCGCAAACTGGTCGAGGCCGATGCCCGCGCCCGACAGGAAGTCGTGGCGGCGCAACAATCCCTCCAAGCCGGCCTGCAAACCGAGCGGGCGACCCTCGATCAACAGCGAAACGAGCTCGATCAGGAACGCAAAGAGATCGCTCAGGACCGCTACTGGCAACCACTGATCGCCGAAGCCATTCATGGAGTTGGTGTACTCGCCGCGTGCCTGGCCCCGCTGCTGTTGTGCCTGCTCGTGCTACGAAATCTCCGCAGCGAGCAGCCTGATGAAGCAGCTCTCAATGAGTTCCTGGTGGCCGAACTGGCTGCCGAATTCCCACAGCGCCTGCTCCCGCACCCCGGCGAGCGTCTGGCACTGACGGGCGAATCCACCACCGATTATGGCGACGCGCCCCAGGAAACCGGCCCCGGAAGCAGCGTTGCGCCTGGCCCGTGAATTATCACCGCCGGTTAAAGCCTCGCTGTCGCGTTTTAGCCCCGTTCCTTTCAGGAGAAATTTCTCGTGTCTCATATTGTACGTATTCAGACCGAAATTCGTGATCCCGATGGGGTCACGGCTGCCTGCCGGCGGCTCAATCTGCCGCCACCGGTTCATGGCACAGCCAAGTTGTACAGCGCCAGCGCGACTGGTTTGGCGGTACAGCTCCCCGGTTGGACCTATCCGGTCGTCTGCGAAACACCGACCGGCCAGATTCACTTCGATAATTTCAACGGCCACTGGGGCAAGCAGCAGGAACTCGACAAGTTCCTGCAGGCTTACGCTGTCGAGAAGGCGCGAATCGAAGCCCGCAAACAAGGGCACGTCGTGACCGAGCAGCCTCTCACAGACGGTTCCATCCGCGTCACCATCCAGGTTGCCGGAGGTGCCGCTTGAAGACCATCGAAATCATCGTCAGCCCGACGGGCCAGACTACCGTCCAGACCAAAGGGTTTTCTGGCAGCTCGTGCCAGGAGGCCAGTCGGTTTCTGGAACAGGCACTCGGCACGCGCCAGTCTGACGAGCGGACCGCCGAGTTCTACCAGTCCGAATCCGAGACGCAATCGGTCCAACAAGGCACGTCGCCGTGACCGCACCCCTCCGACGCATCCTGCGCCGCAATTCGGTTGTTGCCCCGTCTGCTGGCAACGGGCCGAACACGGTGCGACTCGCGGTCTGCCAGACACGGCTGGAGCGGGAGCGCAAGACGTTTGACCGCTGATTGACGCGCCTGAAACGGGCCTTTCACGCCGTCGAAAAACAGCGGCGCCGGATTACCCGACTGGAACGCCAGATCGCCGCACTCGGCCCACGATAAGGGTGGGGTCCGATTCATCGGCCGACCAGTACTTTCCCTGTCTCTGAATTTGTCCATTCACTTTGTTTGACCACTTACACAAGGAGCCTGTCATGACGCTCGCGGAACGCCTGCTGGAGTACGTGAGTGCCTGCTTTACCGGAATCTGGATTGAATCACAAGAACATGCCGACGCGCTGAAGGAAATTGCCTCCGTCTGCCGTCAGGAGAACTGGCGACTGGCCGTCTGGGACGTGGCACAGGGGCTGTCGCTGGCAGGAGCCGGCGCGGGGGCAATCCCTGCCGGCGGTGGCGACCCGTTGGCGGCGATTCGAGCCCTCGGGAGTCTGGCAGACCCCAAGAGCTCAGCCCTGCTCGTGCTGCGGAACTTCCACCGGTTCCTGAATGGGATCGAGATCGTCCAGACTCTCGAACACCAGCTCAATCAGGGCAAAGACCAGCGGACCTTCATTGTCATTCTGGCGCCGACCGTCAACATTCCGGTCGAACTCGAAAAGCAGTTCGTCGTGATCGAACACGAGCTTCCCGGCCGCGAACAACTGGCGGAGATCGCCCGTTCGGTGGCGACAGAAACAGGAGATTACCCGGAAGATCCGGCCGAGCAGGACGCTCTGCTGGAAGCTGCTTCGGGACTGACCCGGTTTGAGGCCGAATCGGCCTGCAGCCTGTCATTGACCCGCAATCAGCGGCTGGTTCCCGAAACTCTGTGGGAACTCAAATCGCAGATGCTCAAGAAGAACGGCCTGCTCACGCTGCACCGGGGTGGCGAGACGTTTGACGATCTGGGTGGGCTCGAACCACTGAAATCGTTCTGCCTGCGGGCTCTGCGCCCGCGCGCCGAGCGCGACCGGCTGACGCAACCACGGGGCATCCTGTTGCTTTCCCCGCCGGGCTGCGGGAAGAGTCAGTTCTGCAAGGCGCTGGGGAATGAAACGGGGCGTCCCACGTTGATCCTGGACGTGGGCGCCCTGATGGGAAGTCTCGTCGGCCAGACCGAACAGAATGTCCGCCAGGCCCTGAAATCGGTCGACGCGATGGGGCGCTGTGTGCTGCTGATCGACGAACTGGAAAAAGCGCTTAGCGGAGCCAGTGGTGGCGCCGGTGATTCGGGAGTTTCTTCCCGCCTGTTTGGGACGCTGCTCACCTGGCTCTCGGAGCATGAATCGGATGTGTTCGTGGCGTGTTCCTCCAACGACATCTCGAAATTGCCTCCCGAGTTCAGCCGGGCCGAACGGTTCGACGGGATCTTTTTCCTGGACCTGCCGGCCGACAAGGAACGAAAGGCGATCTGGAAACTGTATCTCGACAAGTTCGGTCTGGACCCAAAGCAACCTCTGCCTGTCGACACCGATTGGACAGGGGCCGAGATCCGCTCCTGCTGCCGCTTAGCCAAAATGCTGGAGTTGTCTCTGATCGATGCGGCCAAGAACGTGGTGCCCGTCGCCCGGACGGCCCACGAATCGGTGGAACGGCTGCGGCAATGGGCCAGTGGGCGGTGCCTGTCGGCCAACTCCTCCGGCATTTATGCCCGCGAGGCGAACACCGGCAAATCAGCTCGTCGCGTCAGCCGGGGCGAACCGACCAACAACTGACAGACAGGAGTTACGAACCGGGTTTTTGTCTTTCCCTATTTCCGCTGCCGGTGGACAGATTCCTGGAAAAGAGTCTGTCTGCCGGCAGTTTTCGTTTCCCGTTCAGGAGGATCTCCATGACTCGACCTCAGATTGTCCTGAATGTCCACGGGGGCATTGTGCAGGATGTGTTCGCTTCGATTCCCGAGTTGCACGTGGTCATTGTCGACTGGGACACCGAGGGGCTCGACAGCCCCGCGCTGGTCGACCTGTCGTTCGGCGGACACCGCTGCTCGGCATCCGTCGTGGAAATACCGCCAGAGCCCCTGGAAGAGCTGGCGGGCAGCGATGTCGAGCGGGCGATCGATGCCGCCTGCGAGCAGGGAGTGCTGTGCGAGTCGGACTGATCGCCCCAGTCACTGCGTCCGAAGGTTTTCAAATTCCCGTCCTCTGACCTGCAGGAGAGATCACACAATGAGTGCCACAGTTCTCGATGCGGCAACCACACGCACGGCCGGCCGTTCCCCGAGCACGACAGAGAGCCATTCCCCGGCCGAATATCTGCGGGGAATCACTGCCGCCGTGCGGGTGGCCTTCACCTGGTTCGGTACCCGGAAAACCCTCAGCCCCGAACAGAAAGCCGTAGCGGCCGACGCGTTCGGCGCCGAAGGCAATTACCTGTCGGCCGCCAAAAAGCTGCTCGACACCAAGCACCCGGCATTTCGCGCCGTGACGTCGGTCCGGCATCAGATCCTCAGCTACTGGAAAGGGAACTCGCTCCCCTATCCCGAGCCCGGGATCCGGTTGATCCGTCAAGACGACGTCGGTGCGTTCAACATGCACATGACGACCCATAAGTCCGATCTGGGGGAAGCGATCGGCGGGCTCAATGCCCACTATGCCGACCTCCAAGCGATCGCCCGCCAACGTCTGGGGCGGCTCTACAATTCGTCCGATTACCCCGAATCGCTGACTGGTTTGTTCGACGTGACGTGGGATTTTCCGAGTGTCGAACCGCCGACCTATCTGTCGCGGCTCAGCCCCGAGCTGTACCGCCAGGAGAGCGAGCGGGTCGCGGCCCGATTCGACGACGCCGTCCGGCTGGCCGAAGAAGCCTTTCTGGCCGAGCTCGACCGGCTCATCTCTCACCTCACGGAACGGCTCTCCGGCCAGGAAGACGGAAAACCGAAAGTCTTCCGCGATTCGGCGATCGAAAACCTGACCGAGTTCTTCGGCCGGTTCCGCCGGCTCAATATCCGGTCGAACGAACAGCTGGATCAGCTCGTTGATCAAGTTCAGAACACGGTGCGGGGTGTCGAACCGCAGGCCTTGCGCAACGACATGCCGCTGCGTCAGCGGGTGACCGCACAGCTCGCGGGAATCCAGTCGGTCGTGGACGGGCTGCTGGTCGACCGGCCACGGCGTAACATTCTGCGGCGTCCACGCTGATGAGCCAGACCATGCAGCTCATCGTGCAATCTGATGGGACCGTCCGCTGCGTGTATGGGGAAATGATCGACCTGTTGTCGCTCGGCCCGCAGCAGATCCGACGTGCCAGTTTTGTCGAGCCGGATGCGGCTGGCGCCTGGCACGTCGATCTGGCTCCCAGCGGCGGACCGCACCTCGGACCATTTCCCTGCCGCAGCCAAGCCCTGCTGGCAGAGTTGGAATGGCTCGAGCAGGCCCATCTCCCTGATTGTCCCGTGTCATCAATGGGGTCCCGCTCGAATGACTGACACGTCCATTTTTCAAGTTCCAATCCCAAACGACAGGAGGATTTTGCCATGGGAGCCAACCTGCTGCTGGCGTATCTCCCGGCCGCGAAAATCACCAAGCAGCGCCGCCGTGTCCTGCACCGGCTGGTCACCGAATTGCGTGACCAGGACGCGAATTGTGAAGAGATTACGTCTCTGGCCGACGACCATGATACGCGGCAGATGCTGCACGAGCATGTCAATTTGCTCCCGGCAAATCCCTGGGAACATCGCGACATGGCAGAGATGGCGCTGCCCCACATGCCGTATCCTCTGGTGTTCACGGGAGGCGTCTCATGGGGAGACTCTCCGGGCGAATTGTTTGAGCCGTTCTGTTGCCTGGGCGTCCTGCCGACGATCTACCGGCAATTGCGGATCTGGGCTCTGGACGACGAGAAACGTCGCCGATCGAAGATTGGCCGGCGCAAGTCGGCCTGATTGGCGCCAGGCTGCGACTCGCCACGGCGTCGGCCAGGCAACCGTTCCCCTCATTTCGGAAGGAGCTGCCATGCCCCGCTATGAAGTCGAAGCCCTGGAAAAATTCGTCGTGCGGACCGTGTATGTCGTCACGGCCAGATCGCCACAGCAGGCCGAAAACCTGTGCCGGTCTGGCCGTGTTTCTTACGAGAAGCCACAGATCGAAGAGGGGGATGAAGAATGGATCGAGACCGTTTCGATCAGGGCATTGCCAGCCGGCCGGCCCCAGCCACGAAGGAAGACCTCGTGATTGACCCCACCGAGGACCTGCGCCGGCAGTTGGCCGTTGTCATCAATGCTGTGCCGCGCAGCCGCGAGCTGCTGGAAGCTGTTTTCGGCCAGGTCTGGGATTCGGCTCAGTTGCGGCAGGATTTTGAAGTGGTGGGATTTCGCGCGCCGTTTGTCGTTGTCAGGCGGCACGGCGACAGCCGGCTGGCCTCGCTGCTGTTCCAGCATGAACCGCGTTTCTATTTCTCGTTTGTGCCTGACTGATTCGTGCCTGACTGAAAGGAGGCCTGTTTTCGCATGCCCTGGCCACGTTGCGGCAATATGTCCCGATCGTCGGTAATTCTGGAGGAGCCCATGCCCGTCTATGAAATCGAGCTGTACGAGCTGCATGCTCAGAAATTCCGCATCACGGCGACGAGCGAGGCCCGGGCGATCAAAAAGTTGCTCGACGGCGGTGGGGATGCGGTCGACAACGGTTTGGATTACATCGAGGTGTGCGACTCGTTCGGGCTGCTGGCAGAGGAGTTCCCCGTCCTGGCTGAGGAATTGCGATCGCTGGGTGTGTCGGTTGATGAAGAGATTTCCGGTGTCCGCAGTATCGAACAAGTGGAGTAATCCGTTATGTCGAGCAACAACGTCTCACGTCGCCGTTTCATCCAAAATGCCGCTACGAACAGCACGGCCCTGGCCGTCGGCGCGGCCACCGGCTTGGCCCTTCAGCTCCCGCGCAGGGTCTGGACCATTCTGGGGGTCAATTGGGAATACAACGACGAGTTCTGTTAGGAGGCGGGCGAATTTGTCGAGCCGAGGGTGTTCTTCGACGAGGCCGAGGCAATTGCCGCCTGCCAGAAACTGTGTGACGCATTCTTCGGCGAATCGCCGCAGGAGTTCCAGCCATGTTGGGACGCCTATGAAGTTGATCCTGCCAACGCCAGCTGGGACGACCTGCGGCGACAGGGCTTTCCCGATCCCTATTACGTGAAGGAACTCACACGATGAGCAACCCGCTGGTGCACGCCGAACGGGCCGCACAAAAATGGGGCGGCAATCCCGAAGACTATCTGCCGGTGCACCAGTTTTTCGACAGCACCAAGGCCCATGTCCCCGACAACCGCCATCGCCTGATACTGCATAATTCGTTCGGGATTGCCGTGGCCGAGCAGGTGTTCGGCCTGGCGATCACCAATTCCGCTGGCCGCCGGGTTTTCGTGCGGGAGATCGGCCAGCAACATGTCCTGGAAGATTTGGGGACCATTCCCACGCTGGCAGACTGCCTGCAGGGCGTCCGTATCGAACCCTGGATGGCTGGAGCCCACAAACTCGTCAGCGACTCGATCTCGGGTGGCGCTGGCGGGAACCATCAGGCGTCGACCGAATCGGTCGGGTCCATCTGCTGATTAGACCGTAATCTTGTTGATTTGAATCGCTGCAACACACCGTTCGACGTCCCGGCCTGCCCCGTGTGGAGCAGGCATTTTTATTTGTTTCCCTGTCATTGGAAGGAGCTTCAGGATGACACAACGTGATTTGAACCGCGCTGTAGCCCGTGTCACGGGCGAATCTGTGGACGTGATCGAGCGGATGGGTTTCGGGCCGGTGGAGGACACCTCGGGTGATGCTTCCAGCGCGCCTTCGGGCGAGTTTTCCGGTGATCACGGGCCCAGCATGATCGACTGGGACGCGGGTGACGACGCCCGGCTGGCCGTCCGGTCGGTGCGACGGCGACGTCTGGCGACCGCCATCTGAGCAATTCGTTTCGAGGAACGATCGGCGACTTTTTCCCTGTACCCCGGCCGGAAGTCAACGCGACTGTCCGGCCGGGCCTGTTTCCAGCTCGAGGTGATCGTCCATGGCCACAACAAATTTGCGGCGGGTCAGGCTGGTGGAGGGGTTGTACGGCTGGGATTTCATTTTGCGCGGTCATCACGGGCAGGAGCTGGTGATTCAGTTCGATTGGGACTATCGCCTGTTGGCCGACGCGTTCGGCTGGTCGGTCGAGCAGGTGCGTCCTGAACTGGGTTGCCCGCACGAGAACACGGATGGGACGGTCCCCTGTCGCCAGTGTGGTCTGACTCCGTCCGCGTTTCTGTCCCACGCCTGCGATTTTCTGACAGCGCAGATCGGGAGATCAATTCCCGATCCGGGCTTCTTCAGCGGGGCTGAATTCACTGGCGAAGAGGAGGACAAGTGACATGATCCACCAGTACGGTGCCCAGCGATTTTACAGGCTGTCGGACGGCCGGCGGATCGGCACGATCCCGATCGGGACGATCGCGTACATCCAGGACCGTGTCGGCCGGTACAACCCGCCGTTGAGGCGGAATCCCTGGATTGTGCTGGCGTGGCTCAACCGAGACGTGGCATACACAAACCGGTACCGGCGATTCGCGGCGGGCGGTCATTTGGCACTGGTACGGAGTCTGCGCGATGGTCGCGTGCAGACGATATCGGACCGCCTACTGCTCCAGGCCGAAGAATTGGAGATGACATAATGATCGTCAGCACCCACAAATGCGGCTTCCGCATCGAGACGGTGGGTCGCCGCTACAAGACGTTCGTCGTGATGCACGAGCACTACGGAGCCGTCGGTTATTACCTGACACTGAACCGTGCTCGGCAGCACATTGCCAGTTGCCACCGTGCGACGCGGCTGTCGGTTCGACTGTCCAATCAATACCGGTGGAGGTCGTGAACCATGCGAGTGAAGTCCTGAGGATCGTGGAGGTGGAGCTGTCCGACGCTGACCACGACGAAAATCAGCCGAGCGATCCACTTCGACCGCCGGCTGGGCTGCGGTCGCAGGTACCACCGGCGACTTTACTCAGTAAGTAACGATGTTCGATTTCCTACTCCCCAAGCAGAAAGGCTCGCACCTGTGAAACCCTCGCAACGCAAGTTCTACCGCACCGTCATCCAGATCGAAGTCCTGTCGGAAGAGCCGTTTGCCAGTATGGTGCTTGAAGACATCGCCGAAGCCGTGGACGAGGGACCGTGTTCCGGCCGCACAAAGGTTCGACGTCGCGAGGTCGTGGACGGCCCCACGATGGCCAAGCTGCTTGACGCTCAAGGGTCCGACCCCGGTTTCTTCAATCTGACCGACGTCGGAGAGGACACAGACGATGGCTGACACAAAACAGAAACAATCCAAACGCATCATGGCCCGTTTCGTTCCGCAGGCCTGGATTGGCGACTACGCAGTGGAAATCGACGGCGCCTACGAGTTCGACGTGACTGAGCAGATCCTCTCCAAGTCAAAGGCCGAAGCCCTCTCGATCGAGGACGACGGATGTGAATCCGACAATCTCTGGCATGAACACCCGGTTTCTCACGAGAAGCCGCATCATGGGCCGTTTGTGGTTCGCGTCCAGGGTGCGATCCTCGCCTACTACTACGGAGAAACGAATCGTGAAACAAACCAAGCCTGAAAAGAGGCACCCCGATGCCCGATTTCGACCGTTTTGACATCTGCGAAGCCCATTATCTGCTCGAGTGCGACTACAACGTGAACGGTTGGGTGCGGGAGCGGCCGTCGAACGTCCGCCGGATGGAGGCCACATACGTGCAATTGCACCGCATGGGTTTCAAGGCCAGTCCCTTATTGTCCCACGAAACCCTGACCGAAAACGGCCGCGAAATCTACGAACAACTCGTGGACCGCTATCGTCTGCCGGTCGCCGTGTCTGAGGCAGCCCGACAGGGAGGTCTCACGTGAAGGAGCAAACCATGAACGCCTGGCTCAACTGGAACCTGGGTCTTGACCAGGACGAAATCACTCGAGAGGTCGTTGATCTGGACGATCTTGAAGACGGACTACCACAGATTGTCTGTAGCGATTGCACGCCTGAGGACGCCGAGCTCATCGTGAACGGGGCCGTGGCCCTCAATCGGACTCGACTGGCCTCTGAGGTTCTCGACAGGGTCATCAACCACGTGCAGACCCTGCTCTGCGATGCCGGAGATCTGGGTGGGCAACTGGCCTACCTGCTGGGGGCCCTCTGCAACACGGCGGTCGAACATCCGGGAATTGAGCTGGATGAGGGAGACGACGTGCTCGACGTGTTCCGCACCGTCTTTCCGGCTGACCACAAGGTCTGGCAGTTCATCGATGTGATCAGGGAAGACTCCGAAGAGCAGCCGAACCCCTAAACACAACCTGTCTGGCCCAGACGCAGGAGAACTCCGATGAAACTCATCGTCGCAGTGGGAGTCAATGACAACCGTGACAACGTGAAAGCGCAACGACTCTGCGAACGGCTCCAGGCCGTGCTTGATAACGGCACCGTGCATCAGGCGCTTGAATCAGGCATGAACGCGCGCATCTCTCTGGAGGTCGAAGGGGTAGCGCCCTGCCCCATCACGCACAAGAGCGCGATTGCCGAACGTCAAGAGTACCTGGAAATTCTGGAAGAGTTCGTCCGCACGCTGGAGCAACCGGGCAGCCCCCTCAAGAAACTGGCCCGGACGTATCTCCAGGCGTGCCGGGCACTCCATCACAAACCCATCATCAGCGAGGCCCGATGATTTCCACAGCTTTTGATCGTAGCGTGCGCAGCCATCGCCGCCGCAGGAAAGCGAGCCCAGTGAACAATGTTAATTCGTGGAAACAACTTGAATCTGTCCCAGCGCCGGCATGTCTGGGCGGCTTTTTCGCACCGGTGGACACACGAAAATGCGAAACAGCACTACGGCGGGAAATGCCCGGCGTGCGTCCAGCGGTTCCAATGTGAGCCCGCCGCAGCACCCGACGTGAATGGCATGCCGTGGCATGAGTACCACGCGCCACTGACGAGCGACGACGAATGGATTCGGAAGCACGCGTTCTATTTCATACGGGACGGGTCCCGATTGAGCGCCCGGCAGCACTTCTGTGAGCCGCACTACCTGGCAGAGTCCTGAACCATCATGACGTTCCCAACCGCGATCCGACCACGATCGGAGCCTGCGAAAGGAGATCAACTTGACCAAACCGATTGGCGCTTTTAACGATTTATTCCGGCTCCCCGAGGCCGATCTGGCTGACCTGTCGGCGCGCTTGAAACTCGAAATCGACCGCCGTACCTTAGCGGCCACCGCCCAGGCCGGCTCAGAGATTATCGGCCTGGAAATGGCCAAGCGGGTGGTGACGGTGGCGGCCGCTGGAAACCACTCGGTCGTATTCGTCGGACGCGAGGGATCAGGCAAAACGCTACTGCGCGCACTGGCGGCCAGGCTGGCGCTCACCGACACGTTCGAAGTGCGGCCCTGTCTGTGCGGCAATCATGGCGACGTACATCGCAGCTGCCGCTGCACCGAGCGTCAACACGTTGCTCACCAGAAGAAATGGCCGCGAGCGGAAATCTTCTGCGAAGTGGTGGCACCCTCCGACAGAGAGTTCCGCGCCGGAAATACCGGTACAACAATTGACGAGATCCGCCTGGTCATCGACCGCAAAGGGGATGCTCCAAATCGATTTGATGCGGCGGCGGAAAGTCTGATGTCGCATGCCGTCCGGGAACTGGGTCTGCGCCCGCCCACCGTGGCCACGGTCCGGCGGGTCGCGCAGACGGTGGCGTCTCTGGACCGGTCGGACGTCGTGACCAGTTGCCATCTGAACGAAGCCATCAATTATCGGTTGCCCGATTGATCGGAACGCGACAAGAAAGCCGAGGCCCGCTGACATGAGAACTCGTCGAAGTTGGCGCAACCAGAACATCCTGTTCCGCGAGCTTTTCGCACCGCCACAGCCACCCAAGCCGCCCCTGACTCGACAGATCGAGATCATCGAACTGGCAATTGCCCGCTGTCGTAATCAGCGGACTCGTCGCCAACTGGAACGCGATCTGAAAAGCATGAAGAGGAAGCGTGCCATGAACCGGCGATCAATGGTCGCGTCGTCCCAGAAGACCGTGACCCTTTCGCAGGATGGCAAGCCCGCACAGGTTGTTTCGCCCGATCATCAGTCCGACGATGCCGGACTGGTCAGCGCCAAAGCCGCACTGCGATTGTGCCTGGCGGAGATCGAGCAATTCCATCGCACGGCCTATCCCGATTGCACGGGCGGCTGCCCGGCACACGAGGCCATGGACACCGCCAGAAGAGTGCTTTCCTGAGACGCACTCAGTCTCTGTTTCGTGTGTATCTCCGAGCCCGGCAACTCGTCCGGGACACCAACCGTGGCGACGAGCCCAACCTCCGCAACCGCTACCTGCGGCTGGCGGCGCTGCGTCGTCGCCGAACACGGCCACCCACTTGACGATCAATTCCAATTGCCATACCAGGAGCCTCGTTCCGTGATCACCATCACTCGTCAATTTGCTCTTCAACTGCGAAATCTGCTGCGGCGGATGGGTCTGCAAGGCCGGTCGGCCCACAACACGGCGCCCGTGGTGTTCCTGGCCTCCGAGGAAGGATTCCACATCCGGGCAGTCAACGGTACGACCGCCCTCGAATACCACCATCCGGGGCCCCTGCCGCCGGCGCAATTCGCGCTCCCCGTCGAGGCCCTCGCCGACTGCGAAGGAAAACGGGACGTGCCGGTCCATTTCGAAGCGACCCCAGACCGGCTCATCGAGGTTCGCTGGGAGGACCGCGGCATACCCGTCGTCCGTCGGTATGGCGACTGTCGTGAACAGGTCCTGGAATCATGGCCCCAGCGGCCGAAAAAGTTCTCGACGAACGACCATCGGCTGGTGGAAGCCCTGCAGGCCGCAGCGGCTGTCGTCGACCGGATTCCGTCACCACGATTTGCGCTCCACACCATTCAATTGCAGGGGACGTCCGGAAAAATTGTGGCCACCGATACCCGTCAGGCTCTGGTGATCCGTGGAGAATTCCAGTTTCCATGGGAAGACGACGTGCTCGTGGTTCCGACCGACGTGTTCGGTGTCGGCGAGTTTTCCACGGATGTTCCCGTGGAGGTGGGGGCGACAGACACGCATGTCTTCGTGCGGATCCGGCCCTGGACGCTGTATCTGGCGCGAATCAAAGACCGGCGGTATCCCAATGTCGAAGACGCCTGTCCGTTGCGCGCTGCGGTCAAGACACGGGTCCAGATTCCAGCCGAGGATCGGGAGTTCCTCATCAAATCGCTCCGGCGATTGCCGGCCAACGCAGAGCCCGATTCTCCAGTCACCGTGGATTGCAACGGTCATTTCGCGATCCGAGCCCAGGTGAACGGCGAAACACCGCGGACGGAATTGGTTCTCTCTCGGTCGCAGGTCACCGGCGAACCGGCCCGGTTCAACACGAATCGCAGATATCTCGAGCACGCGGTCAGCTTGGGATTGAACGAACTGCTGGTGACAGACGCCCATGCGCCGTGCGTCTTCGAAGATGCGCGGCGGACATATTTCTGGATGGTGCTCGGTCCCGAAGACGCGTTGGGTCCCTTAAAAGATTGCGTCCGCATTGAATCGGCACCTGCGCCGGCAATCGTGGATCAGCCGACGAGTGTCGATATTTCAGTTCCAGTTCCGAAACCTTCTGATGAAAGACTTCCCCCAATGGCACGCATTACCCGAACAAATGGCAGTCAGAACCACGAGGAGAAACCCGACAGCAACGGTGTCACGAACGGCGAAACCAACGGCCAGAGCCATACGGCATTATCTCCCAATGGTACGGCTGCGTCAGCCGGCCAGAACGAGGCGGGTGCCCAGGATTCAGGCGCTGTCGACCCCATCGTCGCAGCGGAAACATTGCAGGGCGATCTGCGGACCGCACTGCTGAGCACCAGTCGGCTGCTGCAGGTCCTGCGGAAGAACCGCAAACAGGCCCGCCTGGTCGAAAGCACTTTGCAATCGCTGCGGCAGCTCCAGGGAGTGTGACTGAAGGTCACCGCCTCGCAGTCCCTCTTCGTCTTTCCTTTTCCCCACGCAAGATGGAACTTCAATGCCTCTCAAACTCAATGTCGGACTCTCGAAGAAAGTGGGGCTTCCGGACTATGGCAGTCTGGGAGCCTCGTGCAACGTCGAATTGGAGCTCGATGCCCAAATCAGGGCCCGCGATGGCAACCTGTTTCAGCAGCAGGTGCGCCAGGCATTTGCGGCCTGTTCCCAGGCGGTGCAGGAGGAACTGGCACGCCAGTCCACTGCGACCCCAGCATCCGCCAATCGTGCCGGCGGGAGCGGAAATGGTCACACCAATGGTCACCACGGCGCCAATTCCAACGGACATGCCGGCAACGGCAGCGCAGGGAATGGACACGGGAAACCCAATTCCCGCAAGGCGACCAGTGCCCAAGTACGTGCCATCTTTGCGATTGCCGGACAGCAACACATCGATCTCCCGCAGGAACTGCGAAATCGGTTCAACGTCGATCGGCCTGACTATCTGTCGATTGGCGATGCGAGCCGGTTTATCGACGAATTGAAGACGGCCCCTGCGGGATCGGGAGGTGGTTGATGGAATTGTTGTTCGAAACGCCAGGAGACGTGGCCGTCGAATTAACCGGCCGCGATTACCTGTCATACTCGGCCGTCAGCACGTACCAGGCATGCCCATTGCGGTATTACTTCCGGTATGTCCTGGCTCTTCCCGAAGAAAGCGTGTCGTCGGCTCTGGTGTTCGGCAGCGCCATCCACGCGGCGCTGGAAAGCTACTACCGGGAACGCCTGCAAGGCAATCAGACGCCTCCCGTCGAGCTGTTGGAAGAGGCCTATCAGGCAGCCTGGCATGCCTTTGACGATCGAGAGGTTCGGTTCGGGAAGGGAGAAGACCGGGACTCGCTGAATAATCTGGCGGGCCGGATTCTGACCACATTTCACGGCAGCGAGCTGGCCCACCGTCCCGGCCAAGTCCTGGGCATCGAAGAGGAGTTTCGCGGTGAATTGATTCCCGGTTGCCCGCAGATCCTGGCCCGTGTCGACCTGCTGATCGAAACGCCCGATGCCTTGATAGTGACCGATTTCAAGACATCACGGTCCCGCTGGAATCCAGAACATGTCGAGGAAGCAGCCGGTCAGCTCCTGCTGTATCACGACCTGGTGCGGCCGCTCTCCAACGGTAAGGAATTGCGGCTGGAGTTCGTCGTCGTTACGAAGACCAAGGTCCCGGACCTGACCTGTCATCCTGTAATGTTCGACCGCCGGCAGATCGAACGGACGAAGCGGATCGTCAAACGGGTCTGGACGGCCATCCAATCGGGCCTGTTTTATCCCAGTCCCAGCGCCATGAATTGCGGCGGCTGTCCGTTTCGGCAGCCTTGCCGGGATTGGACCGGGTGAGCCACGCCGAGCGAGACCGCTCGAATCGGTGATTCCCCATGTCATTTTTCTCAAAGGAGGTGATGATTCATGCCCGACCTGCAAGACGGCGAGTCGGTGGAAATGCAGGGCTCGGCCAGCCGGCCCTATGTCCTCAAAAACGTGGGAGGCGTCTTTTCGTGTTCGTGTCCGGCCTGGCGCAATCAATCTCTGGCGATCGAACGCAGAACCTGCAAACACTTGCGGAAGCTGCGGGGCGAGGCGACCGAACAATCGCGTGTCGGCGGAACGCTTCCGCCAGCCGCGGCACCTGTCCGCGACAAGCCCACGGCGCCGGCCCTATTGCTGGCTGAGACCTGGGATTGCGCTCTCGACCCGACCGACTGGTGGATGAGCGAAAAGCTGGATGGTGTCAGGGCTTACTGGGACGGCGAGAAATTCTTGTCCCGACTCGGGAACAGGTACTTTGCCCCTGACTGGTTCACGGCCCGGTTTCCGAAAGTCCCGCTGGATGGTGAGCTGTGGATCGATCGCAAACAATTCCAGCGGACCGTAAGTATCGTCCGGCGCCAGGACCAGACCGAGCTGTGGCGGGAAGTCTGCTTTCAGGTGTTCGACGCGCCGGCCTTTGATGACACCTTCGAGCGGCGGATGGAATATGCCCAGGCGGTCGTGCAGGAACGGCATTCTGAATTCATCCTGTTCGATCCGCAGGTGCGCTGCGAAGGGAAGCCGCATCTGGAGGCCGAGCTGAACCGGATCCTGAGCCTGGGAGGCGAAGGGGTCATGCTGCGGCTACCGGGTTCAGCGTATGTGGGGAGGCGATCGGCCACGTTGCTCAAGGTCAAGCGGTTCCTCGACGCGGACGCTCGGGTTGTCGCGCATCAGCCAGGGACTGGCCGCCTCAGAGGGCGACTGGGGACACTGCTCGCCGAGTTGCCGGACGGGACACAATTCGCGGTGGGGACAGGTTTCACGGACGCTCAGCGAGAGAATCCGCCTCCGATCGGCAGCACGATCACGTTCAGGTATCAGGAATTGACCGACGGCGGAGTGCCGCGGTTTCCGACTTATATCGGCCTGCGGCAGGACGAGCCGCCGACATTCCATCAAGTACATCAAGATCAAGGAGAATCACACGTGGCAGCAGTCAAAACGAAACGGCGATTCGAGTATGTGGAGGGATCTTCCGACAAGTTCTGGGAGATCGAAATCGACGGGAGCTCGGTGACCGTGCGGTTCGGCCGCAACGGGACGACGGGGCAGGCCAGCGTGAAGCATTTCGCCGACACCGGGAAGGCGGCAAAGCACGTCGAGTCGATGATCGCCGGCAAATTGAAGAAGGGATACACGGAGGTCGAATGAGCAATAGCCCATTCGATTTCAGGGCCCAAAGTACCACAGAAGCGCTCCCGCACATGGTCGAAGTCGTCGCGAGGGCGTTTCTTTTAGCTATCAATGTTCGACCGGACACGGCTTCTCAAGTTAGGGCAATCCGGGGCATCGCAAATAGCAAGCGGATCAAGCCGGTCAACGGGCTGAAATCCCGCTTCGGCGTCAATCGGCCCGAAGATCTTTTCGTGGGCGATGCCAGCCGGTTTATCGACGAATTGAAAGCCGGTTCACAGGATCCCGACCCATGATGGTTAACCGTCGACCAATCCCCGAATTTTCTGCCGGGCGATATTCAGGTCTCGGTCGGTGGGATCAGGCGCCACAGCCCTGAAGTATTCATCAGGGACGCCCAATCGATCCTTCATGATTTGTCCAGCCTCTGGTGGCTGATCAGCGTACAGGTCTTCGTCGAGATAATCAGCATCCCACAAGACTCTCGCCTCCAAGCACTCGATCAGCAGGCTCCATTCTTCATGATCGCGAGATGTTGCGACGGGCACGTCTTCGTCATCAGGAGCGCTCTCCCGATACGCATCAAGAATCTGGCGGCGCCAATCAAAAGGATCCTCACCAGGCATTTCACGAAAGTCATCCTCGCTATCGACCTCCAACGCCACCCAGTCTTCGATGACTCTGTACAGGACGGCCACTGCCGATTCGTTGGTCGCCGTCAATGGCGGTGGGGGATCGGTCGAGCACAGTAGATGATGGCCAATGTCCGCGAGAAGAGCCAGTTTCTGACGGCCCTGCAGGCGATCAAAGATGGGAACACTGAATGCCAGCGAGTCACGCAGTCCGTCGATCTCCTCTTCGACGTGATCGACGAGAACGCCGAGTGCGGTTCGGATCAATCGGGCTTCGGCTCCATGCAGAAGTCTCTCGCCAGCCTGAGTTCGCCACATAATGGTTCCGACCAGTCCCCGCCAGTTTGCCGAGCGACATGCGTGGCAACACCTTCGAAGGGAGCCTACCGCGACTGTGATCGCGAATCAACGCCGAAGGAAAGCGGTTACACGAAGCCCCGAGCAGCTTCGGCCTGCTGGTGGCCGCGGGGACGGGCGCTGCGGCTCGGAACAGGTTGATTGCGGAAATTGTCGGTTCGGTTTCGTTTTAACTATCAGGAGGGCGTCCACCCCGGCACACCCATTTCCGAATTTCAGACGATTTGCCTCACTGCGACCGCCGCGACTCATTGATGTGGATCTCCCCGACTCTTGATTCCCCATTCATGGCGACTGCGGTTCCCTTTATGTTTACCCCCTCCACCTGACCTCAGTTGGACACGTTCAAAGTCTTTTGTTCGCCTGGTTTCCAACTGGCCCAGAAAACCTCTTCCTTTTGCGGCGGTCCATGGTCGTAAAGAACCTCTATGCTCAACTTGACCTCGTGTAACGTAAATCGCGGGGCCGTCGTCTTCCCATCCTGAATGCCGTCTGAAAAATGAATCACTTCAATTTCTTTCAGGTCGAACAAGATGTCGACTGAGAAAATTCCACCGGAATGGCGGACCCCGATGACCGGTTTGACGTCCTGCGTCACCGTGGGACCACATCCGACCACCGCAAGAAGGCTGGCACATCCTACGAACATAAGGGACTGTCTCATGCGACTGCTCCCGTGTGGCTGAATTTATGGCTGCACTTCGGACACTTGATTTCCCATTTCCCGCTGCCGTTCGGGACGCGCAATTGCTGTCTGCACTGAGCACATCTGACGATCGCCGTCGAATTCGAACCGGCCCGCATTGCCGATTTCAACACAATCCCGATCCCCTTGTGAATCTGCGCTCCAAGTAGGGCACCCAATGAAGGCCCGCCGATCAGGATCAACACCATCGGACGAAGTCGGGCGAAAAAGCTGCCCCAAGTCCCGACATGATGCCCCGTCAATGGCGATGTGGCGAAAATGTATGCAAACCAGGCACTAATGAGAAATCCGATGAGCCCTCCTGCAACGACAAACAGAATTCCTGAATCGCTTCCTGTGATTACCGGCCATTTGGTGTTAAGCGGTCCGTCGACATTTTTGTATTCTGCCTGCGCGAAATCCTTCGAAACATTCTCGAGCCAGACTTCAAAATCACTCCACCGCTGCGGATATTGTTGAGCTCGTTCACGGGCCTGTCGCGAATCTTCATTCGTGGCAGCTTCAGCAGCGGGATCTTGGGCGTGACTGCGAGCGTAATCGTATCGCTGGCGATTGGATGGATCCCTTAGGATCTCCCAAGCCGCGTTGATACGGACCATCTGCTCGTGTGATCCGCCTCGGTCGGGGTGACATTCGAACGCACGGCGCTTATACGCCTGGCGAATCGACTCGAGATCGGCGTCCGCTTTCACCCCCAGAATTGCGTAGTAATCGGGAAACATGCGATCGCTCCGTTTGTCGACACATGGGCAAAGAGGTGTTATCTGACAGGGAGCGAAATCTTGAACTTATAGCTTGTTCCCAGGAAAGCCAGCGCAATATCAATCGTGTGTGGTTCAAACGTCAATTGGCCCTCGGCGGTATTGAATTGCTTTCGTTCCCCGTTTTTCCAAGAATCGATTTTCCAGCGGAACGACCGAGTTTGCACGGCGTTCCGAAATGTCAGATTTACGTCGCAAGCGGGAATAAAAGTAACGCCATCAAGAACCAAGACGGCTCCTCGTTGCGTATTACCGAGAAAACCCGTTTGAAATGGCTGGTAACGACCGGAAATTCTGATGTTTTGGCAGATTTCGGCAATATCCTTCTCCCGTTCGCCATCGGAATAGAGATACCGGATGAGGGTTGCAAACTGTGGCGACATTACCGTGATGTCAACCTGTTTGACCAAGGCCACAGATGTTCGCCCCGTTGTGCGGCCGAGGACTGTCTCACCTGGGTGGTACCTCGCTCCCAGCCACGATCTGGCCGGCCACTGCTTAACAAAATGAACATTTTTGCGGATCTCGCCGTTTGCACCTGTGAGCTGAACGATAATCGTGCAGTCTTCGAGGGCAGGGCCGTCGTTGTTCATTGAAAGCTGATCAAAGGGGCCAAACGGGCCCCATGCCTCGTCAAAGTCAACAAAAATCCGCGATGATGAATCACAGAAAGTTGCAGAGAACTTCTCCGCAACTTTCGGCAACAGCAGTTGCGCAGCAGAACCTTTTGCCAATGCCGCCAGAAGAGGTTGTAACTCCTCGTTAATGGCGCTCTGCTTTTCTTCGGCCTCTTTGCCGCGGTTGTAGCCTCCTTCAACATTTCCGAAGAACCCATCGACGAAAGAGCCGATCAAAACTGTCGTCGCGTCGTCAGGTTGCGGTAGTTCGTCAATGCGCTCGATATGTGCAACGGCATCGGTAAACGCGCTCAGGCCTTGAGCGGTGATGTAGTTGATGTCTTCGTCTGACGACTCGAGCTTCCGAAGCGACAATATCGCGGAATGGCCCTCGGCAAGAATGTCAGCCATTGTGGCGCCACTTTGGAATTGTTCTGGCGTCGATTTCATTTCCATCGCGAGGGTCTCGGCAAGAGTGCGATATTCTGCCGGAAGTGGTTTGCTCGACGGTGTCGAAGTCAACGGAAGAGGGTGGGGAGCACTGAATGGGAGGGGAGGCAGTGCTGGTTGGGGAGGGCTGTATTGCACGGGAGGCTGCGCTGGTGGAGGAGCGGTTTTATTTGCCGGGGATGGGCTGCTGTCGCACCCAGAACACGCGACAACAATTGAAATTCCGAACACTATCTCGATCGACTTTCGTGGAAGAATTGCGTGCATTCCGATCCCTTTCGCGAAGGCGTTCGTTCACAACTGAGCGCGCAAAAAAAAAGAGCGCTGAACCAATACCGCTCCCGCAGCCCCGACCAAGGGGCAGTACAGAACAGCACTGGCCAGCGCCCCTTGCGGGGCGTGGCTCAAGGTGCTGCCTCTGTACTTCAAGAGCCTTGCGGCTCAGGTTGGTCGTTTTGCGAGAAGCAGTTTCTTGACGCACACGCGTCAATCAAATTGTCAGCAGGGCCGTTGTCACGGCCTTGAAATACGCAGGCTCTCCGTGGTTTCTGAAATCGAAACAAAAAGCCGCCAAAGCCACACCGGCTGCGGCAACCAGACCACTGTACCCATGCGACGATCATGATTTCAACCAGAACGATTGCAAACCCAGAACGTGAACGGCAAGGCCCTCCCGATTGGCTCGAAATCGCCTGGAAATCCGGCATTGAACGCGAGGCGGCTGTACAATTCCTGGATCATGTCGCTCAAACTCGCCCAGTCCTGGGTCACCAGCGCCTTCCGACTCCCGCCCGCGGTGCAGGATGCGATGCGGGTGTTCGAAAGAGCATCTGCGGAGGGTGTGGATGGCACGCTGATCGTGGCCCCCGAGCTGACATTCAGCGGCAAGTGCTGCCTGGCGCACTGGACTGGTGAGGAATTCGCGGTCGTCGAGCTTTCTCCCGAGCAACAGCAGGCGTTCGGCATCAAACCGGGCACCCTGTATACGGATCTCGAGCCGCGGCAGAAACCGCAGGAATTGCCAGCCAGTCGGCGAATCGGCCTGACGGACGTGCGCATCAATGATCATCTGGAGCACGACTCAAGCCGCCCCCTGATCGGCAAGTTCAGTTTCGAAGCACAGAATTCGTTAGACGTCACCGTGTTGCGGTGTGCGCTGCGCGTGAAATACTTCCGCCCGGAGATGCCGTGCCGGATCACCTGTTTTTCATACGTGGAACTGGTGGGGCGACAGGGAGGGTTGGACTTCTCTTTCGAATCGCTGGACTCGGCCCACACTCCAGGCGCCTTTCAGGGGCCGTTGGTGCTGATCTTCCAACTGGTGACTGCCCGAAGCTGGACCATGACTGACACATGGCAGCGGATCAGCAACGTCCTGGTGCGCGTGATCGAGGTCGAGTGAATTCGCGATTCGCTCCCCGGATCAAACCACGGTGGAAAAGCGCCCGGCATGAAGCCATCACCGGCGCAACTGATGGGCGACGAGCGTTGCGCACGCCGGCTGCGACGCGGTCCGTCGGATAAACCGGGATCAGGGTCGTTGCACGGTCGAACGCTTCTGCGGGCCTGCTGGAGTTGCCAGCAATTGACGGAATTAACTGCACGAGGTTCGGAAGATGCTTTACGCCGTCCAAGGTCCCCCTGCACGCCACTGGGACGTCGGTGATGTCTGATCGGCCGCGATTCGCCTTATCGTCGCACTTTCCGCCGATGCACGTCCCGCACGACGTCCTTGACCGGTGCCCCCTCCGGCCCCACAACGTACGGATGGTGCCATGATTTTTCGATGCGGACGTTCGCCCTGGGGCCGACGATCTCACCGCACTTCCGGCACGGCGTCCCCAGTAGATCGTGTCGATGCAGGTCGCCGCATTTTCCGCAGTAGACCAGGTGATGGAATTTGCCCAGCACTTCCACACGATAGCCCCACGGTGGCGGCAGTTGCCGGCTATGCTCGCCCTCCGCGCGGCTCACTTCGCGGGTCAGGTACAGGTGGAACACCTCGCGGTCGAGTTGTGATCGTAATCCCTGCGTGTGCTGCGGCCGTTCTCGGTCGGGCAAATGTCTGGCTGATTTACGCTTGATGCGGTCGTAATTGATCGAGCGACTCGTGACGAAATCCCAGAGGTTGCGGGCGATGCGTTTGCATTCATCGGAGATTTTTTGTTCCAGTACAGGATCAGACCCGAGCCCCATTTGAATTCGTGCGGCATTGTCCATCGTCGCGCACGTGCAGCCGCCGTACCAGAACCCAAGGCTCGTCGGCAGTCGCGCTCCGCTCTGAGGCGCAGGCTGCCAGTAATCGAGGTAAAAGCAAACAACGGCCGCAGGCGCAGCGGCATCACCAAGCGACTTGAACCCCACGGCGCGCACCCGCACGCCGTGCTTGATGTCTCCGACGATTTCGATCGGCCTGTAAAACTCGATGAGGCAGGGATTGTGGGGCAGGTGCTGCAATTCGGCTGCGGTGATCTGGTCGTTGCTTGAATCGGCCACGGCGCGCGCGGTTCGATCGTCGAGAAGCATGACCTGCGTTTGTGGACAGCGCAGAATCTCATAAGTGCACCAGTTCACGGCCCCATGCAACTTCGCCGAACAAGCCGGCATGTCGGTTTCCGTCAACTCCCGCTGCGGATAGCCATGGGCTCTGATGGCCCGAAGGGCCGCATCGTGAAGATGATCAGTCAGGTCGTTCGTGACGAGCTCGTTACGCAGCCGTTGTGGCGAGAATGTCCGAACGAGGTCGAGCGCAGCGCTCGTTCCTCCACGCAGGAGAATCAGCGTGTCGATTTTGAGACACAGCTCGATATCTGCAGGCGGGGACCATTTATCGAGGTCGGTACGGACCTTGTCGATCCAAAGCTGGTGGTGTTTGGCACGATGGACAGGATCGGAGTTCATGGAATCACGACTCCATCAAGGCCCCGAGGGACCGCTACGGCCTCCGGGCCATCGATTATCCTACCCCCATGGCGCTCACGGGAATATCCAGAGCCAACGAATCGCACGGGGCGATCCGGCTCGCCAGCAACCGACGCGATGGGGAACACCAGCATTCCCCGTATCGCTTCTACAGAAAGTATGTGTGGCTGATAAAATTGAACATTGGCCCGCGTAGGGCCTGGCTCGCAAGACGGTGGTTCGGTCGCCGGGAGGCCTCCCGGCTCGCCAGAATCGATTCTGGGGGCCCTGGCGCTGAGATGCGGCCCGGTGCTGGCTCAACCCGAAGCCCTGGAAGGAGCCGTGCGACCTCAAGTCGCGGTCCCAGTAAAGCTGCCCGCCGCCACGAACCGCGACGCCAGATCCGAGACTTCACGGTCGAACATCAGCCCCTTGTGGATCGTGTTGACGACCTGCTTATCGCGGATCAACGCGTTCGCCTGTTTGTGCCGCAATCCGGCGTTCTTCGCGTCGAACCAGTCTGGCACGACCGCCGCGCGTAACGAGAAGCGATCGGCGAGTACTTCCTTTTCAAAAAGGAATACAACGAGGCAGACTACCGACTGGGCTTCTTGTGCCCTCCGAGCACGAACGAGTCCTTTCTCCAAGGCCCGGCCCTGCCATCCTTGCTGATCGCCACGCAGTTGCGCACCAGCAGCGACGTGAGCGCTTCACTGGTGAGCTGCGAGCCCATTGGTCCGTGTCGAAAATCTCTGGCCGTCCGCGCACCGAGCGCACCGGGCTCAGGAAGGAGCCACTGAGAGATCTTCTGAAGCGCGTGGGGATCGACCCGACGCTGTTTGACGTGGTCATCTTCGGTGATGGCAGCGGATCAGGCTGGGACCTGGGCCGTGGCTGGGCTGCAGTTGACACAGCGCTCAACAAGTTCACTGATGCGCTCAGCCGTCTGGCCAGACTGACCCTGACAAAAACCAATCTGGCAGAAGCCGTCGAGATGGTTGAAGGGGTCGGAAGGATCAATGTGTACAGACGAAACCCATAGTGTACAGACGCATTCGATTTCTTTTGGTTTCTTCTCCTGAAGCCGTCACCGGCAAGCCGCCCTGCCGTCAAACAGGGCGGCGTCAGCCGGTTAATATTATGCTGTTGAAGGCATAATACGATTAGTACTTAAGTTTCGTCCAAAAGTGACTTTGAGAGGACCCCTCTCGCATATCGTCACTAGGGATAGGCTTTAAGTTGTCTTTTTGAGGTCGAAAATGTCTGCATCTGCGCCTGGAGAAAGAACACAAAATCGACGGCTGCTGAAGGTTCTGAATTCACCTGTACAACTCGCGCAGCGCTATGCCCTGTTCCAGCCGATTTACGGGAATAGCTGGCGTCGGAAGACTGTACCCTGGCTGCTGAAGGATGTGCGATGCATCTGGAAGAACCAGCTGGAGCGGCTGTACAAGCTCGACGCACTGCCGGGACTGCGGGACAACCCGCTGCGTCAATTGATCTACATGAAGAACTGTCCGGCGTGCACCGTGCTGGAGACACCGCGGCTGCTGTTCTGCACCATTTGTCGGGTTGGCTCGAGCCGCAGTCGCGGGGAATTGTGGCCAAGCCGGCACGAGGCGGGCTGAAGCCTCGGTCACGTAATCTCCAGGTCGATGTCAGCCCGTGTCGGCCCAATACGCCTGGACCGCAATGGAAGCACCCGATCGTGCAGCGTTTCCATCGCATGCTGCAGCCAGGAGGCCCTCGTCCGTAGAGACATTTCCCTTATGGAAATGAACGGACCGGTCTCTGCCTCATGCGGGTTTATCGTCTCCCAATGTTCGACGATTTGCCATAGATCGGCATGTGGCAGCGCCGAAAGTGCCGCTCGGCATTCGCCGGTCGCTTCCTGGTCGGTCGATTCACGGAGGACTGCCAGCAGCTCAGCCCGGCTCCACGGTTGATCGAGAATTGCCAATGCGGCGGCAGCGGTCGTCCGATCGGCGGGGACTCTCGAGCGCAGCGCCCGTCGGAAGAGGTCCACAGCCAGATCGGGCAAAAACTCCAGGGCCAGAACGGCTGCATCCCCCAGTTCGCGATGCGACATGGCGGACAGCTTTTGCCGAACGGCGTCGACGTGTACCCGCCTGGAGAGCAGGTACTGAGCGCTAGCCAGCAGAATCGACGGCTCGGGAATCTCCCCGTTCGGATTCATCCGTTGCAGGACCCGAAAAACGGCCTCGGTCCAGTCTTCGTTCGTGAGTGACTGCACGATCTTCAATGCCACGGAGACCGTACCGCTCGGCGGCTCGCCGAGTGCGGCTCCCAGCAACACTCGCGCGTCGGGGGCGCCTTGATCAGCCAATGCACGCAAGGCCAGCTGCTGGGTCTCTGCCTGGGCGTAGAGTCCCTTCAGCCGGTGGATTCGCGAATCGACACATACCTGAGCTCGCGACTTGATGAGATCGCTGGCCTGACTTTGCTCCTGGATCAGCAACCAGTCCTTCAATGCCCGACCAACACCGGCGATCTCCTCGGGGCGGCGACACTTGTCATCGAGCATTTCGACCTGATCGGCCCAATCACGGCAGGCAGGAATCAACCGGAAAGCCTTCGATTTCGAGCGCCGTTCGAGTAACCCCAGATCCAGGAGCTCGTCAACCGACAGCAGAGCCGTTTCCAGGGTTGCATGAAGCGTGATGATCCGCTGTTCGATGAAGGTCGGTTGTTTCAGCGAACCGAGGAACTCGAGGTAAAAATAACCATCGAACCACTCGGCCGATCCGTCATAGAAGTCGACATCGATGACCTCGCCGGAGATCCGATTCGTCAAACGGAGACCGACCCCATGGAAGAAATACTCCCAGTCGGTATGGCCGGGCACGAGTCCCGATATGTGATTTTCGGGATGCTCCAGAGCCCCAAGTTCCGAGATGGCCGTCAAGTCAGCCCCGAGCAGGTTGACGGCAATCTGCCCCACCCACTGCTGGCGCTGTTCATGACGGATCAGGCCGAACAGCAGCCATAACGCCCAGGGGGAGATCCCGGCTCCCGTGCCGACATTGGACCCCACAAATGAGGCTAATAGTCCAGGGGCAGCCAAGGCTCGAGCGAGCGCATTCGTAATCTGGTCCACGATCGACGGCATGTCGGCATCCTCGGCGGATCGCTTACTGACTGATCCATGGTACTGTCGGGAGCCGGCCGATGCGCGTGTGGCAGCGCTATCGCCGGAGCCAGACCAACCAGGACGGATGGCCTGCTGGTTCTGTCGTACTCCTTGCACTTCGCGCCAATTCGCCAGGCCGGATACAACCTCGAAAGGCAATGCGGCCAAGGCGAGTTACGAGCTGAATGACCGCGTTCGCATAACGGCCGAGACGCCAGCCGGAACCAGCGATGCAGCGTAAGCCGGCAGATTGGCGGACGACGGGTCCCGAAGGGTGAGTGCCAGGATTTCAGCCGTAACCTGGACCCGCATTGAGGGCCTTGCACAGCACGTCGTTCCAGGAATTGCCGATTGTTTCTGACAGCCCGGTTTATGCCAGAGAGACACTGATCGGCTGGCCTTCTTCGGGGCGACCGGCAGCCACGGTGTTGACGAGCGGCGCCGAAAATCCTGGGGCTTCGAGTCGAATCTGATCTCCTGTTTCGTAGCGCCACGTTCGCGAGCCGTAACTCAACTTGCTGGTCCCGAAAAAGTGCAGGTGCACATCGCCCGGCTGGCGGTGCTGGGCGTACTTGAAGTGATGGTCTTCAATATTCCGCAACGAGTGGCACATCGCCGACTCTCCTGACCGCAGTTCACCGCTGTCATAGAGGACCACGCCGGCGCGGCTCACCGTGCATTGCAGTCGTACATCCAAGAACGGGTCATTGACTTGGAGCGACGGCCCGACGGCGCATTCGCGGAGCTTCGAGGGAGCCAGATACAGGTAATTGATCTTCTCGGTGGGATGGTCGGACCATTCGTTCCCGAGTGCGAATCCCAGCCGCCGCGGAATGCCGTCCTGGTCGATGAGATAACAGCCGACAATCTCCGGTTCCTCACCGCCGTCCAGGGCATAAGCGGGAATTGTCAATTTCGCCCGTGGTCCGCGCAGGACCGTGCCATTTCCCTTGTAAAACCATTCGGGAGCGACGCCTCTGTGCCCCACGGCTGGTTGGCCACCGGACAGCCCCAGGGCGAACATTTTTGCCGAGTCGGTTTGTGGCTCGGCAGCCACCGACTTTCCTCCGTGCATCTCGTCTCGCGACTTCATGCTTCCCAGATGTGTCAATCCTGTCCCACTGACGAGGATTCGCGCCGGATCAGGGTGATCGACCGGTGGCAGCAGCCACGGGGCGTGTCCCTCGGGCTCGGCAGCCAGGAGGTTGTCGTACGAAAGCACATCCAGCTGCGGGGACTGTGCCAGTTCCTCGACCATGGCCGCGAGCCGTTCACCCTTCTGAAATGCTTGTTGCGCCAGCTCCACCACGCTGGCCGGCGAAGCTGGCGATCCCGTCAGGTCGATGACTCTCTCGCCCTGTACAATTCCCACGCGGCGTCCTCGGCCAGGGATGAGAAACTGCACTAACTGCATGATACGGAGCCCTTGAAAGTCGTCGGTGATTCTTGTGCCGTTGCCAGGAGTCTACCGCCAATGGCGGATAGATCAAACAATCAAAATCCCGCAGCCATGTCCGCCAACTCTCACTCGTCCGAGTGCTCCCAGTCGCCGAGTCGGCAGACTGGCGGTTAACGGTCGGTGACTCCACTCGATTCGCCCTGCATTGCTTACGCTCCGGCCGCGCGCAGCAATTCCGTCACTTCTGGCGGACCACCTTGGGCTACCTGAATTGGCGTACCGATGTCGCTCGGCTTGCGAGCGTCGGCCCCGGCCTCCAGAAGCGCCCGTACCGCATCCACCCCTCCGTAGGCTACGGCCTGGCATAGGGCCGTCCCCCCATAGTCGTCTTCATCGTCGACCCGCGCCCCGTGGGCGACGAGTAGTCGGATGATTCCTGCGTGCCCCCGGCTGGCCGCCTCCATCACCGCCGTGTGGAAATCGTGGTCATGAAAGTTCGGGTCGGCTCCGCGATCGAGTAGCAATTGTACAACGGTCTCGTGGCCGTTGGACGCAGCCTCCGCTATCGCGCCATATCCATCCGCGTTAGGGGAGTTAGGGTCGGCACCTGCATCAATCAGCGCACGAACGACGTCCAGCTTGCCTGCCACAGCCGCCGCAACGAGCCGCCCGGCAATGTCTTCGCCTGCCATGCCTAGAAGTCCTCCGACCACCAATTGCCGAAGTCAGCCCCCGCTTGATGGGACAGTGAATAGGACTTCTTCCGCCGTTCAGTCTACACCAGGTCCTGCGCGTCCGCCAACTCACTCTCGTCCAGGTGCATGTATCTCTGCGTCGTCGTAATGTTCGTGTGCCCCAGCAGACGGCGAGCGTACTCGATCCCCTTCTCGCGGCAAATCTTCGTGCCGCACTCGTGGCGCGCCAGATACAGGACCAGATCGCGCGGCAGGCCGGCGTTGTCCCGCAGCCGTGAAATCAGCATTGATCGAACGCGCCGTCGACGAGGGAGAGCGGTCGGCACAGATTGACGCCCGGGATTTGGTTGAAGCGCTTCTGGCGGTGGCCGACCGTCTGGACCCGCCGGTGCATCCGTAGCGGCCGATAGCGCCCGAACGCCCTACGTGCGATACGTTGGGGCGTTTTGTCGTTGGTGGACGTGGGGGCGGACGACGGCGTCCGGCTGCCACGTGGGCGAACGTGGGCAGCGTGCGTCGGGCGACCACCGGCGCGCATGTAATTCCAGATTACTTTACACCGGTGGAGCTATCTGCCTGTTGAATCGACGATCCACTCGTTATCTGGTTTGACGCTTGCCAGAATCAGCAATTGCAGCATCGTGAAAGGCTCCCGACAACCCAATTGGCCGTAAGACCACAGAACATTATCCGGCCCGATCTCACCGATGATTGGCCCGAGAATCGTTGCGGCTCGGGGCTTTGCAATTATTTCTCGATCCGCGAGCCAGACGATTGGCCCAAAGCTTGCCACGTACAGAACCGGCACTCCAACCGCACCAGCCAGCGTCCACTTCGCCCAACGCTCACGTCGATTCACGATCCGCACCGTGAGCCAAACGCAGAACGCGGCGAAGACGACGGCCAGGACTGGGAGGAGGATGGTCATTTCAATAGCTCTCGCTCCTTGCGCCAGCAACCAAGCCCCCACGCTACCAGGAATAGCCCGCCATTACCTTCGATTTTGTCGATTGGCCCCATGAGCAGTCCTACAAAAAGCCTGCGGTAAGCGACTTCGGCGATCAATATGAAGCCGACTATAGGGAACAGAACCCCGAGCGCGAAATTCAGTTTCCGCTTCAGGCGGCGCAGTGCTTCGGCTCCCGAACGATTGCGAAACTGTTCCCCTCATGCCTGACAGGTTTCGGCTGTCGTGGCAATCTCTGCTCCACACACCGGGCAGGCGACAATGATCGGCGCATCGTCCATGTCCCGCATTCTAGCCGCCGGGGATCGCGGGCGGGAAGGCGAATCAGAGCAGCGTGATTCCCGCTGTCCCCGTCGGATATTATGGCAAGCCGGTTTGGGCTTTTCTGTCAGTGATTTTCAGATCTGTTTTGTCGAAAAACTTCTGACGTTCAGGCTACCATCGATTTCCGCGACAGACAGGCCACGCCACCCGCTCACTCCAATAAAAACGAGCGGCCGGAATGTACTCCCGGTCGCCCGCCTTATCGGAGAAGGGTCCAGCTACCCGATGCGGGAAGTGTACCCTCGATCGAGATTGATGACAATCAGATCGCCGGTGAGGCAGTGGTGACTTTTGCGTCTCGATCGCGTTTTCAGGCGGAAAGTCCGAATTGACGTAAGTGGGAATGGGTCAGCGCGGCTTGTCTGGCAGCGTGTCGAGCCCCGCCGGCAATTCCGCTATCGTGTCGAGGCCGACATCCGGCATTTCCTCGACCGTCACGTCTTTGTAGGCAGAATTGAGCGCCCGTTTGACGAGATCGGCGCGTTCCCGCGTGACGCGATCCTCTAGGACAGTCGTTTCACCGGATGGATACGTGGCTTTGACGCGGTATGATTTCATAGGCCACCCTGAGAGAGGTAGTGGCCCGTCAGCCCACGGGTCATTCACCACAGCATAGCCGGTTGCGCCTGACAGGTATGTAGGCCCGCCCCAACAATCTGGAAATTTCTCGAAAGCTTCATCCGGCGTGGAGCTTGGGCGGGAAGGGGAATGATCGCGGCGGAATGTCTGGGATGGCGACGGAAGTGCTGTTGTTCGTCGCTCTGTCAAAGCGGTCGAGGCCCCCACTGAACGCCTCCACTTACGTAACCGATTTGCCATCGGTCGCTCGACCAGAGCCGCATGTACCAAATAACTGGACGCTGAGCTATCGACGGCCCACTCCAAGCGAGGAACAAAATCGGCTGGTACAGCTCGCTAACGGTTCGTGCTCCGATGTGGTCTATCCGGTCGAGTGCGTGGCTACTGATCCAGCACACAGGCCCGAAGCTCGCGACGTAGAGCGCTGGTATTCCGATGGCAGCCGCCAGCGCCATCCACTTCGCCCACCGCTCCCGCCGATTCACGATCCGCACCGTGAGCCAGACGCAGAACGCGGCGAAGGCAATGGCCAGAGCAGGGAGGAGGATGGTCATGTCGGATTCAGCGGGAGGGCTGGGATGGCGATGTAAGTGGCGGGATTTAATTCGGCGCTGCCCAGAGGTGGCCGTACCAGGAAAGCAGGCGACCGAGTGGACCCTCCGGCCCGTCGGGCGACCGAGGATCTCCGCCGAGCAAAGCCAAGAAAGAGAGTGGCGCATAGAACCAATCGACCGGTCCACTCGTCCAGTCTGGCATTGCACCTGTTGTCACCAGCCAACCGCTGTCGGATCTTCTCCACTGTCCTCGTCCGACAGCAAAATGCTGCGGCAATCTGCTGGTCGGTCCAGTTCGGTCCGTCGGCATCGGCCTTCAGCAGAATCTGAGCCCGCCGAACTTTCTGGCCAGTCCCCTTCAATTTCTTGATGACCCCTTGAAGCTCGTTCCGCTCCGGATCCGTCAGTCGCACCACGTATTTCTTCTGCATGAGGCACCTCCTTGTGCCCCCGCAGTCTCGCCGATTTACGCAAAATCGCCAACCCGAACTTTTATCCGTGACAAAGCACTAGCACTTCGATTGTGGATCATTCATTCGTTCCTTCCTCCGTGCGGTGGACGTGTGTTCGCGGAAACTGCCGATGAGACGCTTCGACGCCCGCAGCCGTGACACTGGTATTCCGAACGAAAACCGATTCCAGATTGCACAGACCTCCCAGCACCGGCAGGCCCGCGTCCGTCACGGCAGTTCCGCAGAGATCCAGATACCATAAATCCTGCAGCCCCTGCAGGTGCACGAGCCCCGCATCGGTCACTGCGGTGCGAGCCAGGTTCAATCGCCTGAGCCCCGTCAACTGGCGCAGGTTGCTCAGTCCGGCATCGGTCACTGCGGTGCGAGCCAGGTTCAACCGCCTGAGCCCCGTCAACTGGCGCAGGTTGCTCAGTCCGGCATCCGTGACTCGCGAATCTTTGATATCGAGCGTCGTGAGGTTCCTGAGACCTCGCAGGCGGGCGAGCCCGGTATCGGTGATCTCCTTTCCCGAGACGGAAAATCTCTGCAATTCGGTCAGTTTTTCCAGCGCAGCCAGGCCGGAATCGGTCCATTCGATCACTGGAACAGAAAGTTGCTTGAGATGCACCAGACGGCACAGATGCAGCAACCCGATTTCGGTGATCGCCGTTTGCGACAGGTCGAGTTCTTCGAGCCGTGTCAGGCCCTCCAGATTCGCGAGCCCCACGTCGGATACGCCGGTCGCTCGAAGATCGAGCGACTCGAGTTCGTGTAGGCCGGCCAGATTGCACATCCCGGCATCCGTAACCGGGCATGAACTGAGGTCAAGCTTTCTGAGATGCTTGAATCTGGTCAGCAGTTTCAAATCGGCGTCGACGACCCACCGTGTCGCCGTTCGTTCCACGAGACTGCCGTCAGGAGAGATCTCGATGATCGTCGTGTGATTCTTAAGGTGTATGTATTCGATTTCGTCCAAGAATAGGTCGCTCCATCGACCGGACGACACAAGCGAAGTCCAGCCTTCGTGTGGGGGCCAGACTCCCCCACCAAGGCGCTCAATTTCTTGGATTGCCAGTTCCCGGCGATACGCCGGCACGACACAGAACATGCTGGCGGCACCAGCGATCACGAGAACCAGAAAAAATACTTTGACCGATACCGGAACCCACCGTCGCGGACGCGGCGGCTTGACTGTCATTGGATCGGCGGTCGGTTTTATTACGGCAGCCATGCCATTATTTTACCCCGCCTGCCGTCGGAATAAATCCTGGTCGGCCGGACCTTTCGGAATGACAGTGGGTCACTTGTCAACCGGTCGCAACACGCTCGGTAGCGCTCGCTCCAGTTCGGTGGTACCGGCGTTCGTGGCCTGCGTGTTTTTGAGACGCAGGTCCACGAGATTCGTCATTACTTTCAGGTGTTCGAGCCCCGCATCCGTCACTTGCGTGTTATCGAGCCAGAGCGAGGACAGATTGCTCATCCCCTTTAGGTGAACCAATCCATTGTCAGTCACCCGCGTGTCGGCGATACCGAGCTGCCCCAACCCCTTCAAACCGCTGAGGCGCGCCAGACCCGCGTCCGTGATCATCGTATTATCGAGCAATAAAATCTCCAGATCAGTTATTCCCTTCAGGTGCTCCAGCCCCGCATCTGTCACTTGCGTGTCGTCGAGAACCAGCAATCCCAATTGAGGAAGTGCCTTAAGTTGCATCAGTCCTGAATCGGTGACCTGCGTTCTGTCGAGATGCAGCGATGTCACACTACTCAATTCGCTCATTCGGCGTAACGTGGCGTCATTGGCCGCAGTCCCACTCAGAACGACCATATCCACGTCGTCAAGCAACTGCGGGATAGACTTGGCCAACAGATTGCATAGCCGATCGTCCAAATGATTCCTTAGCCACCTCGGTCCGCCCCGGAAATACACGTGGCCGCCAAGCTGCTCGATCTCCCGGATCGCGACCTGCTGCCTATAGATCGTGATGCCGACGCGAAGGCCCACTCCACCGACAATCAGCACGCCAGTCGCCAGCCAGATCCAAAGCGGCCGGGGCAACCGGAGCGCGAATCGGCGGCGCTCGGCGGTGACGGTGCTGGGCATCCTTTCGGGCATGCTGCCAGCTTACCCCCGCAGGATCGGAGAGTAAATCCCAGTCACATCGCAGGAGAGCGAGACTTTCGCCCTTACGAGATTCTCGGAAGGAGCGTTGGCGGTCCGAACGGGCGGCGATTGGCGGTAGAATGATCCGCCAGCCCCGCACGTGCGTTGAGAACTGCAAGACGATGAAATCGGATCCACCCATTCCTGTGCCACGTCGTTTGTGCATTCCGCAACTTGCATTTGTGGCATTGTTTTTATTCCTGGCGACGCGAGCTGCGTGGCGCGCCTCGCATGCGGAAACAGGCTGGGAAGTGATCCGGCACGACTGGGGTCGGACGTTAGCCGCGTGGACCCATATTGACAAACCAACGCTGGCTGCGCGCGAGCCCGTGGAACAGGCACGG
>DASYAR010000249.1:0-2382 GCA_036501235.1 Planctomycetaceae bacterium
CCCCCGCAGTCACGGCGGAGACGGCCTCGGCCCGGTTTTCAACGATACATCCTGTGTCGCGTGCCACAACCAGGGAGGCACTGGCGGCGGAGGGCCGGCCAGCAAAAACGTGGATATCATTTCCGCGGTGCCGTCGGAGCGCGCCTGGGGCCCGGACACTCGAGCCCGGCAGCTTGACGATGCAGGAGGGAAGCTGGCCAAGCAAAGGGCGGCTGCTGAATTCGTCGCGAAAGTCGTTCATTTCGTCGACATTTTTCGTATTCTGGCTGGCATGCCGCTAATTCCGGTTCAAAAAGAGGCTGACACGGCACAACTCAATGTCACACAACTAGCCAAATTCCACCCGGACTTCCGGATCGCACGCAGCGTTGTACTGCCTCGCTTTGGCACAGAAGTCGAGTTTGGCAAATGGCATCCGCTGAATTCCGGACTTGAAGACCTGTTACGCACTCAGCTGTCTGTAAGTGAGCGACGCCAGGATTCCGAGAACGACGTGCCAGGTCAGCTCGCCCGACACGAAGCCTGGCAGCACGGTGCAGCCGCTCTGCTGATATGGGATATTAGCGAAACATTCGCGAGGATAGCGGAGCGGACGACTCATGCGTTTGATGCTGTCAGTCGGCAAGTTGAATCTGCGGTGATCGTGAGCGAGTTGGGATTGGCCGACGAGGGCGTGGTGGTGCGGGCGAGATCGACTGCGGGGTTGGGTATCGAACTTCTCCCACTGTTGATCAACAATGTTGGCGATAAGGATCCTGAACACGTTTTTTTGTCTTCTCGCCGCAATCCTACGGCACTTTTTGGTGCCGGCTTAATTGACTCAATCCCTGATTCGGTCATCGAACAGGCAGCCAAGACACGGTATCGCGGTTATCCATTCGTGAATGGCCGCGTCAGCCGGCTACGTGACGGACGGATCGGTAAGTTCGGGTGGAAAGGGCAAACTGCCTCACTCCGCGAATTCACGCTCACGGCGTGTGCCGTCGAACTGGGACTCAACGTCCCCGGCCATGAGCAGGCGGTTGTTCCTTACAAACCCGGCTATCGTTCCCCAGGGCTCGATCTGAGCGAACAGGAATGCAACGTACTGGTCCAGTTCGTGGCTACGCTTCCCGCCCCCACTCCGGCGCAACCAGCGAACGCAAAACATGCCGAATACCTTGAAGCAGGTCAAAGGTTGTTTGCCGAGACCGGATGCGCGACGTGCCATACTCCCAAACTCGGCGACGTCGCTGGAATCTACAGCGACCTGTTGCTCCACAAGATGGGACCGGCCCTCGCTGACGCGGGAATCTACGGATCTGCACTGCCTGACAACTCTGACGACGATGATGCAGACGTCGAACCGCAGATTCGGGCGACCCAGAACGCCAACGACAACGCGGCAGCGTCGACCGGCGGGGTCGACGCAACAACAAAGTCCCGCGGCCCGCGCCGCTCGGAATGGCGGACGCCACCATTGTGGGGCGTCCGAGACTCCAGCCCCTATCTGCATGACGGCCGCGCCGAAACAATCCCCGACGCCATTGCGATGCACGGCGGCGAAGCGCTCGCTTCGACCAACAAATACTTCAAACTCCCGCATGACCAGCGCTTACAATTGGTCAGCTTCCTGAAATCGCTTACGGCTCCGCAACTGGAATCACTGCAAAAATGAAACGAACGCGTCTCATTCAGACGGAAAAGTATGTTATTGCCATCGAGGTCGAGATGGTGATCCCGGTTGATGACCCGAGTGAGCCGTGTTACGAATTGGAAACTGTTCAGCTTCTCAAAGAGATCAATGAGCGAGCTGAACTGGGGATGTGGCCTGGCTGACGCAAAGAGGCAAAGTCTATGCTGCTGTCGGGGCCGCGTAATTCCAGGACTCAGCGCCCGAGAAATTGCATTCGAAAGAGAGCCCGATGCCCAAATCTCAATTTGCCACGTTGGCCGAAGTCAAAACCAAGATCGGGACCATCGCCGAATCGATGAAAATCCCCGGCACGCCTGTCTTTTCGACCCACCTGGAACCACTCGCCGCGGCGATCCTCAAGCTGGTCGACGAGTTGGAAGCCCTTCAAGTGCGAATGGACGAGACGCAATTTGAGGGTTCGTGATGCGCTGAGTTAATCCATCCGGACGCCAATCGACAGCAGGATGTTGGCGTAGCGCTGCAGGTCGGCCGTCTGGATCGTGAGGACGTGGTCAGAGGTGGTGACGGCGTCGTAAAACGACCACTTTTCGATCGGCGCGAGCTCAAGCACGAGGCCCGCCTGTTTGATTGCCGCGCGGTATTCGTCCCACACCGGTGGATCGCCGTCCAGGGCGTAAGGGTCGTCTTTCGTATACATCATCGTGTTGACGGCGTCGACCGGTACCGCAGACAGCACCGCTGCCAGG
>DASYAR010000250.1:0-7468 GCA_036501235.1 Planctomycetaceae bacterium
CAGATTCTCGACTGCGCCTCGACGCTAAACAGATGATTTAATTGCATCAGCGAAAATCTCGCGATTTAATCTCGACGCCAGCCAACGACGAGCTCAAATCCTGCAGGCGCTCGACGAACACATGAATCACCTCTTCGCGGCGCTGGACTGTGCCACGGGCGAGCACCGCCTGAGCGCGGCGGGCGATGCGGTGGTAGCGCTCCCAGATCGCGGGGCGAATGATCAGGTTCACGACTCCCGTTTCGTCTTCGAGGGTGACGAAAGTAATGCCGCTGGCGGTCGCCGGCCGCTGCCGCATCAACACCAGGCCCGCTACGCGGACAGTTTCACCGTGCTTATGGCCGGCCAATTCGGCGGAACTGATCGCCCGCAATTGCGTCAACCGGGCGCGCATGAACTTCACCGGATGGCCTCGCAGGGAGAGCCCCTGTGTGAGATAGTCGGCAACCACTTCTTCCAGCGGCGAGAGGGCCGGCAGGGGGACCGCCGGTTCGTCACCGGGAACGTCATCGAACAAGGGCAGCGTTTTTTGTTCGGGAAGCGATCGCCACAGCGCGCCACGGCGATCGAGCGCCAGCGACTGAAACGCATCGCCTCGCGACAACCGGGTCAACACACTGCTGGATAACCGGGTTCGCCGGGCGAAGTCGTCCATCGAGCAGAAAGAGCGGTCACCGCGGGCCGCGACAATCTGATCGGCGGAGGATTGCGAGAGGCCGGTGATCAGACGCAGGCCGAGGCGGATCGACAAATCGGATGCACCGGGGGGGACCAATTCTCTTCGAATCGGTGCCCGCCTCCCGCTCGCCAGCGTACAGTCCCAATGGCTGAAATTGACGTCGACAGGAAGAGCTTCGACGCCGTGTTTGCGAGCGTCGGCGATGAGCTGAGCGGGAGCATAAAAACCCATCGGCTGGCTGTTGATGAGCGCCGCGGCGAACGCCGCCGGGTAATGCCGCTTGATCCACGCCGAGACGTACACCAAGAGTGCAAAGCTGGCGGCGTGCGATTCGGGGAAACCATATTCCCCAAAGCCGCGAATCTGCCGAAAAAACCGATCGGCAAACTCCGGCGAATAACCGTTGGTGAGCATCCCGTCGATCAGTTTTTTATGAAACTGGTCGATGACACCCGGCCGGCGCCAGGCCCCCATTGCGCGACGAAGCTGATCGGCCTCTCCCGGCGTGAATCCCGCCGCGACCACCGCCAGTTTCATCGCCTGCTCCTGGAAGATCGGCACCCCCAGCGTCTTTTCGAGCACGGCCCGGGTTCGCTTGTCGGGATATTCCACCGCCTCTTCACCCGACCGGCGGCGCAAATACGGGTGCACCATGTCTCCCTGAATCGGACCGGGGCGGACAATTGCCACTTCAATCACGAGATCGTAAAACTCCCGGGGTTTCAACCGCGGCAGCATCGCCATCTGTGCCCGGCTTTCGATCTGAAACACTCCCATCGTGTCAGCCCGGCAGACCATGTCGTACACGGACGAATCTTCAGCAGGGATGTTCGCCAGGGTCAGACTTCGCTGATAATGCCGCTCGATCAATTCGAAGCTCTTACGGATCGCAGTCAGCATTCCCAGCGCGAGGCAATCGACCTTCAGAATACCGAGCGCGTCGAGGTCGTCTTTGTCCCACTCGATGACGGTTCTCCCCGGCATTGTGGCGTTCTCGATGGGGCACAATTCACACAGCGCCCCGCGCGTGATGACCAGCCCCCCCACGTGCTGCGAGAGGTGCCGGGGAAAATCAATGATCTGCCGGACGAGCGTCGAAAGCTGCCGGCCGATGCGCGACTGCGGCACAAGCCCCGCCTCGCGGAAACGGCGCGCGAGCTTGTCGTCATCGCTATAGTGTTCGAATGATTTGGCCAGCGCATCGACCCGGTCGAGCGACAGCCCCAGCGCCTTGCCCACGTCGCGCACGGCCGATTTGGAACGGTAGCAGATCACCTCGGCCGTCATGGCGGCCCGGTCGCGGCCGTATTTGTCGTAGACGTACTGAATCACTTCTTCGCGCCGAGCGTGCTCGAAATCGACATCGATGTCGGGCGCTTCGTTCCGCTCCTTGCTGATGAACCGCTCGAACAGCACGTCGATCCGATCGGGGTCAACCGCCGTCACCCCCAGGCAATAGCACACTGCCGAATTGGCCGCCGAGCCGCGACCCTGGCACAAAATCCCCCGGCCACGAGCGAACTGCACTAGGTCGCGAACGGTGAGAAAATACGCTTCGTAGCGCAATTCGGCAATCAAGGCCAGTTCGCGTTCGACCAGCATGCGGATTTTTTCGGGAACTCCCTGCGGATACCGCTCTCGCGCCCCCTGCCAGGCCAGTTGCGTGAGGTATTCGAAGGGGGGCATTCCCGGCGGCGAGAGTTCTTCGGGATATTCGTACTTCAACTCATCCAGAGAAAAGTGGCAGCGATCGGCAATTTCCACCGTGCGCACGAGCGCCTGCGGACAATCCGCAAACAGCACGGCCAGTTGTTCCGCAGGTTTGAGAAGGCGCTCGGCATTGGAAAACCGGCGATACCCCAATTCGGCGACCGAGCATCCGGCATGGATGGCCGCCAGCACGTCTGCCAGAAACCGGCGCTGCGACTCGTGATAATGAACGTCGTTGGCGGCAGCCAGCGGCAATCGATAATCTGCGGCAACCTGCCGCATCCGCGCCAGCAGCCGTCGATCGTCAGGCCCGTGGTGAAGCTCGGCCAATGCGTAACAGCGACCAGTAAAAATTTCGCGATATCGGTGCAGCACCTCTGCACAGGCGTCTTCTGCAAACGCCAGGAATTGTTTGAGAAGGACGCAGGCGATCAACCCTTCGGCATGTTCGGCGAGGTCGTCGAGGTTTAGCAGGCATTCTCCCTTAGGGGCATTGCATCGACCCCGCGTGAGCAGCCGGCACAGCCGTCCATAAGCGGCCCGATCGGTCGCCAGTAATATGACCGGCGGAGCATCAACCGGTGTGATCTCCGCCCCAATCAGCAGCTTGAGTCCCACCGCTTTGGCCGCCGTATGCGCTCGGACGACGCCGGCCAGGCTGTTCCGATCGGTGATCGCCAGTGCCTGGTAACCCAGCGACTGCGCTGTCTGCACCAGTTCGTCAGGATGCGACGCGCCTTCGAGAAACGAAAAGTTCGTCCGGCAATGCAACTCGGCATACGGAACGGCGCCGACAACAGGATATGTGAATCCCGGGTCAGTCGCAGGTTGTCGTTTCGGTGGTGGAAGTTCTGGCATGTCACTCAAACTCCCCGTGCAAAAACCACTGGCCGCCGTCGTTCTGCCGGAACAGCCAGAATCGCTGGCCGGTACTCGTTTCGACACGGAAGTAATCTCGTGTGACGACGGCCTCACGCCACCAGCCAGTTTCGATCCGCTCGGGCCCCCAACTCTGCCAGACGGTGTGTTCTCCGCCAGGGAGCCAAAACCGAATGGGAGGACCGTCGGGTACGATCGAAATCACGGTGATCGGCACCGGCCGTGGTTTGAGACACAGAGGCCGCACGGCGGGGCCGGAAATAAACCGGTCGTCGGAAGCCGCGTCGCTCGTAATACCGGCTTCAGCCGGTCGGACCGAATAGACTTGGAGATCTCCTGACGAGCCCCCTCCTTCCAATCCAATTTTCAATTTGCATTTCTCAATTATCAATTTGCAATTTCTGCCTCTTGTTCTGAAATCACGAGGGGGAACCATTTCTCTTCGAATCGGTGCACGCTCCCCGCTCCTCAAGGCAACGACGAAGCGGCTGGCGTATTCGGGTTGCGAATCGGGATGCAGCTTCGGACGCAGAACGGCTTTTTCCCCCAGCCGGTTGCTGAACCGATCGAGCAGCACGGCCAGTTGCCGTTCCCCGTCACGATTTATGCCCGAGTCGAACATTTCCTGCTGGTGTGTTTCCAGGGGACCGGTGGAAACCACTTCCACCTCGATCGCCAGCACCTCGCCGGCAAGGGTGATTCGCTCCAACTGCAATCGGACCAATTCGCAGAGATGCTCTGCCGCCGCGGTGGGATGGACGGCGCCGATCGTCAGGCGAATCGGTTCGCCCCCCGTACAAAACAGGCAACATACCAGGCGCTGCGCTCCTTCCTGGCGTATCATCAGAGCTTCGGCAATTTCGCCGATCAGCCGCCGCAAGACAGATTCCAGCGCACTGCGGTCGGCCGTCGGCTCTTCGAACGACCAACGAGCTTCGATCGGTTCGGCCGGAGGGACAGGAAGAATCAGCTCTTCGCTTCGTCCCAGCGCCTGATTGAGCCGTTCAAGCACGCACGGACCAAAACGGGGAGGCAGGCTGTGCCGTGGCAATCTTTGAAGCTGCTCGATCTGCCGAATACCTAGTTCGTGCAGCGTATCGATGATTTTTTCGGGAAGCCGGAGCGCCGCGATCGGCAACGGGAACAGCGCAACCGACTGGCGACCGGGAGGGATGACAAGGGGCGTCAAAATGGACGGCACACTCCGTGTGCCGAATTCGGCACACGGAGTGTGCCGTCCACTTTGGGCCACCTGGCCGAAGTGTGCCACGGCCCAGGCGGCGCCGGGAGTATCGGCGAGGGCGACGCGCACGCGATATCCGACTCGTTCGAAATCGTGAACGATCTGCTCCGCCATCCGTTCTTCGCCGCCGAACAGAGGCGCACAGCCGGTGACGTCGCAGAAGAGCGTGCTCGGTTCGTCGGTCTGTTCCATGCCGACCAGCGGGCTATATCGCGAGCACCAGTTGGCCAGGGATTGCAACAGCTTGCGGTCGGCCTGCGGATCGTGCTGTGCAAAGTGCGCAAGTCCGAGACATTCGAGCAGGGCCTGTGCCTCGGCCAGCGGCATACCGGGACGCACCCCCGCCTCGATGGCCGCCCGCGCGCAATGGACCACATACCAGTGTGCCACCTGCCAGTCGTCGCGCCGAATCGTGGCACCAGTCCGGGCAGGGGAGTACAGCACCACCGCCCGCCCCTTAAGCTCCGGCTGCGCGAGGTACGCTCGCTGCAATGGCCAATGGGGGAACCACGCGCACAGCACCCGTTTCATCGTCGATCTCCAGTTCTATGGTCCCGCCGGGGATCCCCTCGCGGCAATGGAGCAACTCGACTCGAACCCGTCTCCCAGACGTGTGCCTCTCATTTTTTGATACCGCCGCCGCCAATCCCGCCTGCATCGGGTTTGCCTCTTCATCACGTCTTCCGTCATCACGTCTTCCGTCTTGTGTTCCCATCGGCATCGGCTGCACAAACCACCTCAGATCCGCCCAACTCGGCGTGTGCAGCGCCTCGACAGGGCGCATGAATATCCCCAATCTCGCACCACGTTCGGCTGCCAATTGCACCCGGCGAAAAAGACGGTCGGGAAGAGGACCGATCCATGCCAGGGTCGTCGCCACCCCGCTACAGCGCAACGCCTGCTCGAGCGTCCAGACGGTCTCTTGGCGGTTACGCGGACGGACAATGATCGTGCGCTCGAGATCCAACCCCAGGCGCACGGCCGCCGGGGGATAAAATTCGCGCCGGTCGTCGATGACGACCAGTGCCCCGCCTGTCTGTAAAGCCTGAATCACCATCGGCGCCGCCAATTGCGCCGCACCAGAACCGGCCCCTGCCACAACCCATTCGACGATCATCCCCGGCCGGAACACGCCGGGCATCAACAGCGCATCGAGCGCCTCAATACCAGTTGTAGCCTGGCAGTTCGCATCCGCCACGGGCCCTCCCGCGCGCTGTATCTCACGCAAGCGATCCCGCAGTTGCTTCAAGACAACAGAATGGCGGGAGGTATTCATTGAGCAAGCGGAGGCATTGGGGAAGAGTCGAAGGGGGCGAAACGTCTGTTGTACCCTCGCGCAAACCGAGTTCGACTTTCTGTAAGTATACTTTTGTACACTTATGAGTCAAGCGAGGCAAGAAACGAATGCGAGCGAGTCGCGCACGTGTGTCACGCGAGAATCGGCCGGATCACTTCGCCCCGACTTAAGGGAAGCGGGCGGCCGAGCGTGTCGTGCATTTCGGTTTGCGGGTCGTAACCCAGACAATGGAAGATCGTGGCCGTCAGGTCTTGCGGAGCGACACGCCCTTCCTTCGGATAGGCGCCGATCGTGTCGGACGCTCCGTACACCTGCCCGCCACGGATCCCGCCGCCGGCCAGCGCTACCGAATAGACGTGCCCCCAGTGATCGCGACCGGCCACCGGATTGAAGCGCGGCGTGCGACCGAATTCGGCCATGCACACTACGAGCGTCTCATCGAGCAAACCCCGCGCTTCGAGGTCTTCCAGCAATGCGGAAATCGCATGATCAGCCGGCGGGACGAGCACCGTTTTCAGCCGCTGCGCCTCGCGGGCGTGGCTGTCCCAGCAGGGGGCATCGGGAGGTTCTTCCGGACCGCGATACCAGTTCACCTGCACCAGCGACACTCCCGCTTCCACCAGCCGTCGCGCCAGCAAAACGCTCTGTCCGAACTGCGTTCGGCCGTAGCAGTCGCGCAGCGCTTCCGGCTCGGCGTCGAGCTTGAACGCCTGCCGCGACTTGGCGGAATTCAGCAGGTTGAACGCTTGCTCGGTCAGCCGTTCATAATATCGCGGGCGTCCCGTGCGCTCGGCGGCGTCCAACCGCTGATTCACCTCGCGGAGCAGCGTCTGCCGATCGGTCAACCGCTCGGGTGAGATATCGACATTGAGCGAAAATTCATTGACGCGAAAATCGGCATCGCCCGGTTTGCAGTTGAGCAGCCACGGATCGATCGAGCGGCCGAGAAATCCGGCATCCTGGCCCGGCCAGACGCTGCCGTCGGTGTTGAAGATCCGATGCGGCAGCGTAACGGCCGGCGGCAAACCGATCACACGCTTTTCCATCCGCCGCACGATCGCCCCCAGGCTTGGATAATCGTTCGGCGGCCCGGGATTGGCGTTCTCGGAATTCATGGGCGCATGCGGCTGCCCGGTGAGCATGTAATAGCCGCTCGACGAATGCGCGTTGTCGTTGCTCGACACGCTGCGGATAATGCTGAGACGATCGGCCAGCAGCGCGGTGCGCGGCATCAACTCGCAAATACTGATGCCGGGGACAATCGTATTGATCGGCTTGAACTCGCCGCGCACTTCGGCCGGCGCGTCGGGCTTGGGATCCCATGTGGAATGTTGCGGCGGGCCGCCCATCAGGAACAAAATGATGCACGCTTTGGCAGAACCTGGGCGACGGCCTGCCGCGGCAGGCGACGCGGCCGCCTGCTTGCCTGCGAGAAGCTGCGGCAGGCTCAACCCCAACGCGCTGATCCCCCCGACTCGCAGCATTTCGCGCCGCGTGATCTGATCGCAAAGTCGGGTTCCGCTGCCGCGAATGCTTAACATGGCAGGCAAAAGCCCCAAATGCAGAAAATGTCAAGGTTGCATCACGCGATGCGAGACGACACTGCCATTTTAACACGTCGGCATTTTAACATATTGATGAGGTGTGTCGATGGGAGCAA
>DASYAR010000251.1:0-21294 GCA_036501235.1 Planctomycetaceae bacterium
CTTCTGGATACGGTCGTTGTCGCCGTATTCGCAGACGTAGTAATTGAGATCGTCGTCTTCGACGACCGCCACGGGATAAATGAATTCCCCCGGCCCGTGCCCCAGGCTGCCGCGCTTATCCAGCACGTTCCCCTGCGCGTCGAAGAACACGACTCGGTGATAATGCGTGTCGGCCACAACCAGCCGGTCGTCACGAAGCTGGAAGATTTTCTCGGGTTTTCCGACGGAATAGTCGGGCATCCACCATTGCCGGAGCAGCTTGCCGGCCAGATCATACACCAGCACCCGTCCGGCGTTGTCGAGCACGAACAGTTCTTCATGGCGTCCGACGTGCAAGGCTCGCGGCGTCGGAATTTTCGCCTCTTCCGCGGGAAGCATCCAACTGTTCGTCGTGCGGACGGAAAGTTGCGGCTCGGCAGAGGCCGACGTGCAGCCCGCCAAAAACAACGCAACCAGCAACAGTGCCACAACGTGCAGCACGACGCGCTGCCCCGCCACGAGCAAATTGCCGGCCGGCCGGTGAAAGACGCGCTGCGTATTTCCGGTTCTTTCGTCGAGCAATTCCAACTCGGCGACGCTCCCCGAAAAGGAGGTCGATTTGACGACGAGCGGGCTTTCGGTGGCCGGCTGTGCGGCGACTTCCTCAGGACGGTAGCAGCGGCGACCGGCCGTGTGTCCTGCGAGCCAGGTGCGGAGGTCCCCTTCGCCTATCCAATTGGCCGGACCCAGGCACCACGCCAGGTCGGCGTTGGGCGGATCATAATAGAGTTGCTGTACACTGCCGGAGTACACGGCCCGTCCTTCTGATAGGCAAATCACCTGCTGCGCTTCTCGGAGCACGACCTCCGGCGAATGGGTCGAAAACACCACCGCCGTTCTCGATTCTTCGCCACAATACCGCCGCAACGGTTCCCAAAACTTCCGCGAACCTGCCGGGTCGACATGCACCAGTGGTTCGTCGAGCACCAAAACCCGCGCGTCGCTCGCCACGGCGCGTACGAGCGTCAGCCGGGAACATTCTCCCTGCGAGAGTTGATCTGGATAGGACCCGGTTTTGTCTGCCAGATTAAATGCCGCGAGTAATTCTGCCGTTTTTGTCTGAGGATTGCCACCGGGCGGCAAGACTGCCAGAACATGCTGCGCCACAGTAAGATGCGGCCACAACCCATCGCCCGGTGGGCACCAGTAGAGCGGCAACCGGTCGGACGAGCGCTCGATTGACTCGCTGATCTTGCCCGAATCGGGCCGTTCGAAACCCACCAGCAGGTTCAAGAGAGACGTTTTGCCCGCGCCGGAATGTCCCAGGACGGCAGTCAGTCCCGGGCCGATCTCCAGCGAGACATCGGCCAGTCGCGGACGCGGACGTCCCGACAATGTCACCTGATTCAGCTTCCAGACGGGACCATTCATCGCCAGAACCAGCGAAAGACCAGGCGCCGCGCCACTGTCGCGACGGCGAAAACGGCGAGCGGCACCAGCACGGTGAGCAGGACCAACGCCGAGAGAGTTGCGTTTTTTCCGAAGTGCATCTGATTGTACAGCATCACCGGCGCCGAAACTATCGTCACCGGCGCCAGGAGCGACGCGGTCGTCAGATCGAAGAATCCCCAATACGCCAAGAGCGCGACCCCCCAGAATTCGCCGCGCCAGCGCATCTGCCACAGCAGTTCACCCGCCGTTCCGCGAATTGTGGAGGACCGGGATTCTCCCAGCAGTCGGGCCAGGTGCTCTCCTGCCGGGCGGGCCGACGACCAGAGTAGAAACCGCAGCAGCAAAGCGCGCGGCACGAGAAACAAGACCAGCCCCGTTCCCAGCGACAGCGGCGACTTGTACGCAAATCGCAGCAGAGGCTGCTGCAAGAGCTGAATCAGCACCAGACCCAGGACGAGCGATCCGACCAACCCAGGCACTGCAACGAGACAGATGGCGACCGCCACCCATCGCGAACGCCGTGCCGCTTCGAGCAGGCTGGCGACGACGAACGTACTGACGAGTGCCGCCGTCAGTGCATACCCCAGTCCGGTGAAGATTTCGTGGAACAACATGCGAGTCTGCGTGTGGCTTTGGACAACTCGGAGCAACCCGCTGAATGTCGCCTGCCCCACCAGACACGCCGGGACGACCAGCAGCAGGAACACGCCGCTGATCGCCGCACAATACGACGCGCACCGCGCACTCCACGACAATCGATGCGCGTCATGCCGTTTGGCGCCCGGCTGGCCGCGGCGCGTCAGAATCAAAACGGCCAGCGGGACCACGACGGCGAGCTGGCAAATGACCGGCAGGACGGTCTTGCGCAGCGATTCGGACAGCGCCAATCCGCCGACTTGTGCGTCGAATAACCACACCGTCCAGGCGGGCCGGCCGATCAACGACGCCAGCTCGAATTCTTGAAACGCCGCGAGAAACACAAGCCCTAAAGCCGGCAAGGAGGTCAGGCTTTCCAGCCGGAAGTCAGGCTGGAAAGCCTGACCTACGTTGCGAGTGATCGCCAAATCGCGGCAATACCGTGCCTCGCGCGACAGGAGCGGCGGCGGAGCAAAATAGAGGGCCAATGTTCCCACGGGAATGGCGCGCAGGAACAACAACAGGTCCAGCAGGACCTCGTCGACCGCCCCGTCGCGCCGCACGATCGACTGTGGCGTGGGAAAGAGACTGGCGGGCAGATAATTCCAGAGGCCTGTTCCGGCCAGCCGTACGGCGAATCCCGACCAGGCATAACCCGCCCACAGTTCGGGGCACAGAAAGGGAATCACGAGCACCCACCAGACCAGGCGGCGCTTGCGCTCCGGCAGGTTTCGCAGCCAGTTCGTTTCCGCGCGACACACGGGCCAGGCGGCCAACGCGATTACCAGGCTGCGGACCAGGCTCCAGCCGCAGGCTGCGGCCAGCGTCACTGCAGAAACTCCGACTTCAACATCTGTGCCGCGGTATCGCCTGCATGAGGGCCAGATTGGATCGAATCAATCACCGCCACAGCGACGAGCACCACGCCTGCGGCCAGCCAACTCTGCGTTGAAGTCGATCGTTTGGAGTGCATCAATCTCACGTCAATTCAAAAAGAAGAAAACCGCGGATGGCACGGATACGCGCAGATCATTAGGGACGAGGTCAACTGCCCTATCCGCGTATATCCGCGTCATCCGCGGTTAAGTTTCTTTTCCTTTTTGGGGTTCGGAAAAAATTCCGCCTCACTCTTTTTCAGCAGCCTCACTGGGCTTCTCGCTCTTGTCGCCTTTGGTTTTATCGAGGTTGTCGAAGTAGCTCTTGATCCCCTCGTGGTAGCCGGGGGGCACCTGCTCCTGCAGAATCGCTTCGCTATAACCCTGTTTGACCTTCTGGATCAGGCCTTTGTATTCCTTGCTCGCGTCCCCTTTGTCGCTGAGGCCTTTGGTCTTCTGGGAGAGAAGCACCTTTCCGGCCGTGACGGCCGATCGCGATTGTTCCGTTTTGAAATCCGTGGCGATCGATTCATCTTCGGGCGCTTTGCCCCCTTCGCCCATTCCTTCGCCCCCCAGGCCTTCGCCGTCTCCGTCCCCTTCGCCTTCGGTCATACCCAGTTCGGCCAAAAGCTTGGCGTAGAAATCGGCGTATTCTTCGATCGTCTGCGTGCCTTCCATTTCCTCGCCATCGAGCCGTTCTGCGTCATTGACCTGTTTGGCCATCTGTATGGCCTTCAGCGCTTCTTCCAGCGCCTTGAGGTCTTTCGCCGACTGGGCGACTTCCTTGAGCTCCAGCTTCGTGAGATCGAGCGACTTCTCGGCCGCCTCGATGGCCTCTTTGTCCATGCCTTCCATTTTCGCCATTTCGAGCTGCTTCATCGCCCGCTGCAAAGCAGCCGTGAGAGGTTTCGAATTGACCTTGTCGTTCGCGAAATCGGACAAGTCTTTCATGCGCTTCTTGATCTGCTTCTCAATCTCGGCCTTTTTCACCGGGTCGTCGGTCTTGGCGAGTTGTTCGAGGTCTTTCTTGATCTCCTCCAGCTCCTGTTGCAGAGATTTGGTTGAACCTTCCTGCAGCTCCTTCGTCCATTTCTCCAGCTTGTCTTTATTGATCGCCCCGAACTGCTGCCCCTGCGGATTCTGGCTGAGGAGCTCTTTGAGTTTTTCGCTGCTCAGTTTGCGCCATTTGTCTCCCAGAAATTTCTGCTGGCCGACCAGTTCCTTGAGATTGTCCCCCTTCTCGCTGGGCTTCATCTTGTTGAGGGCCGTCTTGAGGTTCTCGATGGCCTTCTTGGTTTCTTCCGACAGCGGACCGTCGCTTTCGTCCTTCTGCAGCTTGGCGAGCTTGGTATCGGTCGCCTTCTTTGTGTCTTCGAGATCTTTCCGCTTATTCTGAACCTCGCGGGCCGCCTGGACCTTCTTAAACGGATCACACTGCGGCAATCCAAAGACGCCGACGACGACCAGCAAACCCACGAAGGCAGACCGCGCCAGCCGCCGCGACCACTGGAACGGCACGACAGCCACCGGCTGCAGCTTCATGGCCCGTTCTTCGGCCGCATTCGCGACAAGTGCCTGATACTCGCCGGCTGATTTTTCAATCAGGGCAACCGTCAGAAACAGGTCTTTGGTTCCGTGCCGCTGATCGATGGCCCGCGCGGCTTCCATCCGCGTCGGCCGCCGGTGCCAGAGCCCGCCGACGATCAATGCCACCACCGGGATCGCCACGAGCAATTCCCGAAAATGCCAATCGGTCCATAATCCAGTCACGCGACTGGCAATGAGCAGCACCGCATACAGACCGCAACAGACGAGAAACGCCGCGTACAATCGCACCCCGATCGACGCCAGGCGTAATCGAAACGCCACGCGGTTGAGCAGTTGCAGGGAGCGTGGCAATTCGAACATATCTTCAACCTCCCGCAAGATCTATCGGTGAGACGAAACGTCTGATTCAGTGTACAGCAATGAGTCCGCCAGATCAATAATTCCCCTTGCCACCAGTTCTTGAGACCTCTGAATCCATCGAATTTGTCTGAAGATCCAACGTCTGCATCTCGATTTTCGATTGCGGAATGGCCGTCACGGTCTCGTGCTGATCGACGATCTTCAGGTTCACTTTCTGGAGTTGCCGAAGCACAATCAGAATGTGCATTCGCCGACCGATGCCACGCCGTTGGAAAAGTGGGCCTGTTTCTTTGGCAATGCCTCCCAACTGACGGCAGAGGAGATTGGTCAGTTGCTGCAGGAGCAGCTTCGCGATTGTCGCTGAGGCTGTGTCGTCTGTCGGCTGACACAAGGTTCATCGCCCGCACACCTCGCGAAAGGGCGCGACGCCGAATGAGATCTATTCCAAACAATTTCACTGCGGCTCGGCCAGTGCTGCACCTGCTGGGGCTCGATTGCGCGCGGCTTACGTACCGTTTCGCTGCTCGCGATTGCTTCCAGCCGCCAGGACTTCGATGAATTCGGCGACGACGCTGACTTGTTCGTCATTTTCGCCAGTCAGGACGATCGGCGAGAATGCCGGGTTGGAGGGCACAAGTCTGATTTCGGCGTGCTGCCACGAATCGCCGACTTTCACCTTTGTACTTTCGTACCGCTTCACGGTATAGCGCTGGCCTGTCTCTGCATCGACGGCGTCCAGCAGTTGCGCGAGCACGATTTTTCCCTGTCGTGTGCCGGCGACAGGCGCTGCGAACAGACAATACCGATCAGGCGTCAGGCAAGAGCTCCGATCACTGCAAACAATGGATTCAGGACCAAAAGCAGTTCCTGGCCCAGGTGATGCAGGGGATTTGGCAGAGCCGCCAGGTCTTTGACTGACCTTCGAGAAGCCGTCAACAGTTGGTCAGCCTCATTTTCCGATTCCGAACTTCCAGAAAACGAGTTCCGTTTGCCCCGACGCCACGGTCGATCCGTCCGGGCTGAAGCCGACGCACAGAGCGTATCCAGCCGGATCGCGGCCTGCGGCACGGATTCGGCCCTGGGCGATGTCCCAGAGTTTGACAGAGCCATCCATGACGCTGAAGGCGAGTGCTTTTCCGTCGGGCGCAAACGCGACGTCCGTAACCCAGCCTTTGTTCTCCGCGATGGTCGCGAGTTTTTGTTGCGCGGCCAGGTCCCAGACAATTGCCGTTTGATCGCGGCTGGCCGTCGCCAGCATTGTGCCGTCGGGACTGATCGCCAGCGCGTTGATCTCTTCCGAATGGCCGTTCAATTCGGCGACCACCTGTTCGGTCTCGAGGTTCCACCACCGGACAGAGGCCATGTGGGAAGATACGAGGTGCTTATCATCGGGCGTAAACGCCACGCCGCGAACCCAGAACCTGACACCCGGATCAAGCGTCGCACGTGCGGCGCGCCGGAGCGGGTCCCACAGTTTGACGAGTCCATCGGTTGCACCCGATGCCAGAGTTTTGCCGTCTCGCGAGAACGCCAGAGACCACACCGGCCCGACGTGACCTTTGAGATCGGCAAGAAAAGCTCCGGTTCGCGGATCCCAGAGCTTGATCTCGCCAGGCCCGTCGGGCTTTTGCCAGTCTCCTGATCCCGTGGCCAGAATCGACCCGTCGGGCGCAAATGCGAGCGCCAGTGCCGGAGCAGTGTGGCCCTGCAGCACGGCACGCAGAGAGCTCGTAGTCGTGTCCCATAATCTCACGTCACCGCCACCGCATGCCAGGGCAATCGTTTTCCCATCGGGCGCATAAGCCAGCCGCGAGAGCTCTTTGCCATCGCCGCTGGTTGCGCTTTGAACCTGCCGCTCGATGGATTGTGCGTCCGATTGGCCGTCGTGCAGGATGCCACCGAGAAGTCGAACTTCCTCGAGGGCAGCGAGGGGGACGGCATCTCCTGCCGCTTCGGCAGACTCGTAGGGGGGGAGATTCCAATCCAGCCCCATGCGAGAAAGCTGCCGGCGAATGTCGCGGAGGTTCCAGACATGGATCGAATTGCTGTCGGAATTGGCGACCGCCAATTGAGCGCCGTCGGCGGAAAAGCACGGGGACCCGCCGCGGTCCTGATGCGGGTCTTCGAGCCTCGCATATTCGTCTCCTGTTTCCGGATCAATCAGCGTGATCACGCCGTTTCCCCGTTCCGCGGCCAAGACCGAATTGTCCGGGGAAAAGGCCGCCCCGCCAATTCCTCCGATCGTTCGCACTTCCTGCCACGAATCGGTGGCCCACAACCGCAAACCATTCCAACTCGTGAGGAGCCGGCGACCATCGCTGCTGAAGAGAACGCCCGAACCGCCTTCCACGGGCAACTCGCGAACGAGCTCGCCGGATTTCGTATCCCAGATCTTCACCTTGGTGCCGCCGTGCGAACCCGTGGCGACCAGGCAGCCATCGGGGCTGACCGCGATGTAACGCGCATCGGCGTGTGGCCCGAGTTGCAGCGGTGGAATTAAAGGATCCTGATGCCACACCGCTCCCCCGGAATACATGGCCTTGGCGATGACCTGGCCGTCGCGGCTCAGCGAAATGGTTGAAGAAAAACCGAACAGCGGGAGCTGTTGCGGCGGCCCCATACGAATGGTTCCCGGCGCCGCAGCGTCGAGTTGAAACGGCCAACGCCGCACGCCCGAAGGTTCACTGGTCAACAGGGCGCCGGAAGGTTCGAACAGTACCGAAAACGTCATGCCTCCGGGCAGGAATCTGAGCGGATTGCCGCTGGCCAAATCCCAGATGCCGATGCCGTCGGACATGCCGGCTGCCAGCAGCCGTCCGTCGGGACTGAGGGAGGGGGGGAAATACTCGCCGCGTCCCAGCGCCGGGTCGCGAACGAGCGTGCGGTAGAACTGGGCCGCGGGAGCGATCTCGATCAGCCCCAGTTTTCCGTTTTGTAAATTTCCCACGGCCAGATGTCGGTCATCGGAGCTGAAACGCAGAGACTGCATCCCGACAGGGTGCTGGAACAGCAACTCGCCGGTTCGTGGGTCCCAGAGACGCAACGGCTGGCCCCAACCGGTGCTCGCCAGCAAATCGCCGTTGTGGCTGAACGCGAAATAGATTCCGTCATTGGTGTGACCTTTCAATTGGATTGTCGCTTTGCCGGTGGAAACGTCCCAGATCTGGATCGTCCTGTCCGGCCCCACTGCCGCCACCGTCTTGCCGCTTGGGTGCCAGCCGACAAAATAACAGCCGCCGGCATGAAGCAGGTATTTGCTCACGGTTCCCGTTTCGACGTCGCGGATCTGCACTCCCGCCTGGTGGCCGACCGCCAGTTGCCGTCCGTCGGGATGGTACGCGATCGGTCCGCCCGACACCTCTGTTGAGATTCGATTCAGTTCCCGACCCGAAGGCAATTCGAATCGGGTTACGACACCGTTGACGGCCCGAATGGCAAGTTGGCGGCTGTTGGGGCTGAAGGCGACGTTCCCCTCCGCAAGTCGTTGCAGCATGACGCGCGGCTCGTGGCCCGAGAGATCCCAGACCTTGATTCCATCTGGAGCCGTGACAGTCATGAAGTGGCCGTCGGCGCTCAGGACTGTCCAGGCTTGTCCGGGGCTGGTGGTGGGGAGATTCCATAATTCGGTGCCGTCTGCCACGCGCCGAATGCTGACGTTCCCCTCCCGATCGGTGTGGGCATAGCGCTCGAGCGCTCCGTCGAATTCGACGGTATGCGAACCGGTGGGCCAACCCTCCCATTCCCGGGCCATTCGCACGTCGGTCAGAGTCAGGCAGGCGATCGCTTCATTTCGCAGCTTCAGGAAATCTTCTTCGGGAAGCCTCAGTTCTTGAGCCATCTGGCTGGCCTCCCGTAACACGTCGAGCGTCTTGAAACGCTGGCCGATGCGCCGGCTCAGGCGATTGGCCCGGGCCTGATCCACGAGCGAAGCATACAGCCGGTGCGTCGCGGCGTGCTCCGCTTGTTTCGTTTTTTCGACGGCATCTTGTGTGATCTTCAGGAGCTTCTGCGTCTCTTTGTGTTCTGCATCGAGTCGCAGGGCCGCGATCGTCGAGACGATGGCCACCGTCGCCACCAGCACCGTGACCGCTCCCAGGAGCGTCGCCACGACGCGGTTCCGCCGGCACCACCGCCAGCTCCGCGCGAGGCTGCCGATGGGCCGCGCGAAAATCGGTTCACCGCGCAAAAAACGCCCCAGTTCGTCGGCCAGATCCGCCGATCTCGCATAGCGGCGGGCCGGTTCTTTTTCCAGGCATTTGAGCGTCATCGTTTCCAGATCGAGCGGCACGTGCCGGTTGAGTTGCCGCGGTGCCGCCGGCTCCTGGTCCAGCACCTGCTTGATCGTGTCGATCGGACTGGCCGCTTGAAACGGCGGACGGCCCGTCGTGAGACAATACAGAATCGCCCCCAGAGCATAGACGTCGGAATGTGGACCGATCTGGTCCAGCTTGCCCGCGGCCTGCTCGGGCGGCATGTAACTGGGCGTTCCCAGAATCTGGCCGGTTCCCGTGAGTCCCGAATCACCTTCCGTGTGCTTGGCCAGGCCGAAATCCGTGACTTTCGGCTGCTGCCGCCCATCGAGCAAGACGTTGGCCGGCTTGAGGTCGCGGTGGATGATGCCCCGCTGATGAGCGTATTCCACGGCCTCGGCAACTTTCCTGACCATCTCGGCGGCCTCTCGCGGAGGCAGGGGGCCGTCGACGACTTTTTTCGCGAGGCTCTCCCCTTCGATGAACGCCATCGAAAAATAAGACTGCCCCTCGTGCTGGCCGATTTCGAAAATCGGCACAATGCCGGCATGATCGAGGCTGGCAGCCGCCTCGGCTTCGGCATAGAAGCGTTTGACGTCACTGTCGTTGGCCAGTTGACCTGCCAGAATCATTTTCAAGGCCACGACACGGTTCAGGTTCACCTGCCGGGCTTTGTACACGACGCCCATCCCGCCGCGGGCGATTTCTTCGAGCAGCTCGTAATCGCCGAAGTAGCGAACGGCCGTTCCGAGCTGCGACAAATCCGGTTGCGACGTGCTCAAGAGCGTCGGGGCGTCAACAGCGGCCTTGAGCGGTTCAGCCAGGCGGTCGATCGAATCGCGGTTACGAAAGAACGATTGCAGGTCGTCGGCCAGGTCGGGATGGTCTGCCAGCAATGTCAACCGGTTGAGCGGTCGGCCTTTCTCGACTGAGTGCAAGTACTCGGCGAGCACCCGTTCCAGCTTTGCCTGACGATCGGATTGTTGACCGGCACTCTGGTCGGACACGTGTCGTTCTCTCTCGGTTTTCAGGCATTCCCCCTGGGGACAAGGCGACAATCGCGGCTCTATTATGCGCGGAGGACGCGGATTTTGTTGAGAAATTCCAAGATTATCGAACAGGCGTGCCTGCACCGGAATACCGGATCTTCGCACTTATTCCAAGAGTGACTGTTGTCAGATTAAACAGGACTCGCACATCGATGCAGCGGAAATGCTCCACTCAATGTGACCAGTGTGCGAATTGACAACGGCAGACATCCTGAACGGCCGAAACGTGCGAGAAACAACTACCCGACGCGTCGAGTGATGCCATGAAAGAGAGTGGTCCCCCCGGGATGATGGCCGTGTACGGCGTATCCCTTGTGAGGATCGCCAAGGCAAGGTCATTTCATGGACCAGGAGGACCATATGATGTTGTAGGTCGGCATCGACCAGCACCGCAAGCAATTGACCGAGAATGTTCGTGACGAATCGGGTACGGCAACTCCCAAAGTCCTTTGCGCCTTGGCATGAGGCCTCTTCCGTCCGTCCCCCTGATTCTCTGCGCTCTCTGCGGTTCCATGTGCTCGTCCTGTTTTCTGCTGTTTCTTAGTAGTTAATAATAATATATCTTTACATTTGTAATAGCAGTTATAAAATGTGATTTATGAGAAGTCGCACAAATGTTTGCCGATGAGATAGCTGGTGGCTTGCGGGGGTCGGGCAGAGGGGGAGGGTGGGGCGGGCCGACTGCGAAAAACTTCGGCTCGAGAGCGACGCAGAGCGTGGGAACGAGAGGACGAGAGGAGGTCGCTGGGGTGAGTGACGAATGGTGTTGTTTGACAAACATTAACTGCAATGCCTACGCTTCGACGAGTATGCCACTCATCGATCATCCCGCCGGTAACTATCGCTTCCTTCCGGGAATTGCACCGTATTCGTGTGGCGTCGTTTCTTCGCCTGGATTCGAAATCGTCCATGCCACGTTTCAGCAGCCACTGCCGTACCGCAACGGGTTCGAGCGCATCGCGCAGCACTTGGTGAACCGCGGACGGCCCAAGGCGGCGCTGTGCGGGGTCGAGCTGCGGTCGCCAGAGCCTTACACGTTTGCCGGATTCGGGGCATTCAATGCCGAGTACGCGGCGATCCTGGCGAGTTGGGGCGTGTTCGTGAACGGCGTCAATCCGGTGCCGCGCACGAACGTGGCACCGGTTGTTGCGGCACCGAGCGAACCGGTGCTGTATGGATTCTCGTACACGCAGCCGACCGCCGGCATGCCGGCCGCGACGACTATTGTCGCCGGGGGCGGCGAACTGCCGGAAGGTGTGCTGGCGCGAGAGTCGATCGTCGCATTGGGCGATACGTCGCCACGCGGGCTGACGGCGAAAGCGACATTCGTCATGGACCTGATGGAGAATCGATTACGCGAGCTTGGGGGCAACTGGTCGCAGGTGACGACGGTCGACGTCTACACGATTCATCCGATCGGCGGATTATTACCACAGGTGATCCTGGGCCGGATCGGGGCGGCGGCGATTCACGGTGTGCATTGGCACTACACGCGGCCGCCGATCGAGGAGATCGAGTTCGAGATGGATCTGCGGTGCGTGCGGACGGAAATAAGAATTTAGGGAGAACGGACTCTAGAACCGTCGTGAATTGCAACATACCCCGCAGGGGTTAAGCAGCACAGCCCGGGGTTGAACGGTTATTCCGGGCAACCCCGGGTACGAAACCACAAATTCCATTTGAACCCTGCAAGGGTTCCGTAGCGATGAAACCTCGATCAGGCGCGTTGCGCAACCCATACAGGGTTGAAGCTATACGAATCATACCCTGGGTAGCTCGGCTTCGCCTTGCAACCCAGGGCTGTGCTGCGTAACGCTTTCAGCGTAACCATCGGCAAGGGGCTGCGTGCGGCTTTGCGACATTCATTTCGCGGCGGCGTAGATCTGCTTGCCTCCCAGGTACGTCTGCTCGACGGTGATGTCTTTCACGGCGTCTTCGGGGCAGGTCAGGATGTCTTGCTGGAGGACGATGAAATCAGCGAGCTTTCCTGGTTCGAGCGAACCTTTCTGTTTTTCTTCGAACGTCAGGAACGCGTTGTTGATCGTATACAGCCGAATCGCCTGCTCGCGCGTGATTCGCTGTTCGGGATGCAGCGGCTGATCCGCACGGCGAGGCTGGCGCGCCAGCGTGATCCACATTCCCAGGAACGGGTTGTACGGATTCACCGAGCGCAGGCTGCCGATTTTCTGCATGTGATCCGACCCGCCGCCGATGACGACACCGCGATCAAACAGCGTCTTGTACGGCTGGAAGTACGCCAGCCGTTCCGAGCCGAACTGCGTGAGCAGCGTCTTTCCGTCGAGCCACAGCCACGCTGGCTGCAAGTCGGCGACGATCCCCAGGTGATGCATCTGCTCGATCGCCTGGAGGCTCATGAAGTTGCAATGGGTGATGCACGGTCGGCGGTCGCGGAGCGGCAGGTCGGCATTGACCGCGGCATAGGCGTCAATCAGCGTCTGCACGGCGGCGTCGCCCACGGAATGAGCCGTCATCTGCAAGTCGTTCTCGAGCGCGAGGCGGGCGATGGCCCGAAGTTTTTCGGGTTCGATGAATCGGAGTCCGCGATACTCGGGATCGGTGATCGAATAGATGCGACTGACTCCCCACGGCTGTTGCATGTAGGCGCTGCCGGTGAGCATGCCCCCGTCGAGGTAGCATTTGATGCCGCGCAGCCAGAGGCGATTGTCGTATTGGTGCAGCGGGTCGGCGGCCGCCTTTTTGATCCGCATTTCGATCGCTTCGAGCGGTGCCTGGGCGTCGACCGACAAATTCAGAAACACCCGGCACGTCAGTTCCCCACGGTCGCGCAGGGTCTTGTGCAGCGCGACGGCGTCGTCGCCGGCGTCGCGGTCGGCAATGCTGGTGATCCCCACCGAATTGTAATCCGCCAGCAACCGCTTCAGGCGATCGAGTTTTTCTGTTTCGCTGGCGGACTTCCCGGTCGAACCCGTTTTGACCAATCGCGTGCAGCTCCGCAGGATGCCGGTTGGCTCGCCCGAATCGGCATCGCGCTCGATTTTGCCGGGGCCGCCGTCGGTGATCTGGAAGTCGCGGTTGATGCCACTCCGGGAGAGGGCCAGCGAATTCAACGAGGCATCGGGGCCGGTGGCGAACATCACGGGATGTTCGGGGGCGACTAGGTCGAGCTCCTGCCGTGTGGGATAGCGCTGATCGCGGAGGCGGGTGATGAACACCTGGCGGATGACGATCCAGTGTCCTTTCTCGACAGCCGCGGTCCGAGTACCGATGTACTTCAAAACGTCTGCGATCGTGTCCATCTCGGGGATGGGATGATCGAATTCATACGTCGACGCCGCCGTCGGGTGGACATGCGAATCGGCCAGCCCCGGCAGAACGGTCTTGCCTTGCAAGTCGATGTTCCGTGTCTGGGAGCCGGCCAGTTTCATGATCTCGGCATTGCCGCCGACGGCAAGAATCCGGCCCTCATTGACAGCCAGCGCCTCGGCCACCGTGAATTTGTCGTCGACGGTGACGATTTTCCCGTGATGGAGAATCAAATCGGCTTCGTCGGCCGCGGTCGCGAATCCTTTGGGTGATGCGATGGCGATCAACAATGTCAGGCCGGAAATCAATCGCCGATAGCTGAGGCAGTCGTGAGTTGGCATATTTGCATCTCGAGGGACGAAGGCAATGATCGATCTGGGCAGGGATCAAGTAAGGAGTTTAGCCACAGGTGGACACGGATGAACACGGATACGAACAATTCCCAGCATTTGGAATTCAAAGGCTTTTTGCACAATTACGGTTGTCGAAATTATCTTGGTTCTCTACAATCGCAATAGACGACGGTTCGGATTTTGTCGCGCAGAGCGACCATAACCCGATTCAAACAAAAGGGTTGAGTGTTTTTCGCAGAGGTTTGTCGGCAATGAAAATAGTCCTCGAACAATCAGACGGCGAATTCCTCAACGAATTGCATCGCATTGGTCCTAAAACTGTGCAGGATATCTGTGCGGCCATTGGAGTTACGGCGACGGCCATTCGTCAGCGGCTGTGGCGTTTGCAAGGGCAGCAATTTGTGGCCCGCGAGCTCGTTCGCAATGGCCGCGGCCGACCGCATTACGTCTATCGCGTCACCGAAAAGGGGTTACGCCAACTTGGCGACAACTATGGCGATCTGGCCCTCATTCTGTGGCGCGAGATTCGCCAGATTTCTGATCCTGAGATTCGCGAGCAGATCACGCAACGGATTCGCCATGCACTCGTTTCTCGACTTGGAACCTTCGCGGATGAGCGCCTACAGGATCGCATGAAACGGCTGGGGAATGCCCTGTTGAGCCGCGGTTATGATGTGGAAGTCGGCACGGCAGCCGGGACGTTGCCCATTTTGCGGGAAAATAACTGTCCTTACCAGGAGCTGGCTGAAGAAGATCGCGGCATCTGCGGCTTGGAGCGGGAAGTGTTCGAGCAGGCGCTGGGGACGGAAGTGCGCCTGACGCATTGCTGTCTCGACGGCCATCATTGCTGCGAATTCGAGGCGGCAGAGTTGCAAACGCAGGCGGCCGCCGGTTAATCATATTCCACTTGTTTCGGGTTGCAGTTAACGGACAAGAATCAAACAGGGGCAAACGAGATACAACCATGACATGGATCGAGGGGCGATTCGAAGAGAGCGTGATTACCACCACGCTCGAACAAGGAATGAACTGGGCCCGCCAGGCGAGTATCTGGCCGATGACCTTCGGCCTGGCCTGTTGCGCCATCGAGATGATGGCTGCCGGCGCCAGCCGTTACGATCTCGATCGCTTCGGCGCCGGGGCTTTTCGGGCCACGCCGCGACAGGCCGACCTGATGATCGTCGCCGGGACAGTGACGTTCAAGATGGCCAGCCGGGTGCGACGGTTGTACGAACAAATGCCCGATCCGAAGTACGTTATCGCGATGGGGGCCTGCACGGTGGGGGGCGGTCCCTATTTCAAATGGGGTTATCACGTGGTGAAGGGAGTCGATCTGGTCGTTCCAGTCGACGTCTATGTTCCGGGCTGCCCCCCTCGTCCCGAGGCGCTGCTCGAAGGTTTGATGCGAATTCAGGACAAAATCAAGTCGAAGCGGCTCGCGCGCGGCGTGAGCGACGATCTGCCGGTGCCCCATCACAACGGGTACGCGGCAATTCCAGAACTGGTTGAGGTTTGAAATCGAATTTGATGCGGATCCACAGGACGCGGCCTGTGGGCTTGATTGAGTGCAAGCTAACAATTCAGCATAGAGTGCAAGTGATATGCCGAGTGTTTTGAAGATTGATAACCTGTGTGTCGCCGTCGATGAGAAGCTGATCCTGAAGGGGGTCAATCTTGAAGTGCGGCAAGGGGAAATCCACGCCCTGATGGGGCCCAACGGATCAGGCAAGAGCACCCTGGCCTACGCCCTCATGGGACATCCGAAATACGAAGTCGTCGATGGGAGTGTGTCGATCGATGGGGTCAGCCTGGCCGAGCTGGAACCCGATGCTCGCGCCCGCATGGGATTGTTTCTGGCGTTTCAGTATCCGGTCACGATTCCTGGCGTGAAGGTGGCCGATTTCCTGCGGCATGCCGTGACAAACGTCCGCAACCCCGACCGCAAAGAAGGGGAAGGGCTGATCAAGATGAAGGACTTCCGCACTGAGCTGAAGTCACGGATGCAAGAGTTGGATATCGAACCGGAATTCGCACGCCGCTACCTGAACGACGGCTTTTCGGGGGGCGAGAAGAAGCGAATGGAGATTCTGCAACTGGCGATGCTGCGTCCCAAGTTCGCAATTCTCGATGAGACCGATAGCGGTCTCGACAGCGACGCCGTGCGTTTCGTGAGCCAGGCCATTTCGCGTCTCTCAGGCCCCGACATGGCGATCGTCATCATCACGCACCACGAACGGCTGCTGGAAATCAACATACCACAACAGACTCACGTGATGTTGGCCGGGCGAATCGTCGAAAATGGTGACGCTGGGCTGGCCCATGAATTGCATGACCAGGGTTATGCCGGGATTCGCTCCCGTCATCCCGACGTCGCCGCTGAAGAAGAAGAGGAAGCTGCCGCACGCAAGCCCGTCGGGCCTGTCGCGGCGAAAGTTTGATTTCAATTAACTCAGGCGAGCCGGGGGTGTGAGCCCCCGGATTTCCGCCTCAGGAGTAAATCATCGTGTCAACGGACTTGAAAACAGCATTCGACAATGAAGTCGGCGTCGGGGATTACCAGTACGGTTTCCACGATCCGATCGACAAATACGTGTTCACCGCCCGCAAAGGGCTCGATCGCGACATCGTCTCCCAGATTTCGGAGATGAAGCACGAGCCCGATTGGATGCGGGAATTCCGGTTGAACGCACTCGAGATCTTCTTCAAGAAGCCAATGCCCAATTGGGGCGGCGACTTAAGCCATCTCGATTTCCAGAACATTCACTATTACGTCAAGGCTTCGAGCAACCAGGAAAAGAGCTGGGACGACGTTCCCGAAGACATCCGCCGCACCTATGACCGCCTGGGAATTCCCGAAGCCGAAAAGAAGCACCTGGCCGGGGTCAAGGCGCAATACGAATCGGAAGTGGTCTACGGCTCTCTGCAGGAAGACCTGGCGAAGCAGGGGGTGATCTTCACCGATACCGACTCGGCACTCCGCGACCATCCGGAGTTATTCCGAGAGTATTTCGGCACGGTGATTCCGTCGAGCGACAATAAGTTCGCGGCCCTCAACTCGGCCGTCTGGTCGGGGGGCTCGTTCATCTACGTCCCCAAGGGAGTCAAAATCGACTTCCCCTTGCAGGCCTATTTCCGCATCAATTCCGAGAACATGGGTCAGTTCGAACGGACGCTGATCATCGTCGACGAAGGGGCTTCGGTCCATTACGTCGAAGGCTGCACCGCTCCTACGTACAGTTCCGAAAGCCTGCACTCGGCGGTCGTCGAGATCATCGTCAAGCGCAACGCCCGCTGCCGGTACACCACGATTCAAAACTGGTCAAGCAACGTGTATAACCTCGTCACCAAGCGGGCGATGGCCTACGGCGACTCGCTTATGGAATGGGTCGACGGCAACCTCGGCTCGCGGCTGACGATGAAGTACCCGGCCATCTATCTGATGGAACCGGGCGCACGGGGCGAGACTTTGTCGATTGCCTTTGCCGGCCCGGGGCAACATCAGGATGCGGGCGCCAAGATGGTGCATTGCGCTCCCAACACCTACAGCCGCATCATTTCGAAGAGCATTTCGAAGGGGGGCGGCCGGGCCAGTTACCGCGGCCTGGCGAAAGTCGTCAAAGGGGCTGTCGGCTGCAAGTCGAACGTCGTTTGCGACGCGTTGATCCTCGACAGCGCCAGCCGTAGCGATACTTATCCGTATATCGAGATCGATCAGGATGACGTAACGATCGAGCATGAAGCCAGCGTCTCGAAGATCAGCGAAGATCAACTCTTCTATCTGATGAGCCGCGGTTTGACGGAGGCCGAAGCCGCGTCGATGATCGTCACCGGTTTCATCGAACCACTCGTCAAAGAGCTGCCGATGGAATATGCGGTCGAAATGAATAAGCTCATCGAATTGCAGATGGAAGGCTCTGTCGGTTAATTCTCGCGGAGGAATTCGTTCCAGCGAGTGGGGGATGCAAGTCCCCCGGTGGCACCCCGCGTCTCTCAGCCCTCCCTCCACAGTTCAGTCCGCACCGAGTCTCACCCATGCCGTCCACGCTTTCATCACCCGTAGGTCGCACAGTGAAGACCCCAGGCTTCACGTCGGCACAGTTCGACGCGTTTGTTGCCACTCGCAACGAATCCGGCTGGATCACCGATCGCCGGCGCGCTGCGTTCGAAATCTATCAGCAGAAGCTGGCCGAGCCGCTCAATCCGGAAGAATACAAACGCGTCGACTTGCGTACGTTTCAGCCCGGCCGGTTCGCTCCCAGCGTGGTTGCCGCAGGGCCGGTGCAGTTCGAAACGCTCCTCGAAAAAAGCGCCGAATTCGGCGGCGGCGTAACGCACATCGACGGGCATGCCGTCGCCTCACGTCTCGACGAAAAGCTGACGCGGCAGGGAGTGTTGTTCGGATCGCTGTCGGACTTGTTGCGCGACCATCGCCAGGCCCTCGAGCCGCACCTGATGGCGCGGGCCGTGCTTCCCGAGGCCGACCGGATTTCCGCCTGGCATGCGGCCTTCTGGACGGGTGGCACAGTGCTCTATGTGCCTCGCAACGTGGCGGTCGAAGCGCCGCTCTATAGCCTGATCGGCCTGTCGGCTGCCGACGTGGCAGATTTCAGTCATACGCTCGTCATTCTCGAAGAAGGGGCCTCGGCCACGCTGCTCGAGGAAACCGGCTCGACGACGACCGAGAATTCCGGCTTACACGTCGGGGCGGTGGAGCTGTTGGTCGGCCAAGGGGCCAATTTGCGGTATGTGCAGCTCCAGAACTGGAACCAGCACGTGTGGCACCTGGCCCATCAGGCGGGCCGCGTCGCCCGCGACGGATCGCTGCAATGGACCGTGGGCGGCATCGGCGCGCGGCTGGCACACATTCATCAAGAGGTTTCGCTCGACGGGCGCGGCGCCTCAGGCGAAGTCAATGGCGTCACCTTCGCGACCGACCGGCAACTATTGTCGTACTACACGCAGCAGACGCACAAGGCCCCCGACACGCGCAGCGACCTGTTGTACAAAGACGTGCTGCGCGACCAGGCCCGCGTCGTGTGGCGCGGCATGATTCGCGTCGATCCCGACGCGCAAAAGACCGACGGCTATCAGCGGAACGACAGCCTGCTCCTCAGCCCCGATTGCCGGGCCGACGCTATCCCCGGCCTCGAAATTGAAGCCGACGACGTGCGCTGCACTCATGGCGCGACAGCCGGCCGGGTCGATGCCGAGCAGATTTTCTACTGCATGTGCCGCGGCCTGTCGCGATTCGAGGCCATGCACATGATCGTCGAAGGATTCTTCCACGGAGTTTACGATCGCATTGCCGTCGACGCGGTTCGAGAAACGCTGAGCGCGGCGGTCAAACGCAAACTGGGGATCGACCGCTAGCCCCGGGAACTGCGAAGAATATGTCTGAATTTCAACAGGTCGCCACGCTCGACGAAATCCCCTCTGGCGGCAGAAAGTCGCTGGTGTTCGACGATCGCGCGGTGCTGTTATTCCGTATCGGCGATGATTTTTACGCCGTCGAAGACGTCTGCTCGCACGACGGCCAGCCTCTCACCGACGGCAAGCTGGCGGGCACGTCGATCGAATGTCCCCGGCACGGCGCGCGGTTCGACGTGCGCACCGGTCGGCCCCTGTGCATGCCGGCGGTCGAGCCCATCGCCACGTTCGAAGTCCGCGTCGAGGGGAACAACATCCTGCTTGGCGCCCTATAAGGAGCATATTCATGGCTGACGAAGTGGCATTGCTCGAAGCGCTCAAACAGGTGATTGATCCTGAGTTGATGATCAACATCGTCGATCTGGGGCTCGTGTATGGGATCGAGCAGGAAGAAGCGACCGTCAAAGTCGAGATGACGCTAACGAGTCCCGCATGCCCCGCTGGTCCGCAGATCGTGCAGCAGTCGAAGCTGGCGCTGGAAAAGGTGGAAGGGGTCACGACGGCCGAGATCAAATTGGTCCTTAGCCCCCCCTGGTCCCCCGACCGTATGACCGACGAAGCCCGCGACCAGCTTGGGATTTTCTAAGTCGGCCTGCTTGGCCCTGGGATGCCATCTGGCACGGTCGCGAAGGCGTCACGTCGCGTCGGTTTTCCGATTTTGATTTTCATTGCAGGTCAAAATTGGGCTCCCAGGATCCCAATTTGCCATTCGGGCGCTTCCCAGGTAAATCTCAGGAAAGCAGGAAGGCAAGAGACCAGGAAATGACGGACCTCGCGTCGTCCTCAAAATCGTTCTCCTGGATTCCTGCATTCCTCAATAATTCCCTGGAAACCGATCCCTTCCGAGATGCGGTGATGGGTTGTGATTCCAGCCCATTTCAAGGATATTCCGATGCTCGCAGTCCTTCGGAATAACATTCTGCCCATTGCCCGGATTCACGATCATGTCGAAATCGACGTCCGCTGTTCCGCAGATCGACGAAAAAGCCGCGATTGAACGGGTCATGTCGCTCATGGCTATCCGCGGCAAGAGTTGCGAGGAAGGGGAAGTCGTGCGGCGGATCACCGGCGAACTGGAGAAGGCCGGCGTCCCGCAGTCGGCCATCGCCGTTGACCAGGTCCACAAGAAAAGCCCGGCAGGAGGTGAAGTTGGCAACCTGATCGTCACCCTGCCCGGCACTTTACGACGTCCGCGACGGCTGCTGATGGCTCATCTCGACACGGTCCCCTTGTGCGTCGGGTCGAAGCCGGTCCGAAAGGGAAAGGAGATCACCTCGGCCGATCCCGAAACGGCCCTGGGGGGCGATGACCGTAGCGGTGCCGCCGTCTTGCTCACATCGATCCTCGAAATCGTCAAACAAGGCTTGCCACACCCGCCGCTGACTCTATTCTGGCCGGTCCAGGAAGAGATCGGCTTATATGGTGCGCGCTATGTGAGCCTGCCGAAGTTGGGGAATCCCAAGTTGTGCTTCAACTGGGACGGCGGCTCGGCGGCGACTGCCTGCATCGGCGCGACGGGGGCTTATGATCTGGCGATCGAAGTGCAGGGCATTGCCAGCCACGCAGGCGTGCATCCGGAAGGAGGCGTCAGCGCGATCGGAATCGCCGGGATCGCCATTGCTGATCTGCACCAAAACGGCTGGCACGGCTTGATCGTCAAAGGTAAACACACGGGTACCAGCAACATCGGCGTCATTGCCGGCGGCGATGCAACGAACGTCGTGACGCCGGCGGTGAAACTGCGTGCCGAGGTCCGCAGCCACGACCTGGTCTTCCGCAAACGGCTCGTCGACGAATTTCGCAAGGCCTTCGAACGAGCGGCCAAGGCCGTCAAGAACGACGCCGGGAAGTCAGGCCGAATCCGCTTCGAAGCAAGCTTGAAATACGAATCGTTTCGACTGCCGGAATCGGAGCCCACCGTTCAGGCGGCGCTGGGCGCCATTCGCGCCATCGGTTTGGCCCCGGTCACACGGATCAGCAACGGTGGTCTGGACGCCAACTGGCTTTCCGCCCGTGGCCTACCGACCGTCACGCTGGGCGCCGGTCAGCAAAGCGTGCATACCGTCGATGAAACGCTGAA
>DASYAR010000252.1:0-18637 GCA_036501235.1 Planctomycetaceae bacterium
TTAGCCGCGAATGAACGCAAATGAACGCGAATTCACGGGCAGTGACGGCGATCACTGAAAGGGATTTGCGTTCATTCGCGTTTATTCGCGGCTTCAGCAAATAACATTTGAAACTCGTTGCGATGCAGTGCGCGGAACCCACCGGCCGGGTTAAATACAATGCTCGCTGGATTAATACAGATCCAGGGCCTTCACCCAGCGGGTCGTGGCTTCGCGGCAGGCGAGGCGATCGGCGGGCAGTTCCAGGGGGCGGCCGCGAGCGTCGAGAATCAGGCCGACGGTGCCGCCGCGGACTTCACGCTCGATCTTTTTACCGAATCCAGCCCCGAGATCGAAATGCCGGGTCGGCTCCACGACGACCTGCGCGGTCTCCTCTGCCCCGAATGGCAAGAGCTTGATCTCGCCGCAAGGCATCGTCCCTGATTCATTCAGCGTTTTCCCGCTGATCCGATACGTAAAACAATCTTTGCCCGGTTTGCCTTGCCCCTTCGCGGCGACACAGGTTCCCAGATAGACGAGACAATCCTTCTCGAATACTTCGAGAGCCGCCTGCGGATGGACTTCGGCCAGAACTCCCAGGTGCGGCATCATGAAGATGCTGTCTTTGGCGAGAGTCGTAAAGCCTTCCGGCTCGAACGCGTCGATCAGCATGGCGGCAGTCTGCTGCATCCGCGGTGCGTGGGACAGCACGCCTCCCGAGGCGATCAGCAAATCGAGCCGCATGTTGTCGACGACGCTCTGCCCTCCCGCCCATTGCGAAAACATTTCGCCGACGTTTCGCTGCTGCTGCACTCCTTTGAGCGTCGTGGCGAAATCCTTGTGCTGGATGAAGGCCAGGCGCAGCGCCTCGCGCGAGATGGCCTGTTCGAAGACGAGCGCTTCCAGCGTCTGCGGGATCGTCGTCGGGCGGATCATCTTGTTTTTCACCCGGTTCCGCAGCTCGCGTTCGTCCATATCGAAATGAACCCAGCGCAGCACGTTGGGCAATGTCGCCTCGGCGACGACGTTCGAGATCGAATAGCTCATTCCCAGGTTGGCACTGACGGTGCGGTTGAAAACTCCCTCAAAAACGCTGAACATGTCGGTCGTCGCTCCGCCGATATCGACCCCCACGACGTTGATGTTCTGCTTCTTCGCGATGGTCTGCAGAATGTTGCCGACGGCGCCGGGAGTGGGCATGATCGGCGCGTCGGCCCATGCGATCAATTTGGCATAGCCGGGCGCGTGGGCCATCACATGTTCGAGAAACAGGTCGTGGATCTCGTCGCGGGCCGGCCCCAGATTTTCGCGCTCGAGGACGGGGCGCAGATTGTCGACTACGGTGAGAGCCACGCTGTCGTCGAATGTCTGCTGCACGATGGGCGCGGCTTCTTTGTTGCCGGCGAAGATCACCGGCATCTTGTATTCGCCGCCGAAGCGAGGCTGCGGCCGGGCGGGAGCGATCCGTTCGGCGATCTGCACAACCTGGTTGATGTTTCCGCCGTCGGTCCCCCCGGAGATGAGCAGCATGTCGGGTCGCAATTCGCGAATCCGCTGGATCTGCTCGTGAGGCTTGCGCTTGTCGTTGGCGGCCAAGACTTCCATGACGATCGCGCCGGCTCCCAGTGCCGCCCGTTTGGCGCTAGCAGCCGTCATTTCCTTGATGACACCGGCGACAACCATCTGCAATCCGCCCCCGGCGCTGGATGTGGAAATGTAAATGTCGCAGCCATTCTTGCCGCTGGCCGGGCGGATGATCTGTCCCTGGTCATCGATGAGCCGACGTCCGGCCAGTTCCTGCAACTCGGTGAGCGCGTTGACGACGCCGATCGTCACGTCGGCGACCGGTTCTTCGACGGTCGTCGGCGCTTCTCCTCGAAAGGTCTGATGATAATGGCCGTCGATATTCTCGATGAGAATGGCCTTCGTCGTCGTGCTGCCGCAGTCAGTAGCGACGATGACGTGGATCTTGTCCGGGTCGAGATGTTTCATGAGCTGGGGCGTTCAATGCTCGATAGCGAGAAGAGTGAAGAGTGAGTAGAGAAAAGAGAATAGAGACGTTGAGCGAACGAAAACCCGTTTAGCGCCGAGGCGCAGCCGAGTGCCCATTCACGCTTGACTCAACCAAAATGGGAGCCGCGAATAAACGCAAATGAACGCGAATTCATGGGCAATGACGACGTTCGCTGAATGAGATGTGCGTTTATTCGCGGCTAATTGATATTCGTTAGTCACCGTAGCGCGTGACGCGCGCCCACACGGCTTTCAGGTATTCGGTCTCCGGGCAATCGGCAGCGACGGGATGATCGGGGGCGGCGCCTGTTTTTGCCAGGATCTGCAAATTGAATCGCGGCGACGTGTGAACCGTGCGTTCGCCCGTCCCAGCCATTGGCGGCTGCCCTGCCTGCCGGGCCGCCGTCTGCACCAATCGGAGGAACTCGGCTTCTTCCAATAGGCCCGAACAGGTGCAGGTCAATAATAGTCCACCGTCTGCGACCAGTTGGATCGCCAGCCGATTGAGATCGAGATGCGTGCGGGTACCATCTTCCAACTCACGGCGATTGCGGATCAGTTTCGGCGGATCGAGCACAACGACGTCGAACGTGCGGCCGTTGGCCAGCATGTCGCGCATATAGCCGAAGACTTCGGCGTGGACGAAATTCACTTTTTGCTGATTGAGGCGGGCATTGTCGCGGGCGATCGCGATGGCCTGTTCGTCCAGATCGACCGCCGTGACGTCGGCGGCTTGGCCCAATCGTTTGGCCTGGATCGCGAAGCCGCCGGTGTAGCAGCACAGATCGAGCACTGTTTTGCCGGAACAGAAATCAGCCAGCCGGCGGCGATTGTCCCGCTGATCGCAGAAGAACCCGGTTTTGTGCCCCTCCTCGAAGCATACTCGAAACTGCGTCCCGAACTCGCTGGCCGTCACTTCTGCGGGCATCTCCGCCGATCGGATGGGATCGGCCAGGAACCCTTCCTGGCCATGCGCCTGCACCGGAACTTGAATCAGACTGTGCCTGGTGCCCAGCATCTCACCCAGCCGGGCCACGAGTGCCCGCGAGCGCTGGTACATGCCCAGGCTGAAAACCTCGGCCGAGAGAACGTCTCCATAACGATCGATAACCAGGCCTGGCAAGCCGTCCGCCTCGGCATGCACGACACGATAGGAATCGGCCACCATATCGAGCCGCAGCATCTCGCGCCGTAATTCCACCGCCCGACGCAGGCGTTCATTCCAGAATTCTGCTCCGGGGGGCTCACGCTCGAAACTCAGCATTCGCACCGTGATCTCGGCCCGAGGATTGTAGAGACCGTGGCCGAACAGCTCTCCCTGCGGCGTGTAAACGGCGACGAGATCTCCGGGACGTGCCGAGGAATCGACATCTCCAATCAATTTGCGGAACAGATGCGGATGCCGCCGGACGGAACTGAGCCGGACTGTCGGCAGCGGTTCCCCGGCGGGAATATCGAGAGTTCGCTGGGTCAATAGCTCGGCCGCAATCCGCACCGGAACAGGCTGCCGGCCGCTGTCGAGAGGCGCGTGACGACGTTTTTTCGTGGGCATGGCGTGATCGTAGGGTCGTGATGGGCAGAATGCAAACAGCGACGGCGACCGCTACAATGGGACCATGAAACAGGCCATCAGGAAACAACGGTCGCGCCGCGGCAACTCCATTGAAGAGCGAATTGCGAGCCAGCGAATTTCCAAGCAACAGGTCGTCGTCCCGCCACCGCCCGAGGAAAGCGAGTCATCGGGAAGTGCGACTTTTGTGTTCGTGACGTGCCAGGTCGGGGCCGAGGCCGCGCTGAAGCACGAGGTCGCGCGCGAATGGCCCAGGCTCCGATTCGCGTTTTCGCGTCCCGGGTTCCTGACGTTCAAAGTACCGCCGAATGCCAAGTTGCCGGACGACTGGGATGCGCGGCTGGCGTTCGCGCGCGCGGCAGGATTATGTCTGGGCAAAGCGACCGACGCCGCTCTGGCGGACAGGGCGCAAACCGTCTGGAAGCTAATCGGAGATTGGTCTGTCTCGCAAGTTAATGTATGGCCGCGCGACCGAGCGTCGCCTGGATTTCGGGGCTATGAACCGGGGATCACGGCGGAGTCGCAGGAGGTGGAGCGGTTGGTGAGAGAGAAGACGCCGGACGGGAACGGGGTTGGCGGAGCTGATTCTGAACCGGGAGTTGGAAAAGCAGGCCGCGCGATCCCCCCGACCCCCCCCTTGCTAAGGGGGGGAAAGATGGATCACGCACTCGCGGCGGATGTGATTGTCGTGACGCCGGAGGAGTGGTGGGTGGGGATTCATTCGCTCCATTCGCTGGCAGCGAACTGGCCGGGGGGATTTTTGCAGGCGGAACTGCCCGAACATGCCGTGTCTCGCGCCTGGCTGAAGATGCAGGAGGCGGTGTTGTGGTCGGAGTTTCCTATCCAGCCGGGTGAAAAGTGCGTCGAGATCGGCTCGGCGCCGGGAGGGGCGTCGCAGTATTTGTTATCGCAGGGGCTGCACGTCACGGGGGTCGATCCGGCGATGATGGATCCGGCCGTGCTGGCCGACAAGAATTTTCGCCATAACCGCAAGCGATCGAAGGAAGTGCCGCGGCACGAGTTCGTGGGGGTCGATTGGCTGACCTGTGACGTCAACCTGCCGCCGAACTATACGCTCGATGCGGTGAAAGCCATCGTGGGCCATCCGGGGGTGCGCTTCCAAGGGATGCTCTTGACGCTCAAGCTGGTCGAATGGTCGCTGGCCGACGACCTTCCGAAATATATCGAGCGCATCCGCAAGATGGGCTATCGCAATGTGCAGGTGCGACAACTGCACCACAACCGGCAAGAAGTGTGCCTGGCCGCGTCGGGCTTTCGTGGCCCCGCAAAGACGCCCAAGACGCGTGCGAAAAAGCGTATCAACCCGAAAGCTCGGGTCGAGTCGCAGCCGGAAGAATGATGTCGTACAATAATCTCATTATGCCCCATGATTTCACTGACGCCGAATTGCTGGCTTACCTGGACGAGGGACTGCCTGTCGAGCGGATGACGGCCATCGAAGCCGCGCTGCGCCACTCGGACGGGCTTCGCCTGCGCACCGCCGAGCTGCGCGACCAGCGGGAACACCAAGGTCACACGGTTGGCGAAATCTGGCGGCGCGAAAGGTTGAGCTGCCCAACGCGGCATCAGTTGGGTTCATACCTGCTCGGGGCGCTGGCCAACGATCTCGCGCAGTACATCGTGTTCCACCTGGAAACCGTTGGCTGCCGTTATTGCGCCGCCAATCTGGACGACTTACGACAGGCGAACCAGTCGAACACGACCGAAACGGCGCAGCGCCGTCAGAAGTTCTTTCAATCGTCGGCCGGGCATATCCGCAAGCCGGGTGGCGGAGTCTAGCTACTTCGCAGAAATCGCCTGGGCCAGCGGGCGCAAGACCTGTTCGACGACGAACTGATTCATCAAGCGTTCGTTGTGCTCGCGGAGTTTATCGAGCGTTTGCTCGAAGGAAACGCCCGGCGGCAGGCTGCCATACTGCCGCAACGTGAAATAGACGCTGATCTGCTCTTCCGGATACTCGCCGCGGCGGACGTGATAGGCGTTCGTGCGAGTTTCCACCATCAATCGCGCCTGCAACCGACAGGCGTCGTCGAGCGCCACGGTGATCGACGGCTCGAAATTAATCACTTGAGAATTGGGGAGGTCGATCAGTCCTTCGAACGCCGGCGAGGCCCCCAGTGCCTCGGCGACGAGCGCATCGTGGTTGCCGCGGTACGAGAAATCGAATCCCATCATGCAATCGAGCGCTTCGCAGTCGAGCGGACTGACCGAGAGCATGTAGGGAATGAGCTCGAGGACGAGTTTATGCTGTTCGATCGCCGCATCGAGGGACGGAGGATTCACGTAGCCGCTGCACACGCGGCGCGACTCGATACTGATCCAGCGGTAGTGCCCCTGTTCTTTGTCTTCTTCAAGGACGAAATCCCCCGATTCGCGCGTATAGAAATTCCGCATCGTCGGATACGTTTTCTGCACGCGCTCGAAAAAACCAAGAATCGTCTCCCGCGCCGCCGGGAGGGCCATCTCGGTGTTCAAGTTCATGTTGAAATAGAAATCGTCCGCGAGCGTCGAATAATCGGCCATGGAATGAACCCCGGTGTTCGAACGTGCTTGTGGGATCGCCGGAAACTCGCCACGCTATGCGGCAGGCCTCGCCCCGGGGCACGCTCCGGGAAATGTCCTTCTGTTTCGTCGGTTTTGTCAAATGCGTCGTGAACTTATTGGATCATCTCCCTATTGTAAAGGAGGGGTGCAGATGGGTCAAAGTGCCCGCGCTGCGAAACGCCATCCAGGTGGATCAACTGAAGTTCCGAGTTTGTCGATTTTTCCAACAAATCTCGGCTGGTTTGGACTGCTCGGCCGCGACCAGCGACTCGTGTCGGTCTTCATTGGACACGTCTCGGAGAACGAAGTTCGCAGGATCGCGGAACGAGAGGCTGCGTCGGCCGACCTCGCGGCCCCACCAGTCGATCGCGATTGGCACCCGGAGCTGCGCCGGAGGCTCGAACAATATGCACTGGGTGGTCGGGTGGAATTCAACGACATTGACGTCGCACTCCCCGGCTTGTCGGAATTTCAGCAGCGGGTGATCAAAGCCACGCGCCGCATTCGATACGGCCAGACGCTAAGCTACGGAGAGCTTGCCGAAAAGGCCGGTTACCCGCGGGCGGCACGCGGCGTAGGGACGGTGATGTCGTCGAACCGGTTTCCCATCGTGATTCCCTGTCACCGCGTCGTTGCTGCCGGGGGCAAGCCCGGAGGTTATTCGTCTCCCCACGGGATCAGTCTGAAATTGCGGCTGCTGGCGCTGGAGGCGGGAGGTTAGAATCGCTTCTAAAACGGCGTGTGTGGCGGGGTCAGAGCGCAAATCGGAAATCGGCATAGCAGCAAATGAGTCGTTGTTGTGGAATCCGAAGGGCCGGAGCCGGAGACCCAGCGATGGCCCCGACTGATGGGGCGATGAGCAGAGCGAGCGCATGCGAGCCATCCGGTCAGGGCCATCGCTGGCGCTGACTGTGAACCGTCCCGTAGGTGAATTCGGACGATCGCGACGCGCGCGACGTCCAGCTAAATTTGTCGCTCTGACCCTGCCACACGTGCAGCAGAAAGACCATTGACCCTCATTGACATGGATGCGAAAATCGGGAACTGTCGTGTACGATCGACAACTGACAAGGTGCTGAGATGGCGACGCAAACTGAATTGATGCTGGGAATTGACGACCATGGTGTTCCGATTTCGTCTGAAGAATTCGCCGCTGCGCGATTCGAAGAACCGTGGCGATACGAACTTGTCAAGGGAAAGCTTTTCGTCATGGCGCCAAGTGGTCACGATCACGTGCGTACGGGTGAACCCATCCGAGACGCCCTCGTCGTTTACAAGCTGGCTCATCCCGATCGAGTTGCCCGCGTCGTCAGCGAAGCTTGGATTTCAGTCGATGAAAAACATCAGCGGATTGCCGATTTGGCCGTGTATTTGAAAGGTCAGCGATCCAATCTCGAAATTCCCGAACTGATTCCCGAGTTAGTTTTCGAAACCGTCAGTGGCGGCGGAGAAGACCGCAAGCGCGATTACGTCGACAAGCGAGCGGAATACCTGCGTATCGGAGTAAAGGAATACGTTATCGTCGATCGGTTTCAAGGTCGCGTCACAGTGCTCCGTCGGGCGCGCGGCCGGTTTTCTGAAACTGAACTTGGTCCGCGCGACACCTACACGACGCCCCTGCTCCCCGGCCTCAAGATCCCGCTGAACGGAATCATTTAAGGAACCTGCGTCCCCTCATGACCACCACGACGATCATCGGACTGGAAGTCCACGTTCAGCTGCAGACGAACACCAAGATTTTTTGCGGCTGCTCGTCCGCCTTCAATCCGCTGCAACCCAACGTGCAGACGTGTCCGGTCTGCCTGGGGCTGCCGGGCTCGCTGCCGGTGATGAACCGCCAGGCGTTCGAATTGGCGGTCAAAACGGCGATGGCGCTCAATTGCGACATCGCCTCTTTCACCAAGTGGGATCGCAAACAGTATTACTACCCTGATCTTCCCAAGGGGTATCAGATCAGCCAGTACGATCTCCCGTTCAGCGACGACGGCTCCCTGACGATCGAGATGGGCCCCGACAAGGGCCAGACGCGGAAAATCGGCATCATTCGCGCGCATCTCGAAGAAGACGCCGGCAAGAACATGCACGACGAATCGGGCCGCGGCACCGACAGCCAGGTCGATTTGAATCGGGCCGGCACTCCACTTCTCGAAATCGTCTCGCAACCCGATTTACGATCGCCCGAGGAGGCCAAGTGCTATCTCGAAGAGCTCAAACTGCTGCTCACGTATCTCAACGTCTCCGATTGCAACATGCAGGAGGGGAGCCTGCGCTGCGACGCCAACGTCAATCTGCACATTCATCAAGACGACGGACACAAAATCGCCACTCCCATCGTCGAGATCAAGAACCTCAACAGCTTTCGCAACGTCGAGCTGGCGCTCGAATACGAAATCAAGCGGCAATATGACGAGTGGGAAAAGACGGGAAGGAAGCTCGGAGAAGTCGCCAAGGAAACCCGCGGCTGGGACGCGGCGCGCGGCAAGACCGTTCCGCAGCGCGGCAAAGAAGAAGCCTCCGACTACCGGTATTTTCCCGACCCCGACCTGGTTCCGGTGACCGTCAGCAACGAGTTTCTTGACGGAATTCGCGGCACGCTCGGCGAGTTTCCCGCCGACCTGCGCAAACGCTTCCAGGCCGAATACGGGCTTTCCGAATACGATGCCAGAGTCACCGTCGATCAGGGAAAGCCGTTCGCCGATTATTTCGAGGAAGTCGCCCGCCTGTGCGGAGACGGCAAGCAAGCCTGCAACTGGGTCACTCAGGACGTGCTCCGTGAGATGAACGAGCGCAACCTGTCGATCGGCGCGTTTCCCATTCGGGCGGCCGTCCTGGGAAATCTGCTGGGCCGGATCATCAAGAAGCAGATTACAATTAAAAGCGCCCGCGAAGTCTTTATGGAATTGTTGATCGAGAACCCGACGCGAAGTCCGATCTCGTCGTCCCACATCGACCAGATCATCGCCGAAAAGGGGCTGGCTCTGGTGACCGACACGGGCGAGCTTGATCGCGTGATCGCCGACGTCGTCGGCAAGAACCCCAAGGCTGTCGCCGACTTCAAATCCGGAAAACAGGCAGCCGTCGGCGCCCTGATTGGGCAAGTGATGAAGGCCGTCAAAGGGGCCGACCCGCAAACCGTCCGGACGATGCTCGTCGAGAAGCTGGGGCAGCAATAGGGGGCGAAAAGTCGAAGAGGTCGAAAGGGGCGACGAGTCGTAAGACTCACACATTTCTTCCTGAAGGTCGCCGATCACGCCGGTCCGCCCCGATTGACTCTTTGACTTTTCGATCCCTTCGACGTTTTCGACTATTTTTCATGTCCGCCTCCGATCTCGAACGCTGGAACGCCAAATATGCATCGATCGCGAACCCTGGTCGCCTCGCCGCCGATGATTGGCTGAAAGAACAGGCTGCGAGTATGTCGGCTGGCCGGGCACTGGAGCTGGCTTGCGGACTGGGGCACAACTCGATTTGGCTGGCACAAGCAGGGTGGCTGGTCGACGCGGTCGACATTTCCCCGATCGGATTAGCAAATGCGGCAGAATCCTCGCATACCGCGGGCGCAAATGTGAACTGGATCGCTGCGGACCTTGATGAATTTGTTCCCGAGACCGGCGCGTACGACCTGGTTGTCGTATTTCGGTTTCTCGATCGAACGCGGTTGCCTGGAATCATCGAGAGCGCTCTGCGCCCCGGCGGCGTTGTCGTCTACGAAACATTCACAACGGCACACCTCAAGCGGCCCGACAGCCACATGAAAAACCCCGCGTTCGCTTTGTCCCCCGGGGAGCTTCCCCAACTGTTCCCACGGTGCTTACGGCGATCCTACGCGGAACATTCACTACCCGATCACGATGTGGCGCGGCTTGTCGCGCAGAAGCTGTCGTAGCGACAAGCCGACCGCTTGTCATTGGGATTGTTTTTCAGAGCGTCTAGTCAACCGACGAATCAACATCACGAATCCAAACCCCGGAATTCCCAAAGCGACGGCCCACGGTGCGAACGCAACAGCAGCGACTGCCAACGATTGACTGGTGGTCGCCAGCGCATCCCAGGACGCGTCAAACGCCCGGCTGATTCGCACGGCAAAGGTCGGATTCTGCGGCGGCACATAGCCTTTGATCTCATCGACATACAGCGTCACCGTCGCCAGCGACGTCAGATCTTGCAAGACGCGCATCCGCCCCTGCATGCGTTCGAGATCGTCGCGTACGCGGCTGACTTCTCGTTCGACATCGCCGACGATTTCACGGCGCTGGCTCGCGCGATCCTTGTACGCAGCGGATTTGATCCGCAAGCTGCGAGTTTATTCCCGCGACCTTGGAAAGTTTGCCCGCGGGTTACTATCGTTGATCAGTTGGACCGACGGAATGCAACCCGCGGGCTTGCACGAGGCACGGGACGATCTTGCAACCGGGGAGCTGTTCGAGTTGGAAGTCGACGTTGAATATCCGTTCACGGCCGAGTTGACGGTTGAAAACTATCTGCATGGCGTGCGGATCGATAGCTTCCTCGTTCGCCACTTTCGTAATTACACCTCCTACCGCATGCAACGGCTCGTCCGGGCCGGGCAGGTGCGCATCGAAGGAGTCGTCGCCGAAGCCGACGACCGCGTCTACAAAGGGCAATCGGTGGTCGCCCGTCTGCTGGAGCCTCCCGACCACCTGCTGCCACCCGAGCCGCGAGAGATCGAGATCATCCACGAAGACGAGTGGCTGATTGTCGTCAATAAACCGCCCGACATGGTCGTGCATCCCTGTGGCAATTATGTTTCAGGGTCGCTCGCCAACGTGCTGCAGGCGCACTTCGACCGCCGGACGCAGCTCAAAGGGCTGGTTCGACCGGGGATCGTGCATCGCCTCGACCGGCTCACCAGCGGGGTCATGGTGTGCACCAAAGATCACTTGGCGCATCGCAAGCTGGGGATTCATTTCGAACAAGGCCGGGTGCTGAAAAACTACCTGGCGCTCGTCCACGGCACAGTCCCCGACGATCGGGGAGAAATCAACCTGGCGATCGGCGAATGGCCGGGTGGAGGCACGATTCGGATGTCGACCGCGCCCGATGCCGTTGATCCGCGCCCTTCACGAACGCTGTATGAAGTCGTCGAGCGCTTTCCCGGTTTCACACTCGTCCGCGCAGAGCCTCACACCGGCCGCCTGCATCAAATTCGCGTGCATCTGGCCGGCATCGGGTTTCCTGTCGTCGCCGACGAGTTTTACAGTCCTGCCGGCCTGCTGACGTCCCGTGATCTGCATTGTCAAAGCAACGGATCAGAAGTTTCAGCCAATGGCCACGGCAGCCTGAAGGGAGAAGACCCCGTTCTGCTCTCACGCCAGGCGCTCCACGCGCGGAGCCTGCGGTTCCAGCACCCGATCACGCGCGAACTGGTGACCTTCGAAGCGCCTCTCGCGCCGGATATCGCCCGCGTTGTCGAATTGTTGCGGCTTGGCCGAGTTGCAATCGCTACGTAGTGTGGACTTCGGTCCCCACGAGAGTTGCTGAAGGGAGGATTCGTATCGATGCTGCGGAGGCTCTCGCAATTCAAACCGTCACTCGATTCAAATAATCGACGACGGCCTCCAAGGCGCTCAGGGTTCCGACCGGATCGTGAATCTCGCAAGCGCGTTCCAGTTCGGCGGCCAGCTCCGAAAGTTGCGGGAAACCAAATCCGCCTCCGGCCCCTTTCAGTTGATGGGCTCGCGTGCGCAGGCCTTTCTGGTCGTTTGCGCGATGCGCATCGATCAGCCCCTGCCGGCGTTCGGGGACGGCCGCGGTGAATTCTTCCAAAAGCTCACGGAAGTCGGGATCGTCGGCGTATTCGGATCGAACGGCGGCGGCCGATGCCGAAGAGTTGGATGACATGCAGGCTCCCTGAAGGCGTCTCGACTAGGCAGCCCGTTCGCGAGCGACGATTTCTTCCACCCGCGGCTCGGGCGCCGACTGCAGTTTCGACGGCAGGATGTTACCCTGCTCCGGCGACTGATGCAGCCGCACGCGACCGGTCATCCGGCCGACGTGAATGCTGAAATGCATAATCAGCCCCGAAACCACGACGGCCCCAAAGCAGACGATCAACGCGATCTGATCGTCAGACACCTGGCGCATAATATCCGGCACGGCACTCTCCGTAAGAAGCAGCGAATCAGTGAAGACCTGACCGTTATTTTCGGACGCCCAGAGGCGTGTCTGAACCCTCGCACCTCGAGGAGGCCGCAAACCCGAGCGATCGCCCGGCGAGAAATCACGAGACTCGAATCAGGTTGAGATTGAGCCGCAGGTAAGCTGTTCCGCGCACAACGAATGCTCTCTTGGCCATCCCATTGCCGTCGGCGCCGGCAGCAATTGACCTGTACCGCGATCCGATCTTTCCCTACACTCCGTCCCCGCGGCATCCTCTGCAAATACCCTCCATCCGGCCCGCCACGGCGCCGAGTATTCGGAGTCTTCCATGCGACAATCGAACCTTGTCATTTGTGCCGTTCTGCTGGCTGTGTTCACGTCCAAATCAGCGTTGTCGGTCAGGGCGCATGCGGACGAGAAATCCGCCAAAAAAGACGCCGAAAAGAAGTCCGAGCCGACTCCCAAACTGAGCGACAAGGAATTAATGAAGCAATGGGCAGACCTCGTCGCCAGGCGGGAAAAAATCATGAAATCGGTGGACGAGATTCGGTCGGAATTCGAGGCCGCCAAGAACACCACTGAGCGGCAAAAAGTGGAAGCCAAGATGGTTGGCCTGCGGCACGAGTTCGAGACCGAGATTCAGCCGCGACTCTTAACGCTCGGCCCCCTCGTCTTCCAAAAGAAACCCACGGATCCCCTGGCGGCCCAGGTAGCGATCGGCACGCTGCTGGAAGACGGAAGGTTTGCAGAAATCGTCTCCATTCTCAAGAACATGGCGAAGGGGAATCCCGAGAGTCGATTGCTCGCCGAAAATGTCCTGCAATTGCTGTATCGCGAAAATCGCTTCGCTGAAGTCGCCAGCGTGGCCGATCTCATGGCCGACGCCCAGGACGCAGATTCTCGCGTGCTGATGCTCGACAGCCTGGCGCATTTCAACTGCCACGAGTTCGACAAGGCAAAAGAGCTGGCCACCCGCGCAGCGCGGGATCCGGCCGCCGCCAAAGGGGCCGAGAAAGTGATCGCCGATTGCGACACTCTGGCGGAGTTGTGGACGAAGGAATCAGCCATTCGTGCCCAGGAAGCCAAGGTCGACGACCTGCCGCGCGTTCTGCTCAAGACAAATCGAGGCGACATTGTCCTCGAGCTTTTCGAGAACGAGGCCCCCAATACGGTGGCCAACTTCATCAGTCTGGTGGACGCGAAAAAGTACGACGGCGTGAAATTCCACCGCGTGATCCCCGGATTCATGGCCCAGGGTGGCGATCCGAATACCTTGGATGACGATCCCCGCAACGACGGCCTGGGAGGTCCAGGCTATACGATTCCCTGCGAGTGTTACTCCGACAAAGCCCGCATGCACTTTCAGGGAAGCCTGAGTATGGCCCATGCCGGCAAGGACACCGGCGGTTCACAGTTTTTTCTCACCTTTGTCCCGACGGCTGATCTCAACTGGAACCCCGAAAAAAAAGAATCGAACCACACCGTTTTCGGTCGGATCGTCAAAGGCCTTGATGTCGCGCTGGCGCTGAAAATCGGTGACGAGATGCAGTCGGCCAAAGTGCTCCGCAAACGAGATCACGCTTACGTGCCCAAAAAGAAGAAGGACAAGGCGAGCCGCTGAGGCGAAGACTCTTTCCTCACTCCTTACTGCGGACTCACCGGCGGACTTACGTCCGCCGCTCGCCGGGGTTATTTCGCGGCGGCAGTCGTTTTGCCGTTGAAAAACATATCCAATCGCACCAGTTCCAGCGGCAGGTACTTGATCGCCGTGTAATGCCCGGCGTCGATCCACACGATTTCCGGCTCGCGATCGATCGATTCCCACAGGGCCGTCGCGCAGGCCGGGGGAATGACTTCGTCGTTCTTGGCGGCGATCATCAGCACGCGGCGGCCTTTGAGCAGCTTGCCGTACGTCGCCGGGTCGACCTGGCTGACAATCGCTTTGAAGGACTCTTGCGTCCCACCGCCGGCCAGCCAGCGCTTGCGAAACTCTTGCGCTTGCCGAGTCTCGTTGGTCCAGATGAGTTCGCCGAAATTGCCGCCGCCGAGAAACACGGCGACGTTCCTCAGCCGAGGCTCACCGCTGGCGCCCAGTGCCGACATGATTCCCCCCAGGCTGATCCCCGTGATTCCCAGCCGCTCGGCGTCAACCTCCGGTCGAGAGCTCAACCAGGCAGTCGCCTGGCGAATGTCCAGCACTCCCTGCGTCATGCCTTTCACCGTTTCGTGCGGATCTTCGGAAATCATCCGCTGGGGCGATCCCTTCCGCCGACGCGGACCGTAATACGGCAGTTTGACGAACAGCGCCGCCACCCCGTTCCGCGCCAGGTGCGACGCGACCGTTTCGGACAAGACGAAGTCCCCACCCAGAATGTGCAGGACGATGGTCGCCGGAAACGGCCCCGTGCCGGCCGGCTGAAAATACTCGGCATGGACCGTGTTGTTCTCTTCAATCTCGGTCGTCACCGGAGAGGGAAACGTCACGCGATACATGCGGAATTTCTCGCCGCCATGCACAAACCGTGATTGGAATCCGAATTCGTGAGGTTGCAGTTGAAACAGTTTGGGAACCTGGGCTTCGTCAGCAGCCGATCGGAATTCGGCCTTGCCCTCCGCCGGAATTTCTGCGAATTGCGGCACCGACTTCACGGCGCGTTCTTCGGCCCTGGTTGCGGCCGTGCAGGCCAGAAGGCCCGCGAAAATGCCGGTGATTCGCAAAATCCTGGGGCCCAACGAGCGGGACATGTCGGCGGTCATTCAAAACCCATAGCGGGCCGGAGTGAAATCGGCATCGGTCAGATTCACGTTCGTTTTCAGGTTCGTGTAGCGGTAATCTTCTACGAGAGGCGGCTCTTCTCCGGCGCGCCGTGCCCAGCCGAAGCGTTCCCCCCGAATCGGCAGATTCGTTTCTTTGTCGAAGTAGATGCGGTTCTTGGAGTACTTGAGCTCTTTCAATTTCTTCAAATGCGTCACTTGAATCGCCTGGCAAGGAACGCCTTTGAACTTCGCGTTGGGAAAAAACTGCACGTCGACCTCGTCACCGGGAATCTGCAAATCGCGCTCCCAGTTGTTGATCGTCTCGTCGAGCATGTTCGCGATTCCCACGTGCGTCACCGGATACAGGTTTTCGGCTTTCACGCGCGGGTCGTCGAGTTTCAAGCGAACGGCCCCAATGAATCCTGCCACGCCCTTGGCCTCTTTGACGAGCAGGTAGTTATTGTTTCTTCCGTCGACAAAGATCGCCTGCCGACCCTGCTCGTTGTTCGACTGATAAAGAAAATAGACGCTGAAGGGTTTGGTCCGAAACTTCATGTCCATTTCCTGCTGAATCACCGAGTTGCCGATCCGTTCCAGTTTGCTGAAATGGGCCGTGTAGTCCTTGACGTCGTTGAGAGCCGCACGGCTTTTCCGGGCGAATGCGATCACGTCGCGCAGGGTCAGCGCGGGCGCCGCCGTGTCGTCCGATTTTTCGTCGTTCGCCGTCGTTTGCTCGGCCGATTGGGCATCCTGCGCCGCTTCAGCCTGCGCAGCGCGGCCCTTCGAGCGGACTTTATCTTTGGCCGCGGCATGTGGAATGGTCCAACCCAGACCGGCAGCGCACATCATGGCAGACAGGACGAACCCCGCCGCCCCGCGCCGGGATCCCCTGTTCACAATGCCGAGCGAAAACAATCTGCTCATTGAGCAACCTCAAAAAATCTTTCAGTTCCTTGATCCGCCACAGGCAATCGTTCGTTGTAGCAGACGGGTTTGCAGCGCGACAGAATAAGCAAACTGCATACCGACGAATTTGCAGGCTTACAGCTTAGCAACAGACGACACAGTTTGCCCAGACTATCCGCCATGTCGGCGGATGGGTAAAAAATGAGCCGCTTGATTCCGCCAATTTGTAAAGAATACAATCTGTGCAACGGTAGCCGTTCTGGCCGTCGTTTCGATTCACGTCCATTCTCGACCGCTGCTTCAGGAGACACAGCATGGGGCTACTCGATAAACTTCGCGGCGAACTGGTCGACATCATCGAATGGATCGACGACGATCGTCACACGCTCGTCTGGAGGTTCCCGAGATATCAGAACGAGATCAAGAACGGCGCCCAACTCATCGTCCGCCCCGGGCAGTTGGCGGTCTTCGTGCATCGCGGCCAGATCGCCGACGTCTTCGAGCCGGGCAATTACACGCTGAAGTCCGACAATCTGCCGATTCTGTCGACGCTGCAAGGCTGGAAATACGGCTTCAACAGCCCGTTCCGATCGGAAGTGTATTTCGTCAGCACGCGGCAGATTACCGACCTTAAATGGGGCACTCCGAACCCCATTATGCTCCGCGACGCCGACTTCGGGCCGATTCGACTGCGGGCCTTCGGGACGTATGCCCTGAAAGCCACCGAGCCGAAGGCGCTGCTCAAGGAGCTCGTCGGCACCGACGGCGTGGTCGAAGCCGACGAAGTCAGCGAGTTGCTGCGATCGATCATCATGACGGCGTTCGCCGACATGCTCGGCGAGTCGAAAATCGCCGCTCTCGACCTGGCGGCGCATTACCGCGAAATGTCGGAACAGCTTCGCAAGCTGGTCTGCGAGCGCGTCGACGACGAATACGGCCTCGACGTGCCGCAATTGTTCATCGTCAACATCTCGTTCCCCGAAGAGGTCGAGAAGGCGCTCGACACGCGGACGAAGATGGGCGTGATCGGCGACATGAACAAGTTCCAGCAGTTCCAGATGGGGGAGGCCATGACGGTCGCCGCGGCCAACCCCAGCGGTGGGGCAGGCCAGGGAATGGGGCTGGGTATGGGCTTCGCCATGGCGAACAACATGGCGCAGAACCTGGGGAAAGCGATGCCCGGCGGCGCCGGAGCGGCCATGCCCCCTCCGCCCCCCGTCGATGCCTGGCACGTCGCCGTCGGCGGTCAAACCCAAGGCCCATTTACGGCCACCCAGATCACAGAGGGCATTGCCGGCGGCCAGGTCAACGCGGGGACGCTGCTGTGGAGCGCAACGATCGGCAACTGGACCCCCGCCAGCCAGATCCCACAATTCGCGACGCGGCTGGCGTCTCCCCCGCCACCACCCCCGCCACGATAATCTGCATGCGTTTGCAGTCCGCGTCAGCGAGTCGCAGCGTTTTATCCCTGCGGATTCCTGGTGAACGGTCGACTCACGACTAACACGCGTGTCGACCGTGCCGACAACTGCTTGGCGGAATACAATCCGGCGGGAGCAAGATCGGGGACGGATCTCGCGCCACGCGCTGCGCCACGCCGCACACGAGCGCCCGAGTTTCATCAGAGTGATGAGAGTGCCACGATCGGGAATTGCCCCTGAAATGCGTTCACAAGTCGCTGGGCGGCGGTGATCAGCTCGCAGCTTTCGCGCTCCGCCAGAGCCACATACAGGCAATCGTAAACGCCGATCCGCGCATTCAAGGCAATCGCCATTGCTCGCGGTAATAGAGGAAGATACGAAAAAAGGTCGGGCGGATAGCCGAGGACATTCGCCAAACGCTTTGCCGCTTCTCCGGGCAATAGGATATTCTTTCGCTCGGCGCGGGCCAAGGCGTGTGCGATTTCGATTGGCAACACGTCTGGGGCAATCAACTCGCGGATTTGATTCCGATAGTCACTCTCAAGTGAGAGAGCCTTCGGGGAGTCTGGCTCCGGGAGCACTCATTTCACGGCGACGTTCGAATCGAGCACGTACTTCATGTGTTCCTGGCGTCACGAACCAGGTCAACGGCCACTTCGATCGTGCCGACTCTCTGACGAGTTTCCTCCCGCATCCGATCCATCTCCTCGCGAGCCCTGCGGCCAACTTCGGGGGCACGGACTCGCCGTACGAGCCGGTCCATCGCATCTTGAAGTTCTTTCGTCACATCGCCGTTGATGATTTCAGTGCTCATACTGCAATTCTCGACAGATTTCCGAGCAGAGTCAATCGGAACATGATTGTCACTCGGATACCGGCAGGATAAACCCCCGTGGCTCGCTGAGTCGCACGCCGATTCCTATAGACTCACATTCCCACCTTCTGCTGTTCAGGCCGATTTCTGCGCTGGTGTCTCGCGAGAACTGCGATTTTCGCCACTCAACATGCCCTTCAGCATCTGGCGGATTCCCGACTCGACAAGGCGGACTTCCGACTCTTTCCAGCCTTCCGTCTCGCGCAGCTTGTCGAGATACCTGGCGATCTGAGCCAGGATGGCGTTCGATCCGAAGCATTCACGAATGCCGGCACGAATCGCCCGATTGATCTTCGCGGTGTCGTTCATTTCGGTGTCGTTCATTCTTGCCTCCAGGTTGTCGTTCAGGGGGGCGGAAGATAGGCGGCACTCCCGAGATCGTCCAGACAGATTTTTCCGTCGTGTAAGATTTACATTTTGCCGACGCATGGC
>DASYAR010000253.1:0-14143 GCA_036501235.1 Planctomycetaceae bacterium
GACAGCCGGGTCGCGAAATCGTGCTCGTTGATCAAGGGGTGAAAAAACTTCGCGTTTTGCGAAAAGAAGGTCAGGTGTTTCGGCCCTGGCGGGAAGTCGAAATCGGCGCTTTTCCCTATCGTTCGGCGCATGTCGCCGACCACCACGTTTCGTGCGAAGTTGTTCTGAGCGACGAGGATCACCGGTTGATCGAGCGTGCCGACGAACAGCCCGCCCGCGGCGACGTTCCCCAATCCAAATCCCCCCTCGGTCGCCGCCACCTCCACGGGCACCCCTTGGGCATTAGTGAGCAGAAACAGAGGAGGCCGATCATTCCCCGCGAAAATCAGAAAATCGGGCCGGCCATCGCGGTTGGCGTCGACCGACGTCAATCGTTCCGGAGCGCTTTTGGGAGCGATCGGAACGGAGTCGTGGTCTCCCAGCTTGAGTGTTCGCCATTCGCCTGCCTGGCCGTGCGACAGGGCCTGCAACGAGTATTTCGTCGTCTGGCCCGTTCGTTCTCGCGACACGTACACCAGTTCCAGCGTTTTATCACCGTTCAGATCGACGAGATCAAACGCGACGGGTTCTTTGTCGAGCGGCAGCCCTTTCGGAAATGTGAGCCGGCCGTTTTCCATCTTGCTCAGCCCGATCGTCTTTTCTCGCGCACTGAGCACGACGACGTCGGCCCGCGAATCGCCGTCGACGTCGCCCACGCGAATCTGCTCGGCCCCCATCAGACCGGGAAACGTATTTCCCAAATCGAGACCGGACCCTTTGTGCTGCAAGAAAACGATGACCTGCGCCGATTCGGGATCGCTGACCACGACGTCGATCAATCCATCGCCGTCCAGGTCGCCGGTCGCCAGGTCTCGATTCTTGCCGCCCCCCTGTTGGCCGAAGCCGTATTGAATCAATTGCCCGGCCAATTCGCCCGGTTCGGCGGCCGCTTGCTGCAACTGATGGATCTTGACTCGGCCGGTCTGCCCCTCGATGGCCAGGATTTCTGAACCCGGCTTGCCATCCACGTCGGCGATGGTCATCTGGCCGCGGGCCTTCGGGAGCTCGCAGCGCAATTCCGGTCCCAGGAGACCCTCCAGGCTTTGCAGGCGGACGCAGAGCGGGCGGTCGGGGTCGCTGGCCGTGAGATAGCACAGATCATTGCGTCCGTCGCCGTCGACGTCCGCGATCTGCGCCAACATCAAGTTGTCGCCCGTATTCATGAGCCGGACAGGGGTTCCCAGTTCCCCCGCGGGCTGTTGATAGAGCAGGTACGTATCGTGCTTGCCGAGCACGGCGACGTCGTCTTTTCCGTCTCCGTTCAGGTCGCCGGTCGCAATAATCCAGGCGACGGCCTGGACGTCGGGCAGTCGGATCCGTTTGCGGTTCGTCCAGTCGCCCGTGGTCGCTTGATAGGCGATCGTCAACTGGTCCGGGACGCCAAACCAGACGAGGTCCTTGCGGCCGTCGGAATTGAAATCGCCGATCGCTAAGGCTGCGACCTCTCGTTCGAGGGGAATTTTGCGATGTTCGAAACGCTTGTCGCTTTCGATCGAATTGACCTTGCTCGAAACTTTAGACTTGGGCGGCGCTTCCGGTTTGGTCCGCTGCTGCAAGACGTCGAGTCGACTGTTGCTGTTGTCGATCAGAATCAGGTCGGTCCGACGATCGTTGTTGAGATCGGACGCCAGCATATTGGTAGATCGCTGTTGCAGCTTGTAAATCTCCAGCGGCTTGAACCCATAGTACCCCGTCAGGCTGTCGGCCGGTTCATCGTCTGCCGCGGTTGCCACGGCCGAGAAATAGACGAGCGTGGCTGGAAACGCCAGCAGGACGATTCCACAGCAAACAACTGCGACTCGACGCATCCACGATAACATTCGATCTCTCCATGGCCTGAAGGTCCTCCCCACGCTGCGCTCATGGTAAGCTGATTTTTCACCCGGTACAATGCTGCCGCTCGCCCGGCCGGCGAGACCATGGCCTTCGGCAATGGGCAGCTGGCAGAGTGAATCGAATTCGCACGATCCACCCCAATCGCTTCCGCCTCTGGTTCAAGTTCGAAATCACAAACGGGATCCTGATGATGAGCGACGTCGATTCGCCTCGCGTCATTCGCTGGGGAATACTGGGAACGGCGCGGATTGCGACCAAGGTCGGGCGCGCCATCCAGAGCGCCCGCGGATCCCGGTTGACGGCTGTCGCCAGCCGCGACGCCCATCGGGCCCGTAGCTGGATCGCCGAGCATACGGCCGACCAGGCGACGGCGGTCGACTCGAAAATCTTTCTGCCGGCAAGAGCCGAAGTGACCGCGCATGGCAGCTATCTCGATCTCTTACGAGACCCCGCCCTTGACGCGGTCTACATTCCCCTGCCGCCGACGCTGCACTGCGATTGGACGTGCCGAGCCGCCGAACATGGCAAACACGTCCTGTGCGAGAAGCCCCTGGCACGAAATTATGCCGAGGCGCGCCGCATGGCTGACGCATGCCGACAGGCAAACCGCCAGTTGATGGACGGCGTGATGTGGCATCACCACGAGCGCACGGCGGCCATGCGAAGCGTGCTCGATTCGGGCGTCCTGGGACCGCTACGGCACTTGACGAGCGCCTTTTCCTTCAATGCGCTGGCCGATATGCCGAGCGACAATATCCGCTTTCAGCGCGACCTGGGGGGCGGCGCACTGGGGGACATTGGCTGGTATTGCGTCACGGCTGCGTTGTGGGCCTTCGGCGACCGTCCCGAACGCGTGTTCGCGACGGCGCGGTACGATCGAGGCGTCGACGTCAGCATTTCGGCAGTCCTCACGTTCAGCGGCGATCGCACCGCCTCGTTCCAATGCGGATTCGACGCGACCTGGCGCAAATGGTTCGAAGTCGCCGGGACGAGCGGTTCGGTTGTTTGCGACGATTTTGTGAATCCGTGGGACGTTGCCAAGGCCCGCTTTTGGGTCCACGATAGACAGGGGCAACCAACGCAGCACGTGCATGCCGACTGCGTTCAGGAAGTGCGAATGGTCGAAACCTTCTGCGATATCATTCGCTCGGGCCGGTTGGAACCGCATTGGCCCGAGGTCTCCCTGGCGACGCAGCAGGTTTGCGATGCGATTGCCGAGTCGGCCTTGCAAGAGAAGGTGATCCGGCTGGAGAATATTTAGGTCAGGAATTCGACCCTGATCTACTGGATCAGCGAGTTTTGGCTGATTGCTGCTTCAGGCGCTTGCCGGTCAGGGTGGCATCGGGTTTCAGAGATCCGATGACGCTGCCGACTGCGGTGCGCAATTCGGCCGGCTCGCGGCTCGCTTCCCAGATCGTGTGGAGCCCGTCAATCGCGCTCTTGGAGAGCATCAGGCCGAAGCGCTGCAGGTGAAACGCCAACTTATAGGCCGCCGTGCGGCGCAGGTCGAGCGGGGCCTGAATATCGAGCACGACGTCGGCCATGCGCTGCTGGCTGGTGCGCGTCGGGATTTCTCCCAATGCGTCCAGGGCGTAGGGCGCCAGCTCTTCGTCTTCGAGAATGTTGACGAGCTCAGGCTCGGCGACGGTTATGTCGAAGATTCTCGTTCTGCGTCCCTGGGCGATGTGCGCAAACCAGGCGGCCGCCGCGGCACGCTGGGCGCGCCGTTCCTGGGCCGTCAGGGAAGTCGACTTGATCTGCCGCAACAGAGGAGTCAACTGGCGATCGAAATCGGACGTCGTTTCCGCTGCCGACGAATAGGCGACAAGTCGCAGGGCCTGGGCCTTACGCTCCATCTTCGGGGCCAGCGCGCTGGGACCATGAATGACGATGGGGATGTTGGCGGTCCGCGAGTCGCCGCGCAGGTTGGCCAGCGTCTCGCTCAGCGCCCAGCGGATCAGGTTGGGATGCAAGACGATCAGTTCGACGTCGGTGCGCGAGGCGGCCGCGGCGAAAGCTTCGCGCCCGGAGGTATAGACGAGAGGCTCGTAACCCAGTTCCCGCAAGATGCCCCCAATCATCGCCCCCCGGTCGGGCGACACTTCTCCGATGACGGCATGCGAGCGGCCATCGGTCACCAAAGCCCGCTTCAAGACGTCGACGACTCGCACCGCGCCCCGAAAGGGCTTGGGTGGGTCGATCTGCAAGATGGTGGACGCCGCAGCAAATTGAACGCGCGGGTCGGGGTAATCCAAGGCGGAAATAACGACCGATTTTTGCGAACCCAGTTGCAATTGGGCTAGCGTCCCGATTTGCGAAAAGACCTTGAGACCGGCGACCGCCACGGCCGGCCGTTGCGAATTGACGGCTTCGGCAATGAGATCGACGATCACCTCGGATCCCGCCCCCAGCGCGGTATCATGTGCCGTTCCCGGGCCTTCCGGCAGGGGCCGGTCGAACCCAGCGCGGCGCGCGTCGGTCGCGAGCGTGAAACCAAGATACATCACTTGCGTCATTCGCAACTGCGGTGCGAGGGACAGGGCTTCGCGGGCCAGTCTCAGCCCGACGAGATCGCTGGCCTCGTCCGGAGTGACGATTCGCAGGGCCACCGTTCCCTGCGGGGCGCTCCACCACCACAGAGCCACTTTGCCGGCGTCATTCGTTTTCCAGACGTAATTGTTGCGGAAATGCTCGCGCGCACTGTCGAGAATGCGGGCGACGACGCCTTCCGTCGCCAGCCGATCGACCGTTTCAACAGTGACTCCCAGGATCTGCGACAACGCGTTACGGGCGGCAAGCCGCACGTCTTCGGTCTCGTCGGGAGCTTGCGCCGGATGCCACAGGTAGGGCACGGCGGCCGAAGCCTCCAGCTGACCCAGCATCGTGATCACATGACTGCGGAACGTGGCGTCGGGCGCCGTCAACGCGCCGATCAGCGGGGGAATTGCCCGCTCGCCAATCAGCAGAATCGCCTCCATTACCGTTTCGTGCTTATCGGCACGGGCAGGGTCGGTCAGCACGGCCAACAGCCCGGGAACGACCGGCGCTCCCAGAGAAATCAATTCGGCCTCGGCCACCGCGTGTTGTTCCGGATCGCCCCCCAGGTCCCTGATCAGCCGGGCAATCCGCACCGGGTCGTGGGCCTGCTTGATCGCGGCCGCATTCGAGAGGTCGAGCAGCTTCTCTGCACCCGGATTGAGCCTCTTGACACTGGCCAGTTTCAGGAACGCGGCGACGCCGTATTTCTCGCGCAGGGACAGGAGCAATTCATCGTCGAGCGACTCGGAGAGCAGCTTGGTCAGGTAAATCTCCGCCAGATCGAAACGAGCGATGTCGACCATCAGCACCGTCGCTTCGAACAATTCCTCCGGCGTCTTCGGGTCGGCCGCCAGGGGTGTCAGCGACGGGTCGGCCGGGCGCGGTGTTGCCGGGCTGGCAGCTTCCTCCGCAGGAGGCGCTGCGTCGTCTTGCGCAGGGGCGATCGCCGGCACCCCCAGCAGACAGCCTGCCAGCAGGAGGCGCTCCAGAGCCCCGCGAAACCCTCGATCCATTCCTCGGACTCCATTGATCCCACAGCATCCGCCGATCGCAAACCATCCGGCCGCCGGACATCATCGGCTTGAACCTGCTATGTTAAAGAATCGGCAGGGGCGAAAACAACGAAAATCCGCGCCGAAGTTCAAAAACCGATTGCATTAACGGAAATCGCGGACTGGCCTGCGGCAGAGAGGATCGACCTCGCGGCGGGCTACGCCATAGGATATTCCCATAATGACAACCATGATGATTCAGCCGGTTGGGACAAAATTGAGGCTCCACAGCCGGAACTCGTCCGAATCGCCAAAAAAAATCCAATGTCTGCCCGTATCCTGCTGATCGACGGCTATAACCTGCTGCATGCGGCAGGTATGGGGCAGCGCGACTATAAACCGGGCGATCTGCTGCGCTGCCGGAAGCGGCTGCTGCAATTTTTATTGAGCAAGCTGTCGAACGCCGAAATCCGGGCGGCGACGCTCGTCTTCGATGCTCGCGATCCGCCTCCCGACCGGCCGGCCGAAATCGTGGTGTCGGGGCTCAAGGTGCATTTCGCCAACCCGGGTGGCGATGCCGATGCGATGATTCAGCAGTGGCTGTCGCACCACTCGACGCCGCGCCGCGTGACGCTCGTCTCCAGCGATCGGGCGCTGCAACGATCCGCGCGCGGTTGCGGGGCGAAATTCGTCGGGAGCGATGAATTTCTGAATGAGCTCGAGCGCCGCCGCGTCACAGGGGGCCAACGCTCGACAAGGCACGACGATGATTCTAAGCCGGCCGGTCAACTTTCCGATACGCAGACGGCATACTGGTTGAAGGAATTTGGCGACGCGGCTCCCGTCGACTCTGAATCGGAACCGTCGCCGGAACCGGAGTCGCCTGCTCTGGAGAAATCCGCGGGGAAACCGGCGACTCCGAAACACGGACGTCCGCGGCAGCGGCGCAAGTCGAAATTGCGCGACGACGCGAAGCCGACGGGAAGCATCGACGCCAACGAACTCGAGGACTGGCTGAAGGTTTTCGGCGGAGTCTCGGCGGAGACGGAACGGTCGCCCGACGAACTGCGCCGGGCTGATCTGGAAAGATGGCTCAAGCAGCTAAAGGATCAGGAGAACAAGCCCCGCGATTGAGGCGGAGCAGAACTAGTTTGCTGTGCATTTCGTCGGGTGACCCGGCCGTGCCGTCAGGCCGGCTGGGTCGCGCAGCGACAAGATTCGACATCATTCGCGCTCTTCAGAAATTGAACCGTTCATTCGCTGATTTGCTGGCGGAGAGTGTCAGTGGCAATTCAGACCCAACGGTGTCGAATCTTGTCGCTGCGCGACCCGACCGTTGCGGAGCACGCGGTCGGGCCACCCTTCCGGGATTCTCCTCTCGCTACGGAACGTCCTTACGCCGCGCGGCGGCTGGGTTCTTCCCGGGGGATGCGCGGGATGTGCCGTTCGGGGTGGAGGCCCCATTTGACCAGCCATTGCAGGTACGACTGCAGGTGGATCAGCGCGTCTTTCGAAAGGAGATTCTTGCTCGCGCGCTGTTCGAGGTGGTAGCACCAGGTTTGGCCGTTCATCATCACGCGCCAGCCGGCGCGGGCCATGCGCAGGCAGAAATCGACGTCTTCGAAATATTTGCGGAACCGCAGGTCGAGCGTACCGACTTCCTCGATCGCCTGCCTGCGGACCATGAGAAAGCAGCCCGACAGCCAGTCGCAATCGAAGACCGAGTCGCGCGCCCGGTCGCGATGCAGATACGAATCGACCGTCATTCCAAACAGGCGCGATAGCCCCAGCCGCCGGGCGGCGATCGTCGCGGGCGTTTGAAAGCGACGGGCTGGAAACCCGAAACTGCCATCCGGATGGTACAACCGGCAACCGCTGACTCCGCAATCCGGGTGCGCATCCATGAACCGCACCATCTTGGCGACGCATTGCTCGGCCGGTTCGAAATACATGTCGGTATTGAGGAGCAGCGCATAGCGCGCCGTCGACGCTTCCAGAATTCGATTCAGGTTCGCGGCGTAGCCCAGGCGGCGGTTATTGCGCACGACCACCGTGCCGGGGGTCGCGTGCCGCCATTCGTCGACACCGTCGCCGGTGGCATTGTCGACGAGGATCATCCGCATCGAAACGCCGCGCGCCGACTGGGCCAGCGACGAGACCAGCGGCGTCATGTATTGCCGCTCGTGCGTGTAGATGAAACCGACGTCGACATCCATGTCGCGATCCCGAAACCCGTATGGAGACGTCGGCGGGATAACACGTGCCGCAAATCGCGTCAATGCGGAGTTTGCCTCCGCCGCCGACACCCGGAACTCAAATAGCCACGTTTTTGAAGTTGTGATATAGTCTGTCCCGCTGTGATGCCACGGGTCGCCAGGAAGCTTCGGAATGCCGATTTCGCACACGTCGCCTTACCGCCGTCACGTCTTCGGCACAGTCGCCGTCTGTCTCACAAGTGCGGCGTTGATCGCCGCCTGGCAGCAGGGTTGGCTTGGGAGGGATGTGGGCCCGGATCCGTTTGCAGCCGGCAATTCGGTCGTGGCGGACGCAGACGTTCCACCCCCCGACGACGAACTGGTGGAAATGCCGCCAGAAGAAATGCCCTCGGAAATTGCCGTCGCACAAGCGGAGGCGGAATCACCAGAACTCGAGTCGGAACTCACGCCGGCTGCGGCGCCGGTCCCGCGAACGAAAAATTCGCGGTCCAGCCAGTGGGCCAGCGCCTCGCCTTCGCGGTTTGACCGGGATGACGGCATCGGAGACGGCGAAGCAGTGGGCCGAAAGAGCCGGACGAAATCACGAGTCGTCACGGCTGGGTTCGAAGACGAAGAGGCGCCTCCTGTTCCGGACGTCGCGGGTGACAAAGAACCTTCCGTCCCCGAGCGGCAGATGCCGACCAAAGAGAAGATTGCGCGGAAGTCGGCCGATTCGACAACAGGCGCCTCGCCGCCGCAACCCATCGATCCCGATCAGCCGAAGCGACCTACCCTCGTGAACGGCGACAAAATCCAAGCTCTGATCGACGAGGGGAGTTACATCGAAGCGCAGAAAGAGCTGTCCCAATGGTACTGGCAGAAGCCCGCCGAGCGCGAGCAGATCATGCCGCAGCTCAACAAACTGGCACGGGCCCTCTATTTTGCGCCACAGCCGCAGTACTACGACGCGTACATCGTCAAGCCGGGCGACCAATTGCGCGTCGTCGGACAGCGCTTCAAGCTGTCGTGGGAGTACATCGCCAAGCTGAACAATGTCGATGCCAAAAAGATCCGCATGGGGCAGAAACTGAAGGTCGTTCCGGGGCCGTTTGCTGTGATCGTATTCCTCGACCGGTATGAGCTGGTCGTGCATTTGAATGGCAGCTTCGTCAAGAGTTACCGGGTGGGAGTGGGCAAAGACGGCACGACGCCCGTCGGTACGTTCGCCGTCAAAAACAAGATGGTCAACCCGACCTATTACGGACCGGAAGGGGTTATTGCTGGCGACGACCCCAAGAACCCGCTCGGCGAGCGCTGGATCGACATCGGCGACAGTTACGGGATCCACGGGACGATCGAGCCCGACTCGATCGGCAAAAATGAATCGCGCGGCTGCATTCGGATGTTGAATTCGGAGGTCGAGGAAGTCTATGATTTCCTCGTCATCGGTTCCGAAGTGAAAATTGTCCGAAAATAAGGGACCCGTGGGATACGACCCGCGGGCTTGATTGATGCAGCATCGTTCGCGATTGATCGAACTGTTCCAACAGCGCGCCTTGAAGTTCGGCGAATTCACGCTGGCTTCCGGCAAGAAGGCAAGCTACTACCTCGACGGCAAGCAGATCACCCTGCACTCCGAGGGCTTACGGCTTGTCAGCGAAGGGCTGCTGGAAATCCTCGACGGAGTCAATTTCCAGGCCATTGGCGGAATGTCGATCGGGGCCGATCCAATCATCGGCGGCGTGCTGGCGGCCGCCGGCGCTCAAGGGCGCGACCTGCTTGGCTTTCTCGTCCGCAAGGAGTCGAAAGGACATGGGACGCAGCGCTACATCGAAGGCCCAGTTCAACCCGGCATGAAAGTCGTGATCGTCGACGACGTCGTGACGACCGGAGGTAGTTCGCTGCTGGCGATCGATCGCATCCAGGAGTTCGGCTGTGAAGTCGTGCAGGTAGTCGCAATTGTCGACCGGATGGAAGGGGGCGCCGCGAATTTCGCCGCGCGAAACCTGCCGCTCCAGAGCCTCCTCACGATCCAGGACTTCGGCATCACGCCTCCTGCGCTCGCAGAATCGCCTTTAGGCGGTTGACCCCTCGCATGCGCCTCGTTCCCGCGCTCCGCGTGGGAACGCACGTAGCGACGCTCTGCGTCGCGCCCGATTACCAAAGCCTTGGACATCGAGGGCCGTGTGATCCCGGGCGTCATCTCACGGCGTACTTGTAATCGCACAGCGCGACGGGGATGACTGCCGAACCAGCAATCGTTACCCTTCAGCCAGGCATCAAGTCTCCTCAGTCCATACCGCCAGGAACTCACGATGCGTTTATCGTCTGCGGAGCGCCTCTCACGCCTTGGTTCTGGTGAATCAATCGCCGCCGTGTGCAGCGCGGCAGGAATTTCCCGCGACGAATTCCAAATCTGGTGGCGACAAGAAACGGCCTCGCGAGTTCCACCGGCCACCGGCAATCATCATGCGTCGGTTTCGTCTCCTGTGCGAATTCAACGCGACGAACGAGGCATTCCGCACGTCTCCGCCGAGAATGACGATGATCTATTTTTCGGCTTCGGTTACGCAACTGCGCAGGACCGCCTGTTTCAGCTGGACTACCTGCGTCGCCGGGCGCTGGGACAATTGGCCGCCGTGCTGGGACCGGAAGGCTTCGAGCTCGATCTCGTGGCGCGCACAATCGGGCTGCACCTGATCGCCGAGCGCGAATGGGAATTGCTGCCGGAAGAAGCGCGGCGCCTTGTCGCCGCGTACTCCGCTGGCATCAATGCGCTGATTGCCGACAGCGCCGATAAGCTGCCGATCGAATTCGATTTACTAGACTACAAACCAGCCCCGTGGCGGCCGCAGGACTGTCTGGCGATCGCCGGCGAATTTCGCTGGTATCTGACCGGACGATTTCCGGTAATCGTGATTCCCGAGTTGGCCAAGCGGGTCCTGGGAACAGGAGCGCTCTACGAGGCTTTCCTGCAGGCTGAAGCGGACGACGAAGCGATTCTGCCTCCCGGATCGTATCCGTCGACCCGTGTGGGAACCCAGCCGGTCGGGGTTTCGATCAACGATCCTGCCGAGGGGCACGGCAGCAACAACTGGGTGGTTTCCGGTGCGAAGTCCGATTCGGGACTGCCGATGGTGGCCAGCGATCCGCATATCGCGTTCGCCGCGGTTTCGTGCTGGCATGAAGTGCATCTGTGCGGCGGATCATTCAACGTCGTGGGGATGGCCTATGCGGGAATGCCGGCCGTGATGTTCGGCAGGAACGAGCAGGTCGCCTGGGGAATCACCAATAACCTATGTTCGCTCCGAGATTTGTATCAGGAGCGGTCCGATCCGGCTCATCCCGGCTGTTTCTTGTTTGACGGCCAATGGGAGCCGGCGCGCGAGCGAGTTGAGGTGATTGACATCAAAGGACACGAGGCGGTGCGGCAGTCGATTCGGTTGTCGCGCAACGGACCGATCGTCGATGGAATCCTGCCGGCGGCGGCCCGATCAACCGGCCCGGTGTCGCTCAAGTGGCAAGGAGCTTCGTATTGCGGATGGATTCCCGCGCTCCTCAATATGGACCGCGCCAGATCGGCAGACGAATTGCGAAAGGCCACCGAACCCTGGCGCGTACCGACTTTTTGCGTCGTGTACGCCGACGTCTCCGGACAGGTCGGATATCAATGCACGGGACAGATTCCGATCCGCAGTGTGTGGGAGCGCGGATATCGGCCGGGGTGGGACCCGGCGCATCAATGGGCCGGGCTGATTCCGTTCGAGGGAATGCCGCACGTCGCCAATCCGCCGCGCGGCTGGATCGGAACAGCCAACAACCGTGTGGCGGCCGACGATTTTCCGTATCCGTTGTCAGGAACATGGAGCAACGGTTACCGAGCCCTGCGCGTGCGGCAGATGCTGGAAGAGAAGCCTCGTTTCCATCGCGATGATTTCGCCCGGATGCATCAGGACAGTCTGTCGCTGCGCGCGATGGAATGCGTGCCTCGGCTCGTAAGATTTCTGGAGTCGCTCGTCGGAACTCAATCAGGACCACCGTTTGATCTCGAGAACTATACTGGTAGCCGGAGTTTAGCATCTGAGAAAATTCCTTTGCTACGAGAAGCCATTCCCTGGACACGTGCCATCATCGAGCACTTAACCAACTGGGATTGTCGGATGGAACCCGACCAAATTGCCGCTTCGATTTTCAACGTGTTTTTCAATCATTGGTGCGCGCGTGTCGCTGACGAGCGGTTTATGGGAGAGGATGCCGAATTAGTGGCAGGAGCGATTGGCGGGCTGGCAGTGGACTTGCTCGAACAAGACCGCGCGGGTTGGTTCGAGAACGAAGGAGACCGCAGAAACGCGATCGCCTACAGCTTTTTTGGCGCGCTCGCATATCTCATGGACAAACTCGGTGGTGACATGGCGGACTGGCAATGGGACCGCTTGCATTCATTGGAACAGAAACACTTCCTCTCGGGTCGCGGCGATCTGGGTGAATTACTCGATCGCGGGCGAGTTCCAGTCCGGGGGGATTATGTCACGGTCTGCAACACGGGCCTCGGCCCCGACTATTTAGCGCCGACCGGAGCAGGCTACCGGCTGATTGCCGATCTGGCCGATCCGCATGCCGGCTTGTGGGCCGTCGACGCGGGGAGCGAATCAGGTCATCCTGGCAGCCCGCACTACGACGACCAACTTGGCGACTGGCTGAACACCCGATACCACTATCTGCCCCTGACTTCGGGCAACGAACAGGGGTTTGAAAAACCGACGCTCACGCTCCGGCCGCGCGATTGATCCTGCCAGGCGAAAGCCACGACTGCGATACACGGACGACGAAAGGAAAATTATTTAGCCACAGATGGACACAGAGACACACGGATGAAAAACGGGATGACGGAACGAATATGCCAGCCGGTCCGTTATAAATTGCCGGCGAATCTCGCCTCGCGGAATGGCAGAAACCGATTCAGAAACATCACTCGGAGACATGTCGATGCAGACTTTTTCCGCCGGCATTGAAGTCAACGACGAGCAATCGCGGCTCAACGCAACGCGCGTCCGCGAAATCAGAAAGCCTGTCACAATCGAGGAAATCCAGGGGGCGTTGCGGGACGCCGGGCGATTGGGCCTGACGGTGAGCATTGCCGGCGGACGGCACGCCATGGGGGGCCAGCAATTTGGCAGCGGAACGCTGCTGCTCGACATGCAGGGATTCAAAAAAATCGTCAATTTCGACAAGGCTCGAGGCCACGTCACAGCCGAGGCCGGCATCGAATGGCCCGAACTGATCGATTCCCTGCAGTCGGCGCAAGCTGGCCAAACTGAAACGTGGGCGATTCGCGAGAAGCAAACGGGAGTGGACCGCGTGAGCCTGGGGGGCTCGCTGGCGTCGAACATCCACGGACGCGGCCTGCGATTCCCGCCGCTGGTACGCGACATCGAATCATTCGTGCTCGTCGATGCGGCCGGCGCGCTGCATACGTGCAGCCGCACCGAAAACGCCGAACTGTTTTCATTGGCGATCGGGGGATATGGCCTGTTTGGAATCGTCGTGCACGTCACGTTGCGACTGGTTCGCCGCTGCAAAGTGCAGCGCGTCGTGGAAGTGATTCCCGTCAGAGATCTGCTGCCGTGGGTCGAAAGGAGACTGGCCGGGGGATTTCTCTATGGTGATTGCCAGTATTCGACCGACCTCGACGGAGACGTCGACTCACACGAAGGGGTGTTCTCGTGCTATCGGCCCGTCGCGCCCGAGACTGCGATCCCCGAGCACCAGAAGCAATTGGATGCAGATGATTGGATCGAGCTCTATCGGTTGGCGCGCACCGACAAGAAACAGGCTTTCTGCCGGTATTCGCAATACTACCGTGCGACGAACGGCCAAGTTTACTGGTCGGACACGCACCAACTTGCGGGAACCTTCAATGCTTATCGGGACGGAGTCGATCCGCGTCGCGGAACCGAGATGATCACCGAAGCCTATGTGACGCCGGCCAACTTCATTCCGTTCATGGCTACCGTGCGCCAGGATTATATCGTTCACGGAGTGGACATGACGTACGGCACGATCCGTTTCATCGAACAGGACGACGAAACCTTTCTGGCGTGGGCCCAGGAGCAGTCGGTGTGCATCGTCTGCAATCTGCACGTCGAGCATTCCGAAACGGGACGCCAGAAAGCGGCTGCCGATTTCCGGCGGATCATTGACCGCATCATCGAATACGGAGGACGGTTCTATCTGACTTACCACCGCTGGGCGACCCGCGATCAGGTGCAGACGTGTTATCCGCGGTTCGTGGAATTCCTGCGATTAAAGCAGAAATACGATCCATCGCAGAGATTTCAAAGCGACTGGTATCGACATTATCAAAAACAATTTGCCGATCAGCTTTAGCATCAATGTTGTTCCAACAAGTTGATCCATTTTCCCGTAAACAAGGCGCGGCGATTTTTCAAACAAGAGGCGCGAGCTTGTTGATTTCCTGGAGACTGGTTTTACGTTTCCGACGTTTTCTGCTTGACAAACTGAATTTCGCTGGTCTACTAGGGT
>DASYAR010000254.1:0-2036 GCA_036501235.1 Planctomycetaceae bacterium
AACCGCACCCGGCTGTGGCGGAGCTCCGTGATGCACCCGACAGAACGACAGCAGAGCAACTGACGCGCGAGCTCGCCGCGAAACTCTCGGAGCTGACCGCCGATCGTCGTGCCAGCGAGACTCGCGATGCGGCGAAGAAAATCGTGTCGGAATCGGCCCTCCTGCGTTTTCGAGCGGACGACCGGCGGATCGTCGCGAATGATGCGCGCCGGGTGACATTTTGGCCGAATCGCAGTCACGGCCCACGCGGTGCAATCCCCGTTGCGGACGTCGAGCCCCCGGCCGCTGCGGCCGTCACGGTGCACGGGCAGCCTCAACCGGTGCTCCATTTCTCTGGGAAGGAGTTGCTGGAGGCGACAGGAACGGTCCCGGCGACGGGGAGTCTCTTCGTCGTGTTCCGGCCCGATCCGGACGGACCTGCCGGTCAACGACTCGTCGGCTGGGAAGATGCGGCAGTTGGTCAGCACGGCCTGGGAATCATGACGAATGGCGCTGGTGCGGTGCACGCCATCTTACGTCGCAACGGCGCCAATGGAGATGTCGTCGTGCCTGCTCCGTCGGCCGCTGAGGCGCCGACCGGATTTCAGGTGTTGTGCCTCACCTGGGGACCAGACGGCGTTGCCGTCCATCGGAACGGGCGCGCGGCGGGAAACAACAAGGGGATCGATTCGGTCTCCTCGGACCCGAGCATTACCGCATTGCGGATCGGAGGTCCTGGTTCGGGATCGAGTCCCCGGTTTCAGGGAGACGTGGCCGAATTGCGAGTTTACGGCGTGCCCTTCGACGAACAGTCCCGTGTGCGTATCGAAACCGAACTGACGGGGCACTGGTGTTCGCCGGCCGAAAGCAGGGCGCATGTCGATCCGATTGAGGACCTGCATGACGAATTGATTTCCGCGAACAGCCCGTTTCGACTTGAGGGTGCGGAGCGGGACAAGGCGTTGCCGGATGATTTCCGCCAACGATTGACCGCCTTGCGCGACGAACTGGAGACTCTCCGGAAAAAGCCGGCTCCTGAGATTCCTCGCGCGGTCGTCGTGCAGGAAGGGGGACCGCCCGGCACGCCGCACGAAGGATTTCATGACGCGCGAGTTTTCTTGCGGGGCAATCATGCGAAGCCCGGCAAAACCGTGCCTCGTGGATTTCCGAAGGTCATTGCGGGCGCCGCGCCTCCCGTGATTCGTGAAGGGAGCGGCCGGCGCGAACTGGCCCGCTGGCTCGCCGATGCCGATAACCCACTCACGGCTCGAGTCATGGTCAATCGCATCTGGCAGCACCATTTCGGCGTCGGCCTCGTCCGCACGTCGGCGAACTTCGGCGCGATGGGTGAGCGCCCCAGTCATCCTGAGTTGCTCGATTATCTCGCGGACCGGTTTGTCTCGTCGGGTTGGTCTGTCAAGTCGCTGCATCGCTTGATTATGTCATCAAGCGTTTATCAACAGAGTTCGGCGCCGAGCGCCGCGGGTTTGGGCGCCGACCCGGAGAACCGACTGTTGTGGCGAGTGAACCGGCGGAGGCTCGAAGCCGAGGAAATCCGTGACAGTTTGCTGGCTGTCGCCGGACGACTGGACTCGATTTCGGGAGGCCCTGGGTTTCAGAATGTCGCGACGCCAAGGCGGAGCCTGTACCTGATGTCGATTCGGACGGGGGCCAAGTCGGCCGAGTTCGGTCCCCTATTCGACTCGGCCGATTGCAGCGGCATTGTCGAACGCCGTAGCGAATCGATCGTGGCGCCACAGGCCCTGTTTCTGATGAACGATCCCTGGGTGGCGGAATTGGCGACGGCGCTGGCTCAGCGCGTCGCTCGTGAGATCGCCGGCGGAAACGACCGCGAGCGCATCCGCCGACTGTACGAGATCACGCTCGGACGTCCGCCCGCGGCGGCAGAAGTCGAAATCGGCATTCAGTTTCTGGGCGATGAGCCCCGAGCCGATAAGTGGAATGGATATTGCCGGTTAATTATCAGCACGAATGAATTCCTGTATCTTGACTGATCGGCCCCGCACCAAGAAAACCCGGCGAGCGGGGGGCGTGAG
>DASYAR010000255.1:0-13967 GCA_036501235.1 Planctomycetaceae bacterium
AGCGCCCGTCGGGGTGTTTCCCGAACAGTGCCGGGTCGGGGCCTAAGTCAGACGCTGCGACCCCCGGCGCGGAATCAGCCGGGCTGGCTGAACGGCCCACCGAACCGGCGCCCAAGAGCGGCCCACCAAACGACGCGAGCTGTCGATAGAGTGCCGCGTCGGGGCTCTCCTTGGCCGCCGGTGCTCCTGCGGTCAGCAACTTTTGAACCTCGACAGCCAATTGCTGCCGGTCTTGGGCTCCTTTCGCCATTTGCCATTTCGTCAGAATCGACCCGGCAGGAATGACGGGGGCGAACGAGCCACCTCCTTTGTCCGACTCGGTATAGAAGTGCCAGACGTCCGTATGACCGAACCGATCGGCGTGCGGATTTCCCATCTGCACGTCTGCCGACACGTCGTCAGCCAGGTTCCACGTGCGGCCATTCTCGCCGGTCTCGGTCAATTTGAGATCGATGGCGGTAAGATCGCAGGAATGATTGCCATCCCGAGGACCAATGAGCAACGACACGAGATCGCCGGCCTGGAGAGCAACATTGTCGAAGGGGCCGGCTTTGACCTCGGCACTCCCCTGTGCCGTTCCTGTGGCCAACCGCTGACGGGTCGCGCCGCGGCGCAGCTCGAGCGCCCAAGTGACGCCGTTGCCGCACTCGGGATGAGCGTGGGTCACTTTCGCTTCGAGGCGCATCGTCGCCGTGACGGGGCTCTGGAAGCCGACCGCGGCCCGGAGCGTCGGCGACGGATGGACGGCCACGCTGTGCGACTTCATATTGCCGGGAACGCGAACGTGCCGGTCGGACGAATTCGCGAGTAAGAGAGGGGTCGCGTCTGTGCCCCAGCCGTTGATGAAGTCATATCCTGACGACTTGCCGATTTTCGTCGTGAAGTGCCCCTCGACCTTGATGGGACCTCCGCCGCCGATGCCCAGATAGTCGAGCCACGCCCGCAACATATCGGTATCAACGTCGTGTTTCCTGGCGAGCGCGGGAATGTCGGCATTCCCCTGTTCAGCGGCGGCTTCTTCGGAAGCATTCAGATACGCCGCGGCGCGGGCAAAAATGCGCGTGCGGCGCGCCGTCAATTCTCGTGTGACTTCGCGCACGTCGCGCAGCAGCAGGTCGGGCCGGCCGGGAGCAACCAGACGTGGTTTTTCCCAGATCACGAAATCGTGATCGTTTCCATCTCCCGCATCCGAGGCGACCAGGGCGAGCGTGACCTCGCTGGCGTCGGGAGCCACCGGAATCTTGAAGCGTACTTCCTGACGGGTCATCATGGGACTGACCGGTTCCATCCACGCTTTCGGGCCGCCCACCTTGCCGATGTGCCCCACCGTCGAGAACTTCCACAATTCTTTCTGCCAGGCGGCCACATAGGCGACCAGTGCGGCGACGTCTTCCGGTTTCGCCGTGCGCCAGCGGGCGCGAATGCCGTCGAGTACGAGCGACGGTTCCGTGCCATTCAGGCTCCGCCACAACATCCCCAGGTATTTGGCATTCAGTCCGTGTTCTTGGGCCGCTCTGGCGATTGTCGTGGCCCCAGCTGTCAGCCGCTCCCGCTCGACGATCGTCGCGGCGAGATACTTTTCGAGCGGCAGGCGTCCGCCGGTGTTGGTTTCGGAGATGATTCCTTGCAGGTTGACCCGTGTGCCACCGGCCGGATCGGTGAACTCGCGATAAACGTCGCGGATCTGTTTGAGCGTGTCGTCGGTCCAGTCCCGGCGCGTTGTGTAAGGAGAAAAGCGAAATCCGTCCGGCAGCAGAACCGCATGACTGGCGATCTCTTTTGCGGCGTCCAGATATTTCGTGATCAATGCCGGCGACATCACGAGCGCATTTCCGGCATTCGTGAAGCCTTCCCCCGCCGCTCCGTCCACCGGAAATTCGCGGGCCGGATCGAGCCCGGCCACGCGGGCCAGATCGCGGATTGTGCAGGTATATTCGGCATTGCTGAGCCGGCGCAGCACGACCCGACCCGGATCGCCGGCCCGCGCTCGGGCTTCCAGCGTGAGATAATCCCGCACCCACTTTTTCAATTGCGTCCGTTCGGCATCGGCGAGCTGTTTGGCCTCTTCCGGCGGCATTTGCCCGCTTTCGAGCATCTCGCGGACTTTGATCCACGTCCGCGGATGCTGACGCACGTCGGCGAGAGTGACGAACGACGTCAGGTTGATCTCCGCCTCGGCCTGCTTTGTTCCATGACATTCCTGGCAATATTTGGCGACCAGCGGCCGAATCGCGGTCGCGTAGGTTTTTTCGAGTGCGCTCGACTCCGCGTCCTCCGCCGCGACGGCTGGGTGCGCAAGCTGCAATGCCGCGACCACGAACAGAATGGATGTGATCGTCAATTGGATAATTCTAGGCTTCAACGTAGGCTTCAACGGAAACTCCCGTGGGACAAGTTGGCGCGTTGCGCGTCGTGACAATGGTGGGCCCGCTGGAATTATAACCGATGCGGAGAAAAAACTCCGCCGCATCGGGACGGTTGGGAGTGGGGCCCCGGTCAGATTTTTCTCACAGGGCGGCCGCATCACTTACGCCGAAGGCGTTTCGCAGCATAGCCCAGGGTTGCTCGCGCAGCGGGCTACCCTGGGTCCGCAACCCCATCAGAATCCCGAACCCTGTAAGGGTTCCGCAACATTCAGGAACGATCTGTGCAACCCCTTTCAGGGTAGGACAAACTTCTTCTCGGATTCCCAGGGTAGCCCGGCGAGCCGGGCAACCCTTGTCTGCGCTGCGTAACTGCTTCGCAGTAATTCGATCGCGACGTCGTCGACCGTATCGTTTATTGCGACGATGTGGGCGCCGGTGATGAACCCGAAATCATTGGCCGGCGGAGTGGGTACCATCGGGGGAACCGGCGATCGGGATCCCGTCGGGCAAAGGCCGCGCGGCGACGACGAAGCCTTCGGCCTGGCAGGCCGCCTGCAGAATTCGATAGGCATGAAAGCTGTTGGGATACACCCAGAACGTGAGCGTGGCGTGGTCGGGCGCCGTGCGGACAGCCAAGGCGAACTTCGAGCCGCGCCGCAAGGCTTCTTCAGGCGGCTCATCGGGCACATGGGGTTCCGGCACGATTTCCCAATGGGAGATGCCGATCCGATAGGCGCCATATCCGTACCGATTGCGATCGAGAGTCGATAACGATTTGCGTTCGACTTCGAAGCGCATCGTAAAGCCGTCGACCGGACCGACGACCGCCTCGTGATGTCCGCGCGTCGCCAGCCAATCTTTCTGCCGTTCGAGCTGATTCTTCATGCGGTCTACCAGGAGATCGATCGGAACTACCGAGACGCGTCCGTCGGCGATGCGGAAATGCACTTCATTCCCAAGGACTTCCTGCGTGACGGGAACCAGCCGATGTTTGACCTCGGTCGCCGGTGCTCGTGAGTTGTCGGCTTCTTCGAATTCGGCGAGCAGTCCTTTCAAGGCTCCTTGGCGCTCGCCGATCGCCTCCTCCAACCGCGCCAGCCGCAACTGGTTCTGTTTGAATTTGCCTGTCTGTTTGGCAGCCGCCTGTTCTTCGGTGCTGAGGTCGGCGGCAATCGCCGCCGCGTCGGACCGGAGCTTTTGCAGCCGGGCTTCGGCGGCGCGCGACTTGTCCGCCAGCGCGGCCATTTTCTGCTGGATGGCGCGCATCTCGGCTGTGACTTCCGGCGGAGGCTCGTCGGGTTCGAGTGGCGGAGGGCTTTCGGCACGCGCCATCGGAGCCGCTGGTTCGTCAATGGCCGGCGCGGCGACAACGGGTTCCGCCACGGCATTCGCTGACCTGGCCAGGTCGGGCCCGCGCTGGACTCGCGCCGCCGCCGAGACGATCAGAATGATCAGAATCCCGACGATGTTCGCGAGGACGTCGAGAAACGAGTCGGACCCGAAATGTTCTTCGTCGCGATGCTTGCGGCTCACGGGTGACCTCCCGTGGCCGGTTTTTTATCTTTGCGGTCGGCCGCGTATTCCACGGTCGAAGTGACACCCCACTTCTGCTCCAGCGCGGTCTGCAATCGGACGTAGTTGGTATTACCGCCGGGGTACACGACGAATTGCACGACCGGCACCCAGTAGAAATTCGAAGGAGGCTCGCCCCAGGTATCGGCCACCTCGTCGATGCTGGCGACGACGTGGTTGACGATTTCTTCGCTGGAATCGGCGGGGGTCACCAGAAACATCTGCGATTTGTTGTCGACGACGATCCGCTTGTCGTTCAGATAAATCTTGATTTTTTTCTCGAATCCGATCCCCGCCTTTCTGCCGACCTGGCCCCATTTTCTGGGACCGCGTGAGCGAGCGGCAGGACCGTTCGTCGGTTTCCCATTCTGATCCTCGGGGATCCGCGGGCCAGTGTCGTCATCGTCCTGATTGGCTGCTTTTCTGCTTTTTCTGCCTCCCAAGCCGATACTGACCCCCGGACCTCCCATCCTGGCCCGGGGAGATCCAGATGCCGCAGCGCTCCCATCCGTGGGATCAGAGAGCCACGATGGTGGTGGCCCAGACCGTCCGCTGGCTCCGGCTGCTCCGGCCGGCGAATTGCTGGCTGTCGCCCCGGCAGGCGGCGGTGAATCCGCGTCCGCAGCACCCGGCGCATTCAGTTGACCTGCCGTTGCCGGCCCAGGCGAACCTGTTGACTGCCCCGCAGTGCCTCCCTTGCCAGGAGCGCCGCCGGACCCGCCGCGCGGATTCATCAAGAGCTCGTCGTCGCCGTCGCTGATTCCGCCCGGCTGCGGTTCGTCTCCAGCGCCGCCTCCCTTGCCATCACCGGCCAAATCGGAAGAGCCGCCGAGCGACGCCGGGCGAGCCCGCCCAGAACCAGTGGAACCGGCCGGACGCTTTCCAGCACCGGGGGGCGTGGTTCCATCGCCGCCCGCGGCAGCGCCGCTGCCGGATAGATCGCCAGGCGTCGCGCCCGTTCCCGTTTTGCCTCCCTGAGCACCGTTCGCTCCCGCCGGTCTGCCCGAGCCGCCCCCGGCCGGGCCATTGGCAGCCAACTCAGTGCCTCCGAACGATTGCGTGTCATCATCGCCGCCGTCGCCGCCGTCGCCGCCGTCGCCGTCGCCGGCGCCGCCTCCGCTTCGGCTACCGCCGCTGATTCCGGCGGCTTTCGCCATGCCTGCGCGACGCCCTGCGCCGCTTTGTCCGCCTGCCGATCCTGAGGCCGCCGGGCCGGCCCCGGGCCCCGGGCCAGACCCGATTCCACCGCCGGCACGTGCTCCGGCCGTGGCTATCCCGCCTGGCGGATTGGCACTTGATCCTCCGGCGCCGCTCGGACTTCCAAATGAACCGTCATCGGGAAATTGATCGCCCCTTTGGCGATTGTTGCGAGTGGCATAGCCTTGCTTGATGGGAGACCTGCGGCCTGTTCCGCCGCCGCGACCTGACCTGCCGAATCCCGAGTCATCCTCGCCTCCAGCACCGCCGCCGAAGGACTGGCCACCCTCGTCGGGATCGAAGAACTCCCGGGGATCGAACGGTCCGCCGTGGTCACTCTCTCCGGCGGCCAGGTGGCGCTTCGACGGTCGCCGGGCCTGGGCCGTGGAATCCAAGGCTTCTTTGAGCATCGACTTGGCGACGGGATCGGGATCCGGCACGCTCAACTTCCAATCTTCTTCGATGAGCTCGTAGCCCCACAGGACTCCCAGGGGTGACAAGTATTTACGCGCCAAGTAATAAGTGAAGCAGCCGCTGGGCCGCACCAGGAGCAGCACATACGGCTCGGGTTCGGCAGGTCCCGAGCTGCGCTTCCGTCGCGCCCAGAATCGCACCAGAGATTGTGCGCCGGCGAGCAACGGGTTGAAATTGTCGGAGAAGCCTTCGAGGTCGAGGGGACTGAGAGTTTCGCCTTCGGGCAGGAATCGAAATCCCCTGCCGGTGCATTCGATGTAGATCGGGCGGCGCACCGTGCCCGAAGTGCCGTCGTACGCCACCAGCGCGTATTCGTTTTTGGCCGAGGCCTGCCGCCGATTGGCGAGATCGATGTTCTTGCGGGTCGCGGCGATTTTTTGCGCGATCACGGCGGCTTGCGCTTCGAGCCGTTGCGCCCGTTCCTCGAGCGTCTCGGTCGCCTGGCCGACGTTCTCGGTCTTGAGCTGAGTCTTCAGCACCTGGTCCTGCAAGTCGCGAAGCTGTTGTTCGGCATCCTTAAGCTGCTGACGGCGCACACGGAAATCAGCGGTTCGTGCCCCCAGCGCCCCGCGCGCGTCGGCAGCCTGCGCGAGCCAGGCGTCACGCCGCCGCTGTCGTTCTGCGGCCAGCTCTTCCGCGGAGGGGCCGGCAGGAACGGCCGTCAAGACGGGTGGTTCAGGCGCAGAGGCAGGTTCCGGCTCGGGTTCAGGCTCGACAGCCGGCGCCTGGGCCGCCGCCTGTCTTGCCAGCGCGCGCTCCTTGATTTTGGGCGTCATCGCCAGGAGCATCAGGATGAGCGCACCCATCGTGCAAACGAGTGTATCGAGGAACGGAAACAGCGACATCGACGAGTTGGCGGCCGGGCGACGACGCATGTAGCAATTTCCTGAAATCAGGCCGCGTGGGCTTTGGCGCGGATCGTCAACATGTGCACGGCCGCATTCAAACTGTGGATGGATTCTTCGAACGCTTCGACGGCGCGCACGGACTGCAGATTATGCGCGAGCGCGTCTTGCAGCCGCACAAGCTCGTGCTCCTGCTCAGCCACCCCTTGCAGGATCTCGCGCTTGTTTTGCAACTCGCGAATCTGCGCCGTGACGGCATCGGTGGCGCGGACCAGGTCCTCATGCCAGCAGCGGGCCGATTTCTCGAACAGAGCGATCAGCCGCTCCATCTGCGATTCGTGATCGTGCCGGTCGGCCGACATGGTCGACAGCATCGTTTGCCAGATTTCGGTGAGTTGTTTCTGGAACAGCTCCTGGTGCTCTTCGCCCATCTGCTGGAGACCGGCGGTGACGCGCGACAACTCATTTCCGACGGCCCGAAATCCGGTCAAAAACTCGGCCCGCGCTTCGTCGAGCTGCTGTACGTGGCCCGTGAGTGTCGCCGTCATTCCCTGCGTCAGCGCCGCGGTAAATTGAGCCTGCTGACCTTGTGCGGATTCGATCCAACGCGCCCGCATTTCTTCCAGGGCCTCTTGCCAGAGCTCAGTCTGCCGGGTCACGAGCGCGGCGGTTTGTTCGATCAGGTTTTCCGCGGCCTCCGCTTCCGCCGCAGCCAGAGGGCCCGACTGGAACGATGAATCGGCGAAACTGAAACACGGGGCCACCTGGAGGATTCCGAACTGCTCGATCTGTGCAAGCACTTGCGTCTCGGCCCGCTCGGCCAGCAGTTTGCCGAACATCAGGGCCAGCGACAATCCCAGCGACACAGCCAGCGGAGCAAACGCCGCCTCGAGTCCGGAAGCGACGCCGGGCATCGATGCGTCCAGATCGAGCGGATTGACGGCATGGATCGTCGAGATGATTCCCAGCACCAGCCCGATCACTCCGACCACCGGAATCCCCCAGACGAGGGCCCGCAAGAGCGAATAACTTTCGGTCAGCGATTCCAGCGCCAGGTCGGCGCGATACCGCAGGTGCTCTTCGAGACTCGAATTCGAGCGGCAGCCGGCGACGTATTGGCAGATCTCGTGGATCCGGCTGACGACTTTCGTGCGCTGAATGCTCGCCGGCACCAGCGCCGTGGAGGCCGTCAATTCGGCGGCCCGGTCGCGCGGAGTGTCGATCCCTTCCAGCGAATCCGCATCGATCATCACCAGCTTGAGCGCCCGCCGATCAAGCGTCAATTCAATTCCTTTTCGCAGGAGGCCCGCGACGCCGATGAAAAACAGTCCGCAGGCCGCGTATGTCGCCAAACTGCTCGTCAAGCACTGAGTGACGGCATCGGTCGAAGGGGGCAACCGCGCGATCAGCAAATAGAACGCACCCGTCAACACGGGCCCGCACAGCCACGGGGAAAGTAGAATTTCCCACGGTGCTGTGGCCGTGCCTGTCGTTCGGGCGGGAGTCGTTCTGGCTGTCTTCGTCGATGACATCCTTCGTTCCTTCCTGAAGCGGCTGGAAAATCTGTGCCGATCCCATTCGCCGTCAGGGAAATCGCCGCTTCGCCGTTCGGATAGAGCCCGACCGGCGCGGTATAATCCCTATTTTCGGCATAATCATCAATATCGACCCAGATTGCCTGTCGAATTGACGAAATTGGGGGGAATCGCGGCTGTCACAAAAGTCACGCCACGGCATCGGCTGAGAAAAAGTCTCGACGAGCGAATGATTTAGGGTGAAAATCCCAATTGACGTCATTGTCTCTGGAGGTTATTGAGAAAACCCCTTCGGAACGACCGGCGAAATCAACTCTCTCACGCCGGCAAAAAATCCACAAGTCATCTCAAATTCAGTGGTTAGAGAACTCTCTGGCGACGCACTCATGGTGCGCAAAGCTGACGACGATTTGCAGGTACTCCGGTCCACCGCCGAAGAGGTCGCCACCGGTGCAAACTGTGATAGTTGGGAACAGCTATGTTACGGAGCGTTCGCCTCAAAATGTCACCTCCCGTCGCCCTCCGCCCCCTCGCCCCCAACCTCGCTCCCGTGTCGGGGAGAGGGGTGCCGTGATCCTTTTTATTCGGATCCGGGGGTGGTCGCTTCGCGACGACCCCCGGCTAATAGCTGGCACCCCATTCGGGGTTCTGCCAAGCGGACTGTCGAAACACGGACGGTCCTCGTTTCAACAAATCGAACCTCGACGTACTTGAGATCCTCGAAACAGCCCGTCCTACGATCTTTATTCGTGCTCGCCGTTGGCTTCGCGATTGTCACGGCAACGGGTTGCCAGGAGCTGCCGCGGACGGGCTGGCCGGTTGTCCGCGGGGCGAGCCCGGGCCGGGACGAGGAGCCAGCCGCATTCGTCAAAGCGCCGGCCGATGACGACAATTCGGAATCGGCCTTTGATCGGGATGGTCTGGCGACCGATGCCGGTCGCGGGCGCCGATTCATCGATGAGGATCCGGCGGAACCGGGATACGGTTCGTCACGATTCATCAGCCGCGATCGATCGCCCCTCATTTACGACGAAGATCTGGATTCCGACTCACCGTCTCCACAAGTCACGGACGAGCCGTTCGGATTCGGCGGACAACCACCAACTGCGGACGACACCGACCAGCCTTCGGTCGCAGAGATCGAACATGAACAGTTTCGATTCTTTGATGATGTGAAAGCGCTGCCGGGATTGTTATGGACAGACGCCAAATCGCTGGTGACGTGGCAGAATGCGATCGTCCTCGGGGCCGCGGCAGGCGCGGCCGTGGCGATCAGGGACAATCTCGATCAACGAGTGCGGCAGGAGACCGCTGAACATCCTTCTCGCTGGGGCGAGGGGAGCACAGTGCTGCGGCAATTCGGTGAATACACGTACCAGGTCCCCGTGCTGGCGGGGGTGTATGCCGCCGGGCTGTGGACCCAGGATGAGAAGCTGCACGAGTTCTCGTTGGCCGTCCTTTCGGCCTACGGGCTGAGCGCGACGGCCACCGTGGCGATCAAAGGAATTACGAACACGACGCGCCCCACCGACCAGTTCGAGAATGGGCACTATGGGTTTCCGTCGTATCATACGTCGAGCACGTTCGCGATCGCGGGGTGCCTCGACGAATATTACGGCTGGAAGGCCGGCGTGCCGGCGTATGTGCTCGCCAGCCTCGTCGGCTGGAGCCGGATCGACCAGCGCGAGCACGATCTCTCGGACGTGCTGTTCGGGGCCGTGTTGGGGGTGGTCATCGGTAAAACCGTCGCCGCCGCGCATCTCGACCGGCAATCGGACCTGAAAATTGCGCCCTATTACGACGTGCGCAACCAGGCCACCGGAATCTCGGTCGAAAAGCGCTATTAAAAATGGGCTGACACGCAGCTTGTCAGCCGAATGTCGACGTGTGGCAGGGTCAAAGTGTGAAGGACGCTGGATGTCGAGCGCATCAACACCATTCGACGGTCTTTTGGCGTCATTCACAGTCGACGCCAGCGATGGCTCTGACTCCACACTACGATCGCCGGCTTCCATCGTGTAAACTGTCGCGCAACAAACAATTGAATGCCCCGCTCCCCTCAAGGATGCATCACGTGGCGCACCAGCTCGACGAATTGCAGCAGAAACAGCTCAAGCAGGCGGAGGAGCTGCTGTTTTCCGGTCCCCAGGAAGTCGGTTTTGCCAAGGAATTGTTCTTCGGGCGGTTCCTGCGGGAAGCGATTTTCCCCTATCCGTGTCCCTCCGAAAGCGAACGCCGGGCGGGAGACGCCGCCGTTGCCGAGGTTCAGCGATTCGTCACGGCCCACATTGATCCGGCCGTGATCGACCGCGAGGCCGACATTCCCCCCGAGACGATTCGCGGTCTCGGTGAAGTCGGCGTGCTGGGGGCCACGATCTCCCCGGAATACGGCGGCCGCGGGCTGACGCAGCAGAATTATTGTCGGGTCATGGAAGTCATCGGCGGACACTGCGCAGCCACGGCCGTATTCGTCAACGCCCACCATTCGATCGGCCTGCGAGCGCTGCAATTGTTCGGGACCGACCAGCAGCGCCAGAAGTGGATGAAGCCCCTCGCCTGCGGCGAAAAAATCGCCGCGTTCGCCCTCACCGAGCCGGAGGCCGGGTCCGATGCCTCCAACGTGCAGACGACCGCCCATCTCTCGCCGGACGGCAAGGGCTTTATCCTGAACGGACAAAAGCGGTATATCACCAACGGCGGCATCGCCCAAGTGCTGACCGTCATGGCCCGCACACACGATCCGCATGATCCCGACGGCAAAGTCACTGCCTTCCTCGTGACGCCCGACATGCCGGGGTTCGAAGTCGTCGAAGCCCGCATGCCCAAGTGCGGAATTCGCGGTACGGCCACCGCGCGGCTTGCGTTTCACGACATGTTCGTGCCGCGCGAAAATATCCTGGGGACTTACGGCAAGGGGTTGCGGCTGGCACTGACGGTGCTGGATTTCGGTCGCACGACGTTCGGTGCAAGCTGCACGGGGGCCGCCAAGTATTGCCTTCATAAGGCTGCCGAGTACGCCGGCATGCGAAAACAATTCGGCAAGACGCTCGGTGAGTTTCATCTCGTCAAGCAGAAGATCGCGCAAGCCGCGGCCAATACGTTTGCGATGGAAAGCGCGACGTACCATACGGCCGCACTGATCGACCGGGGGGCCGAAGACTACATGCTCGAGACTGCGATGCTCAAGGTTTTCGCCAGCGACGCCCTGTGGGCGATCGTCAACGACACGTTGCAGATCTACGGCGGGGCCGGATATTTCAGCGACCAGCCCTTCGAGCGAATGATGCGCGACGCGCGGATCAACCTGATCGGCGAAGGGGCCAATGACGTGCTGCGGAGCTTCATTTCAGGGGTGGGGCTGCGGCATCTGGGGATGGAGATGCTCGAAGTCTCGAAGCATTGGACGAAAGCCGGGCTCCTGCGACGCCCGACGCCGGCAATTCCTGTGGTCAACAGCCGCCTGCAACCTCAAGTCGCCCGGCTGTCACGGCAGATTGCGCAGTTTGCCCGCCAATGCCAGTTCGCGCTGGTCCGTTATCGGGAAGACGTCGTGAATCAGCAGTATGTGCTGGCACGGCTGGGAGACACGGCGATGGAGCTGTTTGTCGCGAGCTGCGTTTACTCGCGGCTGGCGTCGCTGATTAAACACCCAAACCACGACCCGTTGCAAATGCGCCGCGACATGCAGTCGGGAATTCTGTATCTCGATTCGGCCGTGCGCCGCAATGCCCGACGGCTGGCCGAATTGTCGGACAATGACGACGACGAAGAAATCCGCACCGCAGATGCCTTTCTGGCAACGAGCAACGGCCAGCATTAGATGTGATGTTCACTCGCCGCCGTCGGACGACTGCTCGTTTAACCCGGAGCCCACGGCGACGGCGTGTTGAACCGCGACTCGGGCAAAAGATTGAATCGCTCGAATGGTGCGTCGATCCGGAGCAGAACGAAGAGAACGGAACTTCGCCGCGGATGTCGAGGATTGACAACCTGCGTGGATCGGACCGATATTCTCCACGAACATCAATTCCAACCTGGTGACATTTCTTCGCAATGGTGGTTCTAGGTTTAGACATCGGCGGTGCGAACCTCAAGGCGGCCACGTCAGCCGGGGACGCGTGCAGCGAACCGTTTGAGATCTGGCGTGCACCGCAGGAACTGGCGCCTCGGTTGCGAGAGCTGATCGCCAAGTTTCCAGCGGTCGACCTGATCGCCGTGACGATGACGGCCGAACTGGCCGATTGCTTCGCCACCAAAGCGGCAGGCGTCGCCGCGATTGTCACGGCCGTTCGCAACGCTGCCGGAGAAACCCGCGTCGCGTTCTGGCAGACGACGGGAGAATTCTCGCCGCTGAATTCGGATTACTCGTACGGCGCCGTCGCGGCCGCCAACTGGCATGCCTTGGCAACGTGGGCCGGCCGGCTCGCACCGTGCGGGAAGGGGTTGCTGTTCGACATCGGCTCGACGACGACCGACATTATTCCGCTGCAAAACGGGCAGCCGGCGGCGATCGGAGCAACCGATCTCGAACGACTCGTGAATCATGAGTTGGTCTATACTGGCGTGCGCCGGACTCCGCTGTGTGCCGTGGCAGCGACCGTGCCCGTTCGCGGTCGCCCGTGCGGCGTGGCGGCGGAGTTGTTCGCCACGATGCTCGACGTCGATCTGCTCCTCGAAACAATTCCGGAAGATGAGTCCGATTGTCAAACGGCCGACGGCCGGCCGGCCACGGTCGCCTGCGCCCACGACCGAGTCGCCAGGACGGTCTGTTGCGATCGCAACGATATCGACCTCGCCGAGGCCCGCTCCATCGCCCGGTCTTTTCGCGAGGCTCAACAACGGCAACTGTCTGCCGCCATCAATGCCGTGGTTGGTCGCGATGCGGCTCCCGTACAAACCGTCATCGTCTCAGGTTCAGGAGAATCCGCGGGCCGGGCGATCCTCGCCCAGCATCCGCGCACGCGATCGGCCACGATCGTTCGAATCGCCGAATCGCTCTCGCCTGCGCTGGCCGATGCCGCGTGCGCCTATTCGGTGGCTAATCTTGCCTGGGAACGATGCGGAAGCTGCTCGACATTTCCAGCAGCGTCTTCGGCGTGGGCGGCGATCAGATCCGACGGCTGACGCAGCGAATCCAGTTCGATCTCCCAGGTGGAAAAGTTCGGCGATGACGCACGGGCCTCGCGGCCGTTGACGACGACCCGCGTCACCTCGCCGTTATCGCTGCATGTCCCGAGCACGCGCCACTTACCGTCGTGCCGTTGCACGTGCGTCATGACTGTGGCGGGAGGGATGTCGTCGACCGGATCGAGCGGTTGCGGGAAATCGACGTGGGCCACCTCGGCCACGCGCGATTCGTCTCCGGTCAACGGCGTATCGGCGTGATACGTGGCAGGGCTGGCCTTGAATTCCGGTGAGCGCGTGCTGACGATCAGCGCGTCGCGCCCCGGGCCGAACCAGCCATGCACGTAAATCGGCACTCCCTTCTCTGACTTCGGCTGCGGGCGCGGGCCGCCTCCCAGGTTCACGATCGACTTTTCACGGCTGGTGTCATTCCAATTCAGCACTTCGACCTTGCGAAAATGTGAAACGGCACGGCCCGTCGGATTGTCGTCCGAAATCTGGATCAACGGCATGCCGCCCGAGCGGCAATTATCGAGCGTCAAACCATCGACCGCCAGCACCCCGTACTGGACGCTGTCGTCATCGTGCCCGCGATTGAAGGGCTCGGTGCTCGTCTGGCGGATCGTCAGATTGCGGTACACGTGGTTGTCGAAGTTCGGGTGATAGACGCCGTAGTGCGATTGAATCGTCATGTTTTCGACAAGCAGCGAGGGAACTTGCGGCCGGAATCCGTAATGGACGTTCCAGATCTTCATGTGACGAACGACAAAGGGATGCCTCGCGTCCGGCCCGATGCGCTGCACCCCTTCACCCAGGTTGAACCCGTACAGCCCTTGGCTGCTGTGCACTTCATT
>DASYAR010000256.1:0-11485 GCA_036501235.1 Planctomycetaceae bacterium
AGCAACAATCCGACCCTCGTGCGAGAAATCGATCCGGTCGTGACCGTGATGTGCAACGGTCCCGAGAAGGGGGGCGACCTGGAAACGCTGCAGACGTTGCGTGAAGTGAAATCGCTCAAAGCGCAGTTTCAATTGCACCGTAACGTCAGACTCGCGGACAAAGACCAGGCTCCCGCGGAATTCATCGCCAATTCGGGAACCTCAGCCGACTGCCAGGGAGTGTATGTGAAAGCCTCGATCGCCCCTGACGGCAGCAGCTACACCGTTCAGATCGGACCCGACGGAAAGGTGTATTCATTCGATACGCGGCCGTGATGTGCTCTTTCGTCTGCTATTCCTTCCGCTTACCCGGCTCGAACTGCCACTCTTCATTGAAGAATCCTGCCTGGAGGACGTTGTCTTCGAAAGGCTCAGTCTCCTGCTGCGGAAACGCTTCGCCAATCTTAATTACGGCCCAATCTCCCCAGTGGGGAAACAGCAGGTAATTGAGCTTCGCCAGTTCTGCCTCGCGAAACGTGTGACCGCTGTTGATGACGACATAGCGCTGTGCCCCGAGCTCGCCTTCGGGATTCGGGCAGATGAACGCCGGCACGTGGTCGGCCGCCGGGTAGGTCTGCCCGGCCAGAGAGATCTCGGTTTCGGTCCAGCCAACGGGCAGCCGCGCGACAATTTTTCGCAGATACAAGTTGCTCCCCGGATCGCCAAACAGGATCAGATTGCATGTCCGCGTATCTTCGTCGGTGACGTCCTTGTCGTCTTTGACGGGCAGGTCGCCGCGAAAATAGCGATGCCATTCGTTCGCGAAGCGCCGCAGACTCGCCTCGGCGTACTTCTGAGCTCGCGAATTCCAGGGCGTCCCCGTCCCACGCACACAGAGGAATTTCGTCGCGAATGCGTCATCGATTGGGCCCGTCAGCCCAACGCGCTTCCCCGTTGCCCTGTTCGCATCTGCTGCGCCCAATAATTTCCATCCCTCGGCGCTCCTTTCAAAACAGACTCGCCGGGGCTGGCCCTCTTCGCGTCTATCCTGCGCCTTGAACTCGGCCCCCGCGATTCGCACGCGTGCCTCTTTCTCTGCCAGCGCCTCCCCAGCAATCGAGAAACGCGTAATATTCTTCGGTTCGTCGACTTCGACAATCCCGTCGCTAAGAATGCGGGCCGAGATTTCGGCACGGTCGTAATGCCGTTTCAACTGCTCCAGCGTCACCCAGTGGCAATGGGGATATTTCAGAGTCCAGGTGACGAACCGCAGGTGGCGTGGAACATGATTGAGGCCTCGCGCGGCAAACTCCCCGATCCGACGCATCTGCTCGGCATGCGTCACCGGGTCGATCACGTGCCCCGTTCCTGGCGAGATGAGATTGACCATGTCCAGCCCCTCCCGCCGCAGGGCTGCGCCCATGATCACGTGGGCCTGAAAGAAGATGTCTTTCTCCCCCATGCAGGCAATCGCCGGTACGACCCCCGCGTTAGCCGCGTAATCGACCGAGTCCAGCATATGGAGCGTCAATTCCTGGTGTGGCGGGAGTGGCCCGACACGGACGAAATTATCGAGCGGCGTTTCGGAAAATCGGTGCGTATCGACATACCCGCAATAGGGGCCCAGGGCGACGAACTTGTCGGGGTATTTGAGGCCCAGGTGCCAGGTTCCCGATGCGCCCATCGACATGCCGCGTAGCACGATGCGATCGCGATCGATGTTGTATTTCCGGCAGACGTCTTCGATCGCCTCGAACACGTCGGTCTCACCGGCCCAGCGATAGCAGTTTTCCACGCGACCGAGCGGATGCAGCTCGATGAACGGCTGGTCGACCAATTGTTTCGAATCGCCGTCGCCATTGTCATCACCATCGTCGAATCGCTCCATGAATTTCAGTTCGCTGTCGCCGCGCGGCCGCATGCTGCCATGCAGCACGACGTCGAGCCGCATCGGTTTTGTGGAGTCGTAGGCTTTGGGGATAACGAGCCCGTACGGCTGCACGGAGCCGTCGACGGCAGACTCGTAACCCCGGACCAGCCGGCCGCGCTTGGACGTCCACGGTTTCTTTTCGCGTGCCTCCCGACGCTGCGCGTCTCGGTCCTCGACCTTTTTGAAGAGCGGCGAGTCGTCGGGCGTACCGTCGGAGGCCTGGTACTGCCGAGCCCATTTCAGGGCTTTGGCGAAGATTTCGATGTCGGGATCGGGCGCTCTCTGGCTCTGTGAATTCTCCGGAGGAGCCGCCGCGAGCGCATTTCGATCGGGTGAACAGAATACTGCCAGCAGCAACATGCCGCCAACGATCAATCGTCTCATGAGAGATGAATACATTTTGTCACCCCAATCGAGGCGAAATTCCAGAGCGCAAAATGGTCTCGCAAATGCCGGAATTGCGCCCCGTTGGGGCTGCAAGTTGGTATCTCGCTACTTTAACGACTCCAGAAAGGCGAGGAGGTCGCGGAACTCGTGGAGCGTCATCAGGTCGGGGAGTTTCTCGGGCATCACCGATTTGACTTGCGGCACGCGCTGCACAATGTCGATCGTTTTCAGTTCCGTGAGCTTCCCATCGGCATCGCCGATGGTCGTTTTGCCTTCATTTTCGTGCACGATCATCCCGGTGAGCACTTTGCCGTCGGTCGTCTCGAACGACCAGGCGACGTATTGCGGAGCGATTTCCTTGCCCGGATCGACGATCGAAGCCAGCAGTTTCTCACGGCTGTGCGAACGGCCGATCGTCGACAGATTCGGTCCAACCCGCCCCCCGCGCCCATCCACCGTGTGACACTTGAAGCACCCCGCACCATTCGCATGAAAAAACACCCGCCGCCCCGTCGCCGCATCGCCCCCGTCCAGCTCTTCACCGGCGAGCGGCCGGCGTGAGCCGGCCGGTGCACTCCCCAAAGCAAACCCCACCTCCTCCGCCAGCGCCCCCTCCGACCCCGCCGGCGTCTTCGCCAGTTTCTCGACCGCCTCCCGCACTTCGGGATCCTTCGCCACAATCCCGCGCAGCGACCGTAGCGCTTCCGATCGCAGGACCGCGTCGTCCCCCTTCAACAAATCCAGCAGCAACCTTTTCGCCTCAGCCGTGAGTTGACCGCGCCCGGCGGCACTCCCCAGCCCGGCGATCGCTTCCGCCCGCAGTTGCTTGTCCTGCTTCACGTCCGCGGCGATCGCCAACAAAAGGGGCGCGACCTGATTGACCGGACTCGATTGCAACGTGCGCACCGTTTCGAGCCGCAGCTTCGAGTCGTCCGTCTGAAGCAATTTTTCGAGTAGCGTCCCATCGAGTGCCGGATCGGCCGGGTTGACGAGCTTGAGCGCCAGCGCCCGCACGGTTGCACTCCGTTTCTCGTCGCGCACCAGGGGCAGGACGTATTTCCCCGGCGGCGTCTTGTCGAATTGCGCCGGCGGCTTCCCGTCGAGCATTTCGAGACCGGCCAGCGTCGCCAGAAACAAATCCGCCGTTATCTGCGGATCGTTCAGCACCGCTTCGACCTGCGGCCGGAGGTCGATCAGGTGTTCTTCGGCTACCCATTGAATTGCCGCCCGGCGCAGCAATTCGTCGGAATCCGTTACCGCAATCTCCAGAAGGTGTTGCAGCTTCTCCGAGTGCGTCACATCTTTTACCGTTCGACGGAGGGCAAGTAATGCCGCCAAGGTCAGGTGCGGTGCAAAATCCTCATCTTTTTTCGCTGGTTCAGATATATATTCGACAAGAACGTCTTCGGCGATTCCACGCCTGTCGTCTACCAAAGCGTTGACGACGCCGGCGAACAAAAACGGGTCGTGCTGTCTAAGTGCCGCGAAAACCGACAGCGCACCTTGTCCGATGTACCCAGTGAACGGCAGCGAGGCAAAGAGTGTCGCTGCGACGTCTGGAGATAATGGCTCTTGTTCAGGCCATCTTTGCGAGGGCTTATCCCCATTTTTCGCGAAGTCCCAGTCTGCATAACTGTCCAGCCCGAATTGTGCAGAACCGATCAACCGGAACGTCGCCTGGCCCACTTCGTCGACAGAGAGGATTTTCATCCACAGGTCTGGCATTTCATCGGTGACGGTTTTGCCGTTAACTGGAATTTGCGCAATAGACCATAGCGATTCGATTCGGGCTCGTGTGGGCTTTTCGCGATCGCCAGCGAATTGCAGCAGTTCTCCGCGACCTTCTTCAGTTGTGCGAAGTGCCGCCGCACTGGCGCGGCGAATATCGAGTCGTTTCGAATTAAGGAATTTCGTCAGGTCGGAAATGGGACGCGCGGTGGAGACGGTGGCCGCGTCAATTGTTTGCGGAGTCGGAGACCCGGTTCCCGAGACTCGCCACACACGTCCGTGACCGTGCAGATTGTAATCGCGTTTCACCCAGTCGGTGAAATACAGGCTGCCGTCCGGCGCGCAGGCGATGCCGACCGGGCGGAAGTTTTCGCCCCCCACGATCAACGGCTCCGCCACCGAGCCGAACGACGCGCCACGCGGCTTCAGCCGGAACCGGTCGACGCGGTGGTCGCCCCAACTCGTGGCGAACAGGTTGCCGATGTAGTCTTCGGGAAGGCCATCCGATTCATAGGCGAGAATTCCCGATGGCGCTTCGCCCGTCCCCGCAACCATCGGCAATGTTCCCGGAATCTCGCCGTTCCAACTGGTAAACGGGTGCAATCCCGCTCGGCCGTTGCGGAAGCGATAGCCGTAGTCGCCTCCCGGAATGATGTGCAGCAGCCGACATGGGGGCCGGCTGTCGGGATCGTTATCGACCGAGAACAACCGCCCGAAGGCGTCAAAGCAATTCGCGTGCGGGTTCCAGAACCCGGTTGCCACCTGTTCGAGTTTTGTTCCATCCAGCCGGCAACGATAGATGTTCCCCCCTTCGCCGCCCCCGGAGATAGTCGCTCCGTCGGAACCGATCAGCTTGTAATCGGCCCCCAGGTTTTCGCCGCACCCGAAGAACATCCAGCCCAGTGCGTCGAAGGCAAATCCCGCCAGGCCGTTGTGAGGATAGTCCCCTTTGGTTTCGAGTTGGACGATGCGCTCCGATCGGTCGGCTTTGTCATCGCCGTCGTCATCGTGGAAGAGGCGAATTTCTCGTCGTGTCGCGATGTAGACTGATAGTGGCGAGCCGGGATTGTCAGCTCCCGGATTCTTTCGCGCGTTGTCACCGCTCTCGCTCGATGTTTCCTTTTTCTTGTCAGGCTGTTTGCCGGGTTGAGCTTCAGATGGTTTGGCGCCACCCGGGGGCTGACGCCCCTGGCTCGCCGGGTCGAGCGCCCAGACGGGCATTACGGCGACGCTCATCGTGAATTTGAGACCGTCGGTGAAGACGACGATGCGGTCGGCCTTGCCGTCGCCGTCGGTGTCGTTCATCACGAGCACGCGGTCGGAGGGATGTCCTTTATAACCTTCGGGACGGAAGTGCGTGTTGCTCTCGATCGCCCACACCCGGCCGTGGGAATCGACGTCGATTCCCGTCGGCGTCACAATCTGCGGATGCTCGGCGAAGAGCTCGACCTTGACCCGCGGATCAAGCGACTTAGGCGCCGCGTCCTGGGCGAACATAGCCGATGTCCAAAACAATCCCATGAGTCCCAAGAGTAAAATAATGCGTACTCCCCCCCTTCGTAAGGGGGGGCCCGGGGGGGTGAGGTGCAGCAGAGATTGCAAATTGAAAATTGAAAATTGAGAATTGAAAATCGGGTTCGGAGATCGTTTCTTGTGATGTCGAGTCATCTTGCTCTCGTGCGGCGCGTCGGAGGTGATTAACATAAGGGTCGAATCTCAAGAAAAGTGCATGTCAAAGCGAAGAGGCAAGCACACGGCAGACTCGTCGGCGCGAGGCGAAATTGATACGACTCTCAATGTGCGCCGCACTTGAATCGAGCTTTTCTCTTCCCGACTTCGATCAGAAATCACACGCGTGTCGATTCTCCAGACCCTGAATTATCCTGTTCCGCCGCGGTTGCCGCCAGTCTCGTATGGAAAATTGGCGATGAGCTCACGGTATCTTTTGTCGCCGCTGGCGGGCTTTACCAACCTGCCGTTCCGGCGGATTGTTCGCGAAGTTGGTGGAGTCGGGCTGGCGACAACCGACCTCGTCAACGCGCGCAGCTTGCTCGCCGACAATCCCAAGGCCCGGGAATTGGTCGCCACGTGTGCGGGGGACGAGCCGCTCGCCGTACAAATCTTCGGCAGCGAACCCGAGATGATGGTGGAAGCCGCCCGTATCCTGGAAGCGCGCGGCGTCGCGTCGGTCGACATCAACATGGGCTGCCCCGTCAATAAAGTCACCAAGAATGGCTCAGGCGCCAGCATGATGTGCCGCCGCGACGAAACAATCGGGCTCGTCGAACGGATCGTCAAGTCGGTGAGCATCCCCGTGAGCGTTAAGATGCGGTTGGGGTGGGATGACAAACAGATCACCGCTCCCGAATTTGCCCGCGCGTTCGAGCAGATCGGCGTGGCGGCGGTCGCCATTCATGGTCGGACGCGCGCGCAGGGGTTCAGCGGCAGGGTGAGCCTCGACGGCATCCGCGCGGTCGTCGAGGCCGTACGATCGATCCCCGTCGTCGGCAACGGCGACGTGCGCACCGTGGCTGACGCGGACCGCATGTTTCGCGAGACGGGCTGCCGCGCCGTTTCGATCGGCCGCGGGGCGCTGGCGAACCCGTGGATCTTCCGGCAGCTCGTGCAATGGGAAACGACAGGCACATGTGATCCGCCAGGCAATTTCAACGATCGGCTGGCTCTATTCCGACGGCAGTTCGCCTACGTCGTCGAGTTGCGCGGGCGCGACCGGGCAATTCCCTTTTTCCGCAAGATGGCCCACTGGTATCTCAAATCGATGCAAGTGACGGCTCGACTGCGAAATGAATTTCAACATGCGAACACGATCGAAAAGGCCGAGGCCGTGCTGACGGAAATCGTCGAGCAAGGCCCACTTTCAGGAAATCGCACTGGCGTATTGCAGGAAATGAATATCCCCGTGCCTAGCGGCCCCGTCGAGCATTGGTAACTGACAAAGGAACTCCATGCGAGTCAAACTGGAATATGGGAAAACGGGCCTCGAAGTCGACCTCCCCGACGGCCGGGTCGTGGGTTCACTGGCGATTAAGCCGGCCGCTCCATTGGCCGATCCGGTCGCCGTATTGAGAGACAAGCTCGCGCATCCAACCGGCTCTCCGCCGCTGGCACAACTCGCGCAAGGGAAAAAATCGGCCTGCATCGCCATCTGCGACATCACCCGGCCCGTCCCCAACGCCTTGCTCCTCGCACCGATCCTCGAAACGCTTGAAGCGTCCGGTATCGCACGGGATAGCATTCTCATCCTGATCGCCACCGGCCTGCATCGCCCCAACGACGGGGCCGAACTGGTCGAGCTTGTCGGGCCCGAGATCGCCGCCCACTATCGCGTCGAGAATCATCACGGGAAGGAACTGGCCGAGCATACGTACTTGGGTACTACCCCGAAAAGGGTTCCTGCCTGGATCGACACGCGATTCGTGACGGCCGATCTCAAGATCACCATCGGGCTGATCGAGCCGCACTTGATGGCCGGCTATTCCGGCGGGCGCAAGCTGATCTGTCCAGGACTGGCCGCACTCGAAACGGTGAAAGTCTGGCACGGTCCGGCATTTCTCGAACATCCCAAAGCTGATTGCGGGTCTCTCGACGGGAATCCGGTTCACGAAGAGAATACCCGCATTGCCCGGATGGCGGGTTGCGATTTCATCGTGAACGTCACGCTCGACGCCGAGCGGCAGATCACGTCGGTGGTCGCCGGAGACATGGAACAGGCGTTTCTCGAAGGGGTGCGGTTCGTTGAAAACGTGGTGAAGGCCGAGGTTGCCGAGCCTTGCGAGATCGTCGTTACGAGCGCCGCGGGCTATCCCCTCGACACGACGTTTTACCAGACGGTGAAAGGGATGACAGGCGCGTTGCCAATCGTCAAACAGGGTGGAACGATCATCATCGCGGCGAGCCTGACCGAAGGCATCGGCAGCCCTGAATTCCAAGGCCTATTCCGCGAGCACGCGTCGCTGGCAGCGTTCATGGAGCGGATCTTGGGCAAAGATTATTTCGTGATGGACCAGTGGCAGCTCGAGGAGATGGCCAAGGTGTGCCGCAAGGCGAAGGTCAAAATCGTGAGCGACGGCATTCCGGCGGCAACTCTCAACACACTGTTTGTTGAAGCGGTGTCGAGCGTCGAGGAAGCGGTTGCCGACTCGCTGGCGGAATATGGCCCGGCGGCGCGGATCGCCGTCATCCCGAAGGGGCCCTATGTCTTGCCAGTCGTGGCAACATAATCGAGCCGCGTCGCTTCTACGACGGCGTGTATGGCGGGGTCGGAGCGTGAATGGGATTTTCACGTTGCAACCGGGAACTGGTCGACATGGGCAGAGCATCGTCGGAGCCGGAAGCCAGCGATGGCCCCGACAAACTGGGCAATGGGCAAGGCGAGCGCGTTTAGGCCATCCGGTCAGGGCCATTGCTTGAACTCTCTGTGAGCGATCCCGAACCTGGTTCGGAGGATTCTGACGCGCTCTCCGTCCAACTTAAATTGATGCTCTGATCCTGCCACACATCCATTCTCATTCTCAACCGCCTGGCTTGCGTTTTTCGGTTTTCGTTAAGCGCAACGCGTTGCTCAGGGCTTTTCATTCATGTCGCAGCGGCATACGAATTGGCCGCAGCCAGGGCAGCCTTGGCCGTATTTTTCGAGAACTGCCTGCTCCAAGTCGACGCCGGCGACGTTAGCGATTGTCGCCAGCCAGGCCAGCACGTCGGCGAATTCACGGGCCAGCTCGTCAGGCGTTCCCTCGCGGAGTGCGGCGGCCAATTCGCCCACCTCTTCCATCAGCCACATGAACGTCCCGTCGATGCCGCGGGCCTCGTCTTTCGACGAGTACATGGTGCGGATCAGCGATTGCAGATCCGACAGCGACAAGGATCGCGATTTGCTTGCAGCCAGATCATTGGTCGTCATGCTAAAGCTTCCAATCGAATGCCAGGTCCAGGGCCAGAGGCGAATGCGTGAGCGCTCCGACGCTGATGCGTTCCACGCCGGTCCGTGCGATTTCCGCCACAGTGGCGAGCGAGACTCCTCCCGAGGCTTCCAGTTCGACCTCGGGCGCACGTTCATCACGCAATTTGACAGCCTGATGCAACCCGTCAATCGTCATATTATCCAGCAGCACAATGTCGGGTCTTCCGTCGAGAGCGTCTGCAAGCTGCTCCAAGGTATCGACTTCGACTTCGATTGGCATCCCCGACGAACTTATCTCGCGGGCCTTGCGGACCGCACTGGCGATTGTTTGCCCTCCATTGGCCTGCCAGCCGGCGAGGTGATTGTCTTTGATCAAAACCATGTCATACAGCCCCATCCGATGATTCTTCCCTCCACCGGCCGCGACCGCCTGCTTTTCGAGCGTGCGCCAACCGGGCAGCGTCTTTCGTGTATCGAAGATTCCCGCTCGCGTGCCGGCGACGGCGTCGACAAACCGTCGCGTCAGCGTCGCCACGCCACTCAGATGGGTCAGGAAGTTGAGGCACGTTCGCTCGCCGATCAGCAGCGATTTCAGCTTGCCCGATAGATCGGCGACGATTTGCCCCGCGGCGAGAGCATCGCCGTCGTGTGTCCATTGATCAAACTTCACGGCTGGATCGATGTTATCGAAGACCATGCGTGCGACGGAAAGACCGGCCAGAACACCCTCGCCCCGCGAGACAATCTGCACACCGGCGACCTGATCGGCCGAAATCAATGCCGCCGTAGTCACGTCGCCGTGGTCACCCAGATCTTCGCGGAGGGCCAGGCGGATCAATTCTTGGGCTGTGGTTTGCCAGTTAGTGTCAATCATGGTGTGGGGTATTTGGATTCAGGCACAGGCTCTTCAACCTCGTACGTCGGCGTTGCGTCGTACCGGATCACCGCAGAATCGGGATGCGGACTATCGGCCAGCGGAATCGTTTCCGGCACTGACGGCGCGGCGAGCTGCTCGGCGGGAGCTGCCACGGCTTGCGGCACGGCGGTATCCATCATTTCGCCATAGCGGAAAATCTTTCGCACCAATTTGTGCCCGAAACGCACGACGAGCACATTCCCCCACGCCAGAACCTGCGGGATATTCATGCGCGTCGCATGCGCGTCGCAGCGCACCAGTCGCATGCGGACCGGCATGCGCGTCCGTAACATGTATCCAATCACAAAGCCCGTCGGAATTGAAAATGCGGTGAACCACCGCCCCAGCAGTAACCATCCGATCGTTCCGCCCAGCAGCATCACAACTAACGGCGTCCAGAACGCGCGGGATGCATCGTCGACGGCACGAGTCTCGTCGGTGGGGGGATTTTGCGACGGATCGCCGCATACGACACAGCGCCCGGGAACAGACAGCTTCCAGCCCTCCGGTCCGAATTCCGCCATGTTGTGCGATTCATAGGGGGCCAGCCGCACTTCGCGTTGCCGCAGCGATTCCGACATCAGGTCGGGGGTGAATCCGAACAGATATTCCTTGAGTGGCTCGCGAATGCCCCAGTAGTACCGCACTGCGTCGCGAAAGAATCTCCAGACGACCGGCGCCAGCTTCCGCACCCGATCGACGCACCATTCGGCCACGACCTTCCACCGCGCAGGCGGCATGTCGGAAATCGCAGGCGGAGCCTGGTCCGCTTGCGGATTCGGCGGCGCTCCTGGCACAGAGGGTGTGGTATCAGGCGAACTGGGGTCGGACATTTTTGATAAACGATCCGAAGAACTAAAGATCGTGAGTCAGTGGTGAGAGGCAGTTAAGGCGAACATTTCATGCGCATTCCAATCAACAATGAACCGTAATTGAAGTGCCGCGTTCATTCCAGCGAGCGGCGGGGTTTATCCCTGCGGGACCCGGGTGAAGATCTCATGCCATGCACAATTGCGCGGCAATTTGCCGGGGATGGGAAAACGTGCGAGTAACCGTCGAACCGCCGCCGGCAGGTCGCCAGGCCCTCTTCCTTTCGGTTATAATAGCACTCGTCCGTCGTTGGGAGCTTTCATCATGCCTGAAATTACAGTCGAAATCAGCGGTTGGGAGAGGGCGCTCATGGCAGCCGAAAAGGTCAAAGAGCGGCTACACCGGGTGACTGGGGCGCTCGACGCCGCTGGCGTGCTCTACGCCGTCGCCGGTGGCAATGCCGTTGCCGAGTGGGTCGCCCGGGTCGACGAGGACGCCGTCCGCAATACGCGCGATGTCGATATCCTGATTCGACGGCCGGACTTTCCCACGGCGAGAGCCTGTCTGGAAGCGGTCGGCTTCATTTATTACGAACTCCTCGACATCGATACCTTCATCGACGGGCCGCAGGGCAAACCGAGCGGCGGAATCCATCTCCTCTACGCCGGTGAGAAAGTTCGTCGGGACGACGACTACAGTTTACCCGAGATCGACGAATCGGAACGAGCCATCGAATTTCAAGTGGCCACCCTCGAAGTATTGGTGCGGATGAAATTGATCGCCTATCGCCTCATAGACAGAGTTCACATCCGCG
>DASYAR010000257.1:0-24139 GCA_036501235.1 Planctomycetaceae bacterium
ATCTGGTGATCGTCAACGCGGCCATTGAATCGAGCAAAGTCGTCGCCTTGGACAGGGCCGACGGCCAGGAAAAGTGGACGTTTGGCGTCGCGCGGAGATCATGGAGCACGCCCGCCGTCGTCGAATCCGACGGAGGCAGGCAAGAGCTGGTCGTCAGTTCGGAAGGGCGCATTTCCGGCCTGGACCAAAACGGCAAAGAGCTCTGGCATTGCGAAGGCGTCCGCGGATACACCTGCCCCAGCGTGATTCCAGGAGCAGGAATTGCATTTGTTACGGGAGGCGGTCCCGGCAGCATGTCTCGGGTTGCCGTGCGCACCGGCGGAACAGGTGATGTGAGTGCCACGCATGTTCTGTGGCGAGAACGCGGTGGCGCGAATGTGCCAACTCCGGTCGTCTACAAGGGACATCTCTTCGGTGTCAACGACCAGGGCGGAGTCGCATTCTGCCTGGACGCCAAAACCGGAAAATCAGACTATCAACAGCGGCTTCAGGCAAATCTCGAACCCACGCTGCAACCCGTCGCCTTCCAGCCGCCTGGCGGACGCGGACGTCGCGGAATGGGACGAGGCGGACGTGGCGGTGGCTTCGGCGGGGGTGTGTCATTTTACGCGTCGGCTGTCGCCGCCGACGACAAAATCTTCATCCCCAGCCGCACGAGTGGAGTATTTGTCCTGGCCGCCGATCCGCAATTCAAGCTGCTCGCCTGCAATAAATTCGCCGGGGACGACAGCCGTTTTGACGGCACTCCGGCCATCAGCGACGGACAAATCTTCCTGCGTTCGAATGAATATCTGTATTGCGTGGCGACGACGAAATAGGGATCGACACCAGGCCGGATGGCACCGCGTGATGCAGTCGAAAGGACCGAGTCACGAGCGACGTAGATCGCTGTCGGAGACTGGGAAATAGGCCTGCAGGAGCCGCCAATGATCCTGCCGAAAGGCATCACGGGCTTCAATGTTCCCAATTCCGCGGCTCAGGTTGACCTGAAGTTGTTCACGGCAGACTGCTGGGCGGCCGCTACTGCGAAGGGGGGCCGGTTGGAAGATCGACCCCAGACGTTGCCTGGCGCTCCGACTTCTTTCATCGCGCGGCTGCTCGTCCTTGATCGCGTCGAAATCGCCGTGTTGCTGAACGCGGTTCATCCGTGGGTCGGCTTTTGCCTGCCTCTGACGCCGGGCCATATCTCGCTTGAGTTCGTCGATCATTCACCCATCGCGACAGCGTTGGCTGCCACCGGGCGATACCATATTCTTACGAAGCAAGAGCTGGAATGCCCTGTCACGGACGACATGTGCGGCCGGTTGACTCACGGTGAAGTAAGTCAGTTGAAGTATTGGAGCCATCTTGTCGGGCGCGGCAAGATGCGCGTCGGCGATGTCGTTTTCAACTTCTGGGATTAGGCAAGCAGTTAGCCCTCGGCTTCCTTGACCGTGAGCGGGCGCGGCACTCGGGTTCTCACCGGCCTTCTGCGGCGGTAAGATCGGGGCCATGCGACGCATCGCTTACCGGATCAGCTTCGGCCTCATGTGCGCCAGTCTGGCTGCACTGGCGTGCCGAGTGGCATACGCCGTCCTGACAAATGGGCCACGTTTCGGAGGCTTTATTCGCGGGATGATTGGTTGGGCCTTCATTTTCGGGTTCATAACTCTCGTCACGCGATCGAAAGTTCCTATCCTCCAGGCCGCACTATCAGATTCTGCACGCATACATTCATGTCCGATGTGCGGGGAGAATATTACCGCTGATCAGCGTCAGTGCCTGTCATGCGGTGAGTTTTTTGATCGAGGAGTGCAAAGAGAATGATTCGGGTAATGGCGCCAAATTATCTTACCTGCGTGAAAACTCGCACAGGACGTAAAACACAGCCAGGCCCGTGTCAGCTAATTCTGGAATCAGCATTCGGCCAGCCCGGAACCGGGGCAAGCGCCTGGGCATGTTTCTGGCGCCGGTGTCGCCCACGCGTCGACCAGCATCACCAGGCTCAGGCCCAGGCTGTCGTTGCCGCTGTACGTGACGAGTCGATCGCAGGGTGCTCGAATGGCTTGGTTCCTACGCCGGCGGCGGCGGCGTGACGGACGTGGCGGGCGTCAGGGAGCGTCGGGAGGGCGTTTTGAGTCTTGGCGATTGGACCAGCGAAGGCTCGCCCAGATCGCGAGTGCGCCCACCAAAGTACTGATTGAAATCTGAACGAGGGGCGGCAGGGACACGACAACCAGCCACGCGAGGGGCAATAGCAGAGCGACAATGATGACGCGAAATGCTTTTGTCGGGCGGGGGGCCTGATATGGTTCGCGGTCCATGCCCACGATGATACCCCGGAGGAAGGCCGGAGGGCGAGCGGAACGGCCGCCACCACGAGCATTCCTCTTCGCGCCAAAACGCCACTTCGACTAGAATGCCGGGCATGGCAATAGCCCTGTCGATCTTCGGAGTCGTTTGCGCCGCGTTCGCCGCCTTCTTCATCTGGCTGATGGTGCGGATCATCAACCGGCGCGAGCGGTGGGCGAAATGGACGGCGGTATTGCTAGCACCGGCGCTGATATCGCCGGTGTTATACGTCCTGAGTTTCGGACTTGTCGAATGGCTCGTCAATCACGGCTGGCTCCCGGCATCGACGCATGAGCTTATCGAGCTGCTGTATTGCCCACTGGGGTGGGTCCACGATTGCGGTCCGAAACCGATCGCGGGTAGTCTCGAATGGTATTCCGAACTTTGGGACGATTGATTTCGACTTACGTCGCCATCCCAAACATTCCGCCAGCCATTCAATCGCACACCCTACCGCGCACTCTGTCGCGCTCCCGGTGGGGTCTTTTGGTGGGGATTCTGAAATGACCCCGCTATCGGCGGTCGAGTTCGGCGGATGGCGTGGGCATGGTATCAGTGTAACGCGCCGCCGTGAGGAACGGGTGAAGCGGTAGAGGGCCAGAGCCCAGCCAGGAATTTGACGTAAGTCAGGGAGCGTCGGGCTATGATTTCTTCAGGATCAAAAACGCGATTCCAACCCCCATGACGGAGAGCCCGCAGATCGCTACAGCATTCGGCCAGCTCGATCCAGCGACAACCACAATGGCAACGGAGGCGATGCAGACGCAGACGGCCACGAAGCCGGCAGTTTCCTTGCCCTTATTTCCAGAATCGTTTTCCGCCATTGAAGTTTCCCTGTGGTGCTCGATTGGGAGAGAAACGGCATGCCCCCGATGATACCCCGACTGGAGGCCAGCGGGAATCACGCTGCTCTGATTCCTCTTCTCGGTTGCGCCCGACCGTGGATAAAATGCCGGAAATGAAGCAGACCTATCATGTATGCGAAGAATGCGGCTGTAACGCTCTCCATACGCGACCATCGTTTAGCCCTTGGCTCGGATTGGCGCTCACCGGAGTAACATGCGGCCTCTTCGTCCTCCCGTGGATTTGCATTGCGATCATGGAGCCGCATCGGCCGTGGCGATGCCAGACCTGCGGCCTCAGCAAATGCGTCATACCGGATGGATTCGCGCGTGCGGTAATGCATCCGCGATTCTCCGTGTGGCGTGTGCTTGTCGGCATTATCGTCGGAATGGGCTTTGCCGCCAGCGTTATTTGGGATGATGAAAGCCATTCACTATCGCTATTGACCGCAGGCGGTGCTCTTGGGGCTTTCGTTGTTTGGATCGCGGTCCGAGCTACCAATCGGCGGGAGCCGTGGGCGAAGTGGACGCTGGCAGCACTGGTCGCGCTGCCCGTGCTGTACGTCGCGAGCCTTTTCCCGATCTCCTGGATGATCCAGCGAGATATGTTAGATAAAAAAGACGCCCCCGGAAAAATCATGGTGATCTATATGGCCCCTGTTAAATGGCTGGGCAACAATGGGCCGGAGTGGGTCGGAGGCTTTCTTAATTGGATCGGAAGCGTAACAGAGCCCGCCGATTGATTAATCATGGCTGACAACCGCAAGAAACCTGGCTGGGGGTTCTGGGCGACGGTGGTGGTGGTTGTGGCGCTCGCATATCCACTGAGTCTGGGGCCGCTTATTTGGCTCAGGGCTAGAAACCTAGTACCCGGATGGTCGGAACAGACCATCCGGGCGTTCTATGCTCCCCTTCAGTGGGTTACCATGCTGGGCGCAGAGCCGAATAATTACAACCGGATTGGCCGCGCGATCAACTGGTACAGCAGTCTGTGGCTATAGCCTCCCCTTTTGGCCGGATCGCCGCACTTCCGTCGCCATCCCAGACATTCCGTCGAGTTCAATGTGTACCACTATCCTGCATGGAGTGAACGATTAGGCATGTCCGCCCCCCCGCTATGGCGATCATGGCGGCAATCGCAGCCACCAGGCGCCGCCTCTCACGCTCCATGTTGATCAGCCGCACGACCAGCCAGACGAACGCTGCGAACGCGACTGCCAGTGCGGGGAGGAGAATGGTCATGTCGGAATCAGAGGAATGTCTGGGGTGGCGACGTAAGTCGGCGAATCAGCGCCCGTCCCACAAGCCGACGCCGCAAAGCAGGTTGATCCCCGCGTGGGTCGAGTCGGGTCCATAATCGTAGACCCAGATAATCGGGGCATAAACTGCCCGATAGATACTCCAGCCAGACGTTTTATTGGGATCTCCGCCAGACCATTTAAGCAGCCGGAACGACACGCCCATGCTCAGCGGGTAGACCACCAGCAGTATGGCCAGCGCTATCGCCGTCCACTTCGCCCACCGCTCGCGCCGATTCACGATCCGCACCGCCAGCCACACGCAGAACGCGGCAAATCCGACACCGAAGATCGACAAGGCCAGGGCCATGCCCGGCATTGTATCCAGCGTGGAGCGCGGGCGGGAAGGGGATCGGAGCAGCGTGATTCCCGCTGGCATTCCTGCGGGGTATGATCGGAGGCATGAATCGCTACGAAACGCCGCCTCCGAACATCCCGGCAATAAATGCAGCAATGCTCGCTGTCGCGGCAGCACCACTTTTAATGGCGGTGCTGGGCTATTTCCCGAATGTCATTGCACCCGCGGTCATCTCTTCGGGGCTGTTTCTGATTTTGGCAATCATCAGGCGCATCAATCGCCGCGACGATCCGCGCCATCAGAAACCGCCTCCCGACGCTCCCTGACTTACGTCGATTTCCCGGGAGGGTCCGAAATCGCGATCGGGACGCAATCTGTACCGCTATCCCATGCAGCGTCGTCGTGTCGTATGGCACGTACGTGATATATCCTTCCGGTATTCCCCAGGCCGCATATTTGCAGAGTGGCCGAGAGAGAAAAAACGGTCCATCGACCGCGATTCTGCCCAGTGGTATGAAAGGCGATCCAATGATGAACGGACTTTCGGCGTCGCCGTCCCGCGATAGTTTGCAGACCCACCAGCACACAGGGCCGAAGGTCGCCACGTAGAGCAGTGGCAAAAGCAGGGCCGCGACAATCCAGAATCGCCGTCCACGCTTCCCGCCGCGATTGACCAGCCGCGCCGCCAGCCAGATGCAGAAAGCGACGAATGCGACCCCAAAGATGGCGACGGCCACGACCATGTCCGACATTCTAACGGGAGTCGATCTCGGGCAGAAGATCGAGTGCCGCGTCAGCCGTTCGCTGGCAACGGATCGCATCATCCGCGAGAATGCCTGATCGAATCTGTCGTGAACCGTTTCTTGGCCATGAACGCCCGACAATGCCCGTCCCCCTCGAACAATTCGTGAAGCATCTGGAAGACAGCGGTATTCTCGCCGGCGATACGCTGAGGGACTTCGTCCCCCCCAAGGCCGCTCCCAAAGACTCCGAAGAATTGGCGCGAGAACTCGTCCGCAAAAAGAAGCTGACGAAGTTTCAAGCCGCAGAGTTGTATCGGGGCCAGGGCAAAACTCTGGTCATAGGGAATTACACGATCCTCGATAAGATCGGGGCCGGCGGCATGGGGCAGGTGTTCAAGGCCGAGCACCGCCGCATGCACCGGATCGTGGCCGTCAAGATGCTCCCGGCCGGTATGATGAAAGATCCGGCGGTTGTCGCGCGGTTCGGGAGAGAGGTGACAGCGGCCGCCAAGCTCAACCACCCGAACATCGTCACGGCCTTTGACGCCGACAATGCCAATGGCGTCCACCTGCTCATCATGGAGTATGTGGAAGGGACCGATCTGTCGGCACTCGTCAAGAAGAACGGGCCACTCTCCGTCGCGCAAGCCCTGGATGCCATCCTGCAAACGGCCCGTGGCCTGGAAACGGCCCATGCCGAAGGGATCGTCCATCGCGACATCAAGCCCGCCAACCTGCTGCTGGATAAAAATGGGACCGTTAAGATCCTGGACATGGGGCTGGCCCGAATCGCCGATGAGGCGCCGGGGCAAGCCGAGCTGACGAATACCGGCGCGGTCATGGGAACCGTCGATTACATGGCGCCCGAGCAAGCCCTGAACACGAAGACGGCCGACGCCCGGGCCGACATTTACAGCCTGGGCTGTTCGATGTTTTATCTGCTGACGGGGAAGGCGGCCTACAGCGGCGACACGCTCATGGCGAAGCTCCTGGCCCACCGGGACCAGCCTATCCCCGTGCTGAGAGCGATTCGCCCGGAGGTGCCGGAGCAGGTCGAGACGATCTTCCGCCGGATGGTCGCCAAGATGGTTGAAGACCGTTACCAGACGATGAGCGAAGTCATTGCCGACCTGGAAAACCTGGCGAATGGTCAGGGACTGCCAGCCAACATCCCGGCGCCACCGGCAGCTGTGATCGATGACGGGTTAACGAATTTCTTGAAGGACATCTCGCTGCCCGACGCGAACGCTTTCCCGCGAAATAAGCCGGCGAGAGTAGTAGACGGAAGAGAGATGCAGAAATTCCTACCGATTGGCGGTGGGATTCTCTGCGGGCTCGTCCTGCTGGCGGTCCTGGCCGCCAGTCTCAAGAAGAAAGAGGAGGTGCCGACCGCCCGGCCGAAGGTGGCGAAGTCGGTGGGGACGCCCGTCAAATCCGTCGATCATCCGCCTGTGGAAAAGTGGAAGACCCCTGCTTTCCGGGAATGGATCAGGAGTGTGGAACGCATGCCTGCCGATGAGCAGGTGCAGGCAGTCTCGAAGAAACTACGCGAACTCAATCCGAAGTTCGACGGAAAAATCGGCGGCATGTGGTCGGGGCCACCCGAAATCGACAACCGCATCGTCAGAGGGATTGGTTTTGTCACGGACCACGTGACCGATATTTCACCGGTGCTGGCATTGAGCGGGTTGAGACGGCTTGGCTGCAACGGAACGACTGACGGACAACTCAGCGACCTGCGGCCCCTCGACGGAATGCCATTGCATGAATTATCTGTACAGAACAACCAGATTGAAGACCTGGCTCCATTGGCCGGACTTCGGCTCTTCCGGTTCAATTGTTATGGCAATCCCAAAAGGAGTTACGGCAAACCGATCAAGAGCCTCGCGCCGCTGAAGGGCATGCCGCTCATGGACTTGAGTTTGACCAGCCTGGGAGACGGGGATCTGTCTCCATTGGCCGGGATGCCATTAACCAGTCTCTCAATCTCCAGCATGGAAATCAAAGATCTTTCCGTGCTGAAAGGCATGCCCTTGGAGCTCCTGGCACTTGCCATCGACCGGTCCACGCCGGATTCCGATTTATCCCAGTTGAAAGACCTGCCCCTCAAGTACTTGAGCATTGACTTCAAACCTGAACGGGATACCGAGGTCCTCCGCTCGATCAAGACTTTGGAACGCATCAATGGCAAGCCGATCGCCGAGTTCTGGAAGGAATTCGAGGAGCAGGGCCAAACAAAGCCGCCGTGAGCCGCCGTGAGCCGCCTGTCAGCTGATTCTGGAATTCCATGCGCGCCAGCGTTTGCCCGACCCATGCCGCCCGGCGTGGTCGGCGCCCAACTCGTCACGTGCGTGCCGCGGCACTGGAACCGTCGCGGTTGTCCTGCGTGGTCGGTGAACTCGACGTCCCGTTCAGGGCGGTCCAACCTGACGACCGCTCGGCACTCGTTCGCCTTGAGCAAGACCCCGGTGATTTCGGGCATCTCGGCGAGCCGGAACCTGGTTCCGGGCCTGAGCCGCTGCAGCGTCGGCATGTTCTCGTGCTCCCGCGTTGCGTCTGGCTGCCGTCCGTTTTGGACAGCAGTCAGTTACCTCGGGTGCGGAGGAACATCCAGCGACATTCGGCTGGAAAACAGGGGTTATTCAGGGATTCTTTGGGGGCTGAGAACGCCGAGAATGGGCAGAGACTCGACTATGATTTGCGTGGCGGGGCCACATTCGCGGACTCGCTGGCGGAGGCGTTCGCTTGCCACGGAGCGCGCCGGTTTGGCCCACGTCGCGCCCTGATCCGGTGTGGGGACGTTCGGTCCGCAAACGGCAAAGCGCCCCACGTCGTTCATCATGGAGCGTTCGGGGTGCTGCTCGTTCGAGCCTTGTATACGTGGTTGGCAAGCCTTGTGGCGAGGAACTCGGCAATCGTCGCTGCCTCGTCCGTCGCGAGCTGACGCTTGGCTGGCCAGACAAATACGACTAGATTGGTCGTGCGAGACCGGTGTTCAGTACGCCGGCCGTCACTGATCCAGGAGCTTAGCATGCTGTTTCGCGCGGTACAGTTTGCAGCGCTGCTCTTCCTATCGATGCTGGCTCCTCTCAAAGGCGACGCTTCGCCCCCCAGCCGCGTTTCCGACATGCCGGCAGGCTTTACGTCGGACGATCAGCATCCCGTTACCGCCGAGCCGTTCGTACCGGCTCTCTCGCATATCGAGCTGGCGCAGGCAGACACTGCGGAGACTCGTCCCTCAAAACTGTCGAGCAAAACGTCCGGTGAATCGGCCGACAAAAAAATCGCCGTTCCGGATGCCGGCTCCCAACAGTCGTCCCGCAAGTCGATTAAAGAGTTGCACCGGGCGGACTACGCCAAAGCAAAAAGACCGGAAGGCAAGGCCGATCTGGCAAGAAGCTTGATGATCGAGGCCGGCCAGACGGATCAGGACGCCGTTCGCTATGTTCTGCTCACCGAAGCGATGGATCTGGCGGTCGCGGCGGGAAAGCTTGACCTCGCCCTGGAAGCCGTTCAAGCGGTGGCTGCCCGCTTCGATGTTGACGTGCCGTCTCTGAAAGAGCGTGCCGCCGCCAAAGTCAACGCCGCGGCGATGTTGCCAGCGGATGCCGAGCTACTGCTCGATAAGTTTTTCGTGCTGGCCGACGAAGCGGCCGACGTCGAGCAATTCGCGCTGGCCGCAAAATTCATGCAGTCTGCCGCCGATGCTTTCAAAAAGCCGATTTTCAAGCCACTGCGCGAGCAAGCCGTCGCCGGGAACAAGCACTTCGCGGCTCTGCGCGAGACGTTCGAAACGGCAAAGCAATCGCGCGACCTTCTGGACACCGATCCCACAAATGCGACGGCAAATCTGGCATGGGGCAAATACCTGTGTTTTAATCGGAAGGACTTTGAAGCAGGCCTGCCGTACCTGGCGAAGGGAAATGACAAATCCTGGGCTCCAGTCGCAGTGCGCGATCTGGCTCAGTCCACCGACATCAACAGCCTACTCCAACTCGGCGATGACTGGCTTAAGCTAGGAGATCGAGCGAAGGACCCGATTCGATCGAGCACGCGAATACGGGCCAGCCAGGAGTGGGCCACCGCGCTGGCCCAAGCCTCGCCCGCACTTCAGAGCGACGTCGAACAGAAGCTCGATCCGAGGCTGGCTAAGCTCTGGGGAACGTCGTATGTCGTTACGACCGGAGACGCGGCCGGAGAGTCAATTTCGGGCACAGAGCCGTATTCGCCGGGCGCCGCGTTTACGATCGAGTTCTGGGTCTCGACTAGGGAAACCACCGGAACGCTGCTTTCGAAACGTCAGACGGCCGCCGATCTCTCGGTGATCCTCCATATTTATGACGGCGCCCCGCAACTTAGCCTTGCGACGCCGGGTGAAGGGGGCAGCTTGGGGGGGACGCCTATTAACGACGGGCGCTGGCACCACATCGCGCTCACAAAACAAGGTGATGACTTGAAGCTGTTCGTGGATGGCAAGACAGTGCACACCTCGACTGCCAAGATTCCACTCGTGTCGAATTCGGCCTGGTTGCTCGGCAGTTCGTACATGCGCATCCCCTGCGCGGCCCGATTCGGCGGACTACGCATTTCGAACACTGTCCGCTACGCGGGCGAGGGGCCGTTCAGCCCCCGATGGATCCACCCGAAAGACCGTAGGACGCTGTATTCTCAATGACGTCAAAACAAATGGCGCCAGGAACGCGTCCGACATGTAATCTGAATCACCGTCCAGCGCTCACATCCGCCCCGTTACGCATGGCTCGCTGTCGCCATTCGTGGACTCGCCGGAGAAATGCCTCTGCTGGCCCGAGAACGCGCCTGTTTGGCCGACGTCGCGACCTGGTCTGGCGGGGCGGCATTCAGTCCGGCAACGAAAAAACGCCCCACGTTGTGCAATGCGGGGCGTTCGGGGTCGCTCAGGCCTTGTAGACGTGGTCGGCAAGCCCGGCGGCAAGGAAGTCGACGATCGCGCTGGCCTCGTTGGTCGTCGGCCGCACATCCCAGCCGCGGTCGAAGTTGGCGACCGTCTCGCGGTCGGCCAGGCGCTGGACCCAGATCTTGCTGATCTTGCTCTGGCCCAATTCGTAGGTCTCGAACTCGGCGTGTTCGCGGAAAACCAAGGCGTCGAACCGGTGGCCATTCAGCCGCCCACAAATCCAGGTTCCGGCCCCCGCGGCCTGCCGGGTGATCTTGGTGATTTCGAGGTCGTCGCCGATTTCGCGGTCGATTTCGCTGGTCCTCTCGTCGCTCCGTTTCGCGTTCTCGTTCACGCATACAACGATCACACAGTTACCTCGAAACGGGAGACGAATCCAGCGACATTCGGCTGGAAAACAGGGGGATTTCAAGGATTTCTTCGGGTAAAGGAGGTGCGAGAACGGGCAGAGTTTGGACCGTGATTTGCGTCGGTGGCCCGTATTTACAGACTCGACGGTGGGATGCGTCCGGTGGTCCCGGTAAGCGCCGGATGCCACACGCGTCGACAAGGAGAGCAAGTCGACCGAAGTCCGATTTGCCGACAATGCATTGCCGGCAACGCTTTCGGGCTTTTGGCTCGGCTGAGTATTTTGACCCAACGCGCTCGATCATTTCGGGAGTTCTCAACAAAACCTGTGCTCAAAGCGCATAATAGGGTCGCGATTGTCGCCTTGTCTCTGTAGGAAATGCGCGAGAAGCTGGGAGAATGACGCGTGTCCGACGAAAGCGCCGGCCAAAAGCCCGTTCGCCAAGTGAGGCTTGAACAAATCCTCGCTGACTACCTGCACTCGCTCGAGAAGGACGAACCGCTCGACCGCGAAGCACTCATCGCAGCACACCCCGATCTGGCCGACGATCTGCGATCATTTTTCCGAAATCACCATTCCATTGTGAATTTGGCCGTGCCATTGCACGCGGCGGCCGAGGCGCCGACGCTGATTGGCCCGTCTGAGGCAGGCCCCGCGCGTGCGGCAAACGCCGTCCGCTACTTCGGTGACTATGAACTTCTGACAGAAATTGCGCGCGGTGGAATGGGAGTCGTGTACAAGGCCCGGCAGGTGAATTTGAACCGGCCAGTGGCGCTCAAGATGATCCTGGCCGGCCAACTGGCAAATGACAGCGACGTCAAACGTTTCTACGCCGAGGCCGAGGCGGCCGCCAAGCTCGATCATCCCGGCATCGTCCCGATCTTCGAGATCGGCCAGCATGACGGGCAGCATTATTTCTCGATGGCGTTTGTCGAAGGGGAGAGCCTGGCAAAAAGGGTGGCCAACGTCCCGTTACCCCCGCGCGAGGCAGCCGAGATGGTCAGAAAGGTTGCCGAAGCAGTCGATTATGCACATCGAAAGGGAATCATTCATCGGGACTTGAAGCCGGGAAATGTGCTGCTCGATCAGACAGGCCAACCTCGCGTGACTGATTTTGGCTTGGCAAAGCAGATTCAAGGGGACTCGGGACTGACCGGAACTGGGCAGATCCTGGGAACTCCCAGCTACATGCCGCCCGAACAGGCGGCTGGAAAGATCGACGAAATCGGTCCCGCCGCGGACGTGTATTCTCTGGGTGCCATTCTGTATTGCCTCTTGACGGGTCGTCCGCCGTTTCAGGCGGCGAATCCGATGGACACGCTGCTCCAAGTGCTCGATCAGGAGCCGGTGGCGCCACGACAGCTTAATACCAGCACCCCGCTCGATCTCAATACAATTGCCTTGAAGTGCTTGGAAAAGGATGCGTCACGCCGCTATGACTCCGCCCAGGATGTCGCTGATGAGTTGCAGCGATTTCTGAGTGGTGCGCCGATCGTGGCTCGCCCAATCAATGTGCTCGAACGGGGTTGGCGCTGGTGCAAACGGAAGCCGTTGATTCCAAGTATTTGTGCCGTGCTTATTGTCGTTGCCACCATTGCCGGGCTGTTGTTCCGCTATTCTGCCGCAGTCGCGGCAAATCGGCGAGCACTCCGCGATGTTGCCAACGCATCCGTCGGGCCAATGGCACCATTTGTCCTGGCCGACTGGGAGTACCCCAAAGCGAAGTCGAAGGCCAGCATGCAAGGTGGATCGGCCAGCGCTGCCAAAGCCGGTACAGCGCCGCCCGCCGTCGCAATCGCCCCTGAACTATATGCCTACTCCACGCCCGATTCCCTCGAGTCCGTTTGGAGTCATTACTCGATCCTCGCGGGTATCGACAGGAAATTCGAGACGGGCAGAGTGTCCAGCAGAACGAGCTGGGGTGCCGCTACGTCCGGCGCCGGTGCGAGCGCTGCTATTGGCGCCGTGCTCGTCCACACCGGCGATCCGAGTCGTCCGTCTGTCCAGTCCGCCACTCTTGTAGTGCAGCGGCCCCCCTATACCGTGACGGTCTTCATCACGCGCAGCAAGGACGAGGACCAAACGCACATCAGCATGGTCGTTGAGAAAAAGCCAGCACAACCTTCGCTTTAGTCCAGCGGCGGCGGCGCACCGCCCGGCACACCCCAAAAGTCGTCCACGAGAAGCCAAATCGGGTAAACGAAAAGAGGCGGCTCATGAGAGCCGCCTCTTTCCAGTTGCAAAGCGCGGGGGTCGGTGTCGATCCGCCCTCTTCCGACTGGTGGGTCGGACGTGTCGCCGGTTCACTTCCCACGCAAGCCGAGGACCACCTCTTCCGAGCGATCCCCATTGTCAGCTAAAACCCACAAATACTGACGAGACTTTTAATCGACGATCAGCGAAGAAAGGCATCAGCAGTAGCCTTTACAGATCATGATTTGTCGGCCAACACATTCCGAACATGACGATCGTGGCGATGGGGCGGGGCTGGTCGATTTGCAACCAACGACGATCAATATCTAACCCTACGCCAACCCTGAAATTCACAAGTCCCGGCCCGTATCCACCTTCCCCGCGGCGATCAGTTCCCGCGCCTTCTCATGGAGGTCGGCTTTCTGTGTTTGACAGGCGCGGATCCCGTCCGCGCCTCCCTGGCGATAACCCCCACCGGCTCGCCGGGGTGGGATTTACCGGAGAATCTTGAGTCCCGGCAACGCGCGCCGCAGTTCGTCACACCCGGCGTCGGTGACCTGCGTGTGGCCGAGCCAGAGGACTTCCAGACGGGTCAGTCCCTGTAGACGCATGAGCCCGGCGTCGGTGACGCGCGTCGTGTCGAGCGAGAGTCGTTGCAGGCTGGTCAGTCCCTGCAAGTGCACGAGCCCGGCGTCGGTGATGGGTGTGTTCGTGAGTAAGAGAATTTGCAGACTGGTCAGTCGTTGAAGATGCGCCAGTCCGTCATCCGTGACCTGCGTGCTGTCGAATGAGAGTTCTTGTAGACTGGTCAGTGCTCGCAAATGCACGAGCCCCCCATCTGTGACCTGTGTGTGGGCGAGCCAGAGCCATTCCAGGCGGGTCAGTCCCTGCAGGTGCGCCAGTCCGGCATCGGTGACCTGCGTGTGGTTGAGCCAGAGGACTTCCAGACGGGTCAGTCCCTGAAGATGCACAAGCCCGGCATCGGTGGCCTGCGTGTGCTCGAGCGAGAGTCGTTGCAGACCGGTCAGTCCGCGCAGATGCACGAGCCCCGCGTCGGTGACCTCTGTGTGGTCGAGAAACAGCGATTGCAGACTGGTCAGTCCCTGAAGATGAGCGATCCCGGCGTCGGTGACCTGTGTGTGATCGAGCCAGAGCAGTTGCAGACCGGTCAGTCCGCGCAGAGGAACGAGGCCGGCATCGGTGACCTGCGTATGGTCGAGCTTGAGCGATTCCAGACTGGTCAGTCCGGCCACGCGAGCGAGCGTCATGTCGGTCGCCGGCGTGCGCTGGAGATCGACGACGTTAAGATTGTCGAACATGCGGATTCGTTCGGCACCGGCGAGGTTCCTGAGCCAGGGAGGGCCTGCAGGTGTCAGTTCCACCGAGCCGTCAAGCTGTTCGATCTCGCGAATGATGGCGAGTTGCCGGTAGCCGCGCACGCCGGCCCAGACGCAGGCCAGGCTCAGGAGCGCCAGCATCGCCAGAAACATCCGCAACGAGAGCGGAATCCAGCGCCGCCGGCGCGGCGGTTTTTCGGTCTTGTGTTCCGGGGATGGGGTCGTCGCGGTCACCATTCCACCAGCTTACCGTCGGCCGGTGGGGCGGTGAATCCCCGACCCCAGCCCCTTTCCGGCCGTCACGAGCTGGCGCCGCTCTGTCGGGGTCACCAGATTCGGGCAAATCGCTCTGGCTTGAGTTGGCCGACTGGTCCGGAAGGCTGTCAGAAGGGCGGCCTCTCGGGGAGGCTGTTAACCTGTGGGTTTGGCATTCGATCTGCGAGGCCAGCTAGGTATCAACTATGCCCACGAATCGGGCCTTTCTTGGTCCGTCTTGGCAGAAGTTGCGTATTCGTGGAACCCACAAATTCGGCCGCTTTTCGCGAAATCTAGGACTCTCGTATTATCCGGCGGGTTCTCGGTTCGAGTGCTGTACGGGGAGACGTGAAAATACCGCGAGCCGTGGCAACATAGATTGCCCGGCTCGCGATCATTGGGATGCGAATGAACCGCGAATTACTTGCCGGCATCTTTTAACTTTTGTCCGGCCTCTTTGGCCTTATTGCCCGCCGTGGTCGCCGCTTCCTTTCCCTTATCGACTGTTTTCTTGGCGGCGTCTTTTGCCTTACCTGCCGCATTGTCGATGCCAGTCGTTATCTTGTTTTTCAAGTCCGCCACAAGAGTTCTCCCAGATTGAGGAATTTCCTGTACTGTAAAATCTGCTCAAAAAAGCCGACAAAAACTCCAGCCGTTAGTTCTTCGCGACTGCGACTTCGCCCCTGCTGGCGATGTCTTCAGCTCCTTCAGCCTCGAAAATCTTCTTCGCCCGATCCGTCTCGTCGGAATTTTCGGAATGCACAGAGATCAGGACGTTCCCGCCTTTCACTTTGCCTTCATATTGCTTGGCCTCGAATTCTGGAATTCCCATGCCGATGAGCGCCCCAGTAAGGCCGCCGACACTGCCACCGACAGCCGCCCCGGTGAGCGCGGCCATGATAGGGCCGGCAGCAATCAGAGGCCCCAGGCCGGGGATCGCCAGAGATCCGATTCCGGCCAGCCACCCAAGTGCCCCACCAGCGAGAGCGCCAGTCCCGGCTCCCGTGGCGGCCCCTTCGGGCGCCTTAGTATTTTTTTGATGAGCGAAGTCCCGCGTGCCGGCTTTGTCAGCCATAATCACCGAGATGTCGTTGTTGGCAAATCCGGCGGCCTTCAACCGATCGACGATTCGCTCGGCCTTGGGTAAATTGACGATGCAGAAAACGGCCTTTGACATGACTATTCTCCTCGAGTGGGCGAGCATTACCGGGTTTACTTGGCTTCCTTCACTTCCAGTTGATTGTCGACGTGATCTTTTCCGGCGACCGCAACGGCCATCTCCTCGATCTGAGCCTTTTCTTCGGCCGAGTTTACGGGGCCGCGTAATGTGACTTTCCCGTCCTGAGTGATGATTTTCACATTGTGAGCATCCGTGGACATCTTTGAATTGATGATCCGTTTGCGGACCGACGCCGTGATCTCGATGTCGTTCTTATTTTCATTCTGGTCGATCGGAGTCTTCGTGGTTTGATCCCGATCACGGACATTCCGCCCGGTGTTATCCTTGTCAACGACCGGTTTCTGGGTCGTGACATCGGTGCGAGTCGGATTGGTAGATTCGTTGCAACCAAGGGCGAGGCAGCAGGAGAGGGCGAGCAGAGCGCGTTTCATGGGACGTTTCCTTTCTGAGAGGGGTAGGCCGAAACCCATTTGCAAACGATGTGCCACTCATAGTGGGACGGCTGAGAGAAAACATTTCCCCGAATTCTGATCGATCCGCAGCCTGCTGCATCTCCACTGTCTGCCATACTTGGCCGTCCAGAGGCCAACTTGCTGTATGATCATCCGCTGGGCTCGGGGCCGTGGGGTTGAGCAGATTCCCTCGCTCGTCTATTGAATCCAGGATTGCCACTTCTCTACGTCTTGAGCATCGGCCCTGCGTACTGGCTCATTGCCGCCGGGTGGATCAAAAAGAATTCGGACCAGTGGGGCTATAGGCCATTACTTCACTTCGAATCCGGCCTGCCAAGCAACTTATCATCTGGTACGTCGAGCTTGGTGCTTGCGAAATCCATCAGAATGGTCGCTCCGCGCCGCGGCGCGCTGATATCTCTCCAGGCGGATACCTCTGTTCGTGTCAACTCCGGGCGAAGGATTTTTTTCGTGGGCCGAAGAATTTGGCTTTGTCGGTCGGATGATCCCGGAGTTGCACGTTGGAGCCCGATTTGAACAGGCAACGGACAGTAGTGCAGGTGACGGGTGATCAGTTGATTTGTGTCATTTCGGGACGTGTCAGGAGTCGTACCGTGTCGTTTGCGCTCGTCCTACGCGATCCTGGGAGGTCGGATTTTGTCGCGACTCCGGTTTGGCGCGCACGCTAAGCCTGGTCCCTATCGGAGTGTTGTCCGGATCGGGAGAGGTTCCTGACTCTTGCGAGCCAAGTTTGGCTTCACGCGCACGCGGGTCGTGGCATGTTCGCCAGCCCCCCGGATCGTTGGGGGAGGCCGCAAACGGAGGCATCGGGCAGTCCCTGATCTCGCTCATTCCTTTCTGACGGCACAATCGCCGACGCTTCGGCGGCCGCGTTGCCCTGTGCCCGGAACCTTTAGCCGACTACACTTCGCGGCTCAAGGCAACCGTTCACACAACTGACGCGGACAAACACCATCATGCCCGTTACAATGCTGGGCATGGACGGCATGAGATACGGAATTTCGGTGGAAACTGGCTCCCCAATCGCCGTGATCGCGACCGCCGGTGCAGGCGTCGCCCTCATCGCACTCTGCGGCTGGCTGACGGTGAGGATCGTCAATCGACGGGAGCGCTGGGCGAAGTGGACAGCCGCGGCGCTGGCTGGGGTTGTGCTGCTCTATCCACTGAGCTTCGGACCAGCGACCTGGCTTGTGCTTGGCGATCATGTTCCGGAATGGTTTCTGCGACCAATCGAAAACTTTTATTGGCCGCTCTTGCTGATATCAGTGCATGCGCCGGAGCCTGCCGGAAATGTTCTCGTCTGGTATACGAAGCTCTGGCTGCCGGATAGCTGAATCTCCGATCCGCCGATTTACGTCGCCATCCCAGCCCATCCGCCGATTCCGACATGACCATTTTCCTCCCAGCACTGGCCGTCGCGTTCGCCGCGTTCTGCGTCTGGTTGACGGTGCGGATCGTCAATCGACGTGAGCGGTGGGCGAAGTGGACGCTGGCGGCGACGATTTTCTCCATTCCAGTCCTGTACGTGGTGAGCTTCGGTCCGGCCTGCTGGTGGATAGCCAAAACAGTCCCGGAATTTCCAGGAGGGCCGCTAGTCGGAACAAATGCCGCATATCTTTCGAAAGCCTATTGGCCAATCGGATGGGTGGCAGACCGCTATCCAAATCTGCGACCGATGCTCGCCGCGTATTCGCGTGCCCTTGGCAAAAGGACAGCAGTGCTCCTGCCCATCAGTGGAAGCGGCAACGACGGAATGATCCTTTGGCTTCAGTCGCCATGACTGAGGGGATTTGGCGACGGCTAAAATCGTAATTCAGATTCGGAACGCACTTGCTGACAAGAGTCAGAATGAGAGCAAAGATTGGTACTCGAACCTGCGATTTCACTCAATCCAAAACCAGCCGCTTTGAGGCAGGCCTTGGCGATGACTCGCGAACGTCGATCGGCAGCCCATAACAGTCTTCGCAGCCGATTGATCGGATGCGCGTCGATGAGCAATTGCAGAGCCGGCAACGAATCGGCAACCAGCATTCCCGGCAAATGGCGTGTTTCGGGATTGTAGACGTCTATCCACCCTAGCCCCAATGGAATAGCCAGGAATTCCTTGCCGAACGCAACCAGGCTGTATCCCTGGCGCGTTTCCAGCAACTCTGGAGAAGGACCGCCGTGCACCACGATCGTGCCTTCGAGCTGCTGCTTCGCTCGTTCGCAAATCGCGACCTTAAAGGTCTCATTTCGTTTCCGAAAATGGCTCTGTTGCTGTATGATCCCAGTCTTCAATAGGCTCCGAAATAGCGGAAACGGCGAACTGAGCTCGAGACAGAGCTGTAGTTCTCGCTCAAATTCTGTCGCCGTCATGTCCACGTGAGCCTCCGTGATTCGGCGGATACGGCGCGGAACATCGCACAGCGCGTCGAGCACGGGAAGGCGGCTCCAAATGCCGGCGCCAACATGCGCCAAGCGACCGGTGTCGACCCAATTGCTAACAAAGATCCGCATTTCGGCGGTCCATGAGCGGCGGGCGTTTTTCGAATCACGAATAGCCGTCGCCCCGCCGATGTGCGTCACCGTCACGTCGGGAGTGCACACCACTTGATAGCCCGCTTCCCAGACCTGCAAGCTGTAGTCGATGTCCATCCAATACTTGTTGTATTCCTCATTGAAGCACAGCCCGCCGCACTTCCGGCGATCAATCAACAAGAGTGCGCTGCAGACGCACTGTGACACTCGAGGTGACGCCGGAACGTCGACCAGATGCGCGTGAGTGCCAAAATCGTCCCCCATCAGGTACACGCCGGAAAACGACAGTGCACCGCCGGCATCTCTGTGCATCGGAGCGACGACGCCCGTCTTTTCATCCATCGCGTGCAACAGATTGGGAAGCCAATCGGCCTCCACGAAGGCGTCGTCGTCCATCAGGACCACGAAATCGGTTGTCACCGATTTCAGAACCTTGTTGATCTCACGGGAATGATTGAAATTCGCGCTGTTGTTGTTGTCGAGTATCCACAAATCGTAATCGCGGGTGTGTCGCTTGAGGTGCTCGATACATTTCTGCGCGTGGGCATGGCGCAAATCGGCAGTAACGACGGCTACCGTGATCGTTGAGAATTTTTCGGAAGGTGTTTTCGATGAAGATACGAGATCATTCATCTCCGGACTCCGGATCCGCAACCGATCAATAGAATTGCCGGCTGACCCGCGGGTCGTGGGGCGGCTCCAGCCTCTTCAGATTCAATTTCCGTTCCAGTAAACTTGTCGGCAGAGATCAACTTCCGCCTCATGCTGTGGGGCCGGCGGAATGTCATTTGGCAAAATTGCTGGACCCGGCTAGGGCGGGAGAGAACCTGACGATTCGGCAGGTCTCGGATTCATTCATGCGCGTCGGTCTCATAGCTGTCCGGGAAGCTCGATTGCTCCGCTCTGCCAGCCTGGAGAACGTCTCATTTGTCGAGCAAGTTGTCAATATTGACGTTTCAAGTGAAAAATATTCGGACTAGCAGGAACCGACGGTTATGTGGCGGCGTCGATGGTTGGCGCATTTCCCAAGTCGTGACGAAGAGGGTATGCCACCCACAACTCTGAGTGCTGCCACGATTAAAATCTCCACAAGACAGCAAGAGCCAAGTGGTTATACCGATCCTCCGTGCGTTCCCGTGACACGAAAATGGACACGAAAATGGATGGCGCCAGGTAATTTTTCACACCGAATGTTCCAGGACCCGCCACTGGCCGGGTTTGTAGGGTTTGGGTACTTCCTTCAAACCCAGCTTCAAGGTCTGCCAGTCCTCGTCGCTGAAGCTGTTCAAAACCCGTTTGACGACTTTGTGATCGCGAGTCATGCAGCCGACGACAATCGGCTCAAACGTATTCCAATGTCCTTGTTTTCCATCTCCGCTGTAACCTGCAACCGTTCCCACGCGCTGACCATTTTTGGGAGGGCCGTCGGGCATTCGATGCAGCGGTTGTTTGACGATTTTGATGACCTGAAAGGGAACGCCGATTCCGCAATCCAGATCCGTTGTCACAGCCACCAGGCCTCTGTCGGCGTCGACGACGATTCCCGGATTGGCACAGCCATAGATCATCACGCGCGACCAGGGAATCCACGTCAACAGCAGCGTAGCGACTCCCGCGACGACTCCGATCACGATCGCCGTCCCCAGGCGTCCGTTCTTCTGAAGCAGGCTGAATGTCGTCGCGACACCGACACCAATGGCGATCAGGACGGTGACCATCGTGTACACCGGCCATGAGCCGAATGTGTGCAGCCAGTCCACCTTGACGTGGCCGGGATTTGAGGCCGTTGTCCCTCCGCTCATCGCCCGATCAATGGATGTCATTTCCGGCAACTGGTCCGAATCGTCCTCGTTCCGCAAACGCTCAACACGGCGGCAATCCTTACACAGCACTGTTTGCGGCTTTTTCGCCTCAAAATCAATTCCACACGCCTGACAATTCTTCGTTGGCATCATAGGCCCCCTGGCAGCTTGTTGATTTCGGGATTCTTCCGTGCAAATTCCTTGAAACTCTGGATGTCGGGGTTTCCCCTGCCCCATTCCAGCCTTCACGAGCTGGCGCCGTTCTGTCGGAGTCACCAGAACCTGTTTCGGCAGCCGGCTCCGCAGGATTTGGTTTTCGGTCTTCAGGTAATTGATCTGCCGGGCCAGCTCCTGCCGGCTGGCCGAGGCCAACATATTATAGTAGTGGGTGGAAAATTCGGCACATCCGTGTATCCAGTGGATTACCGGTAGTTTGGGGGAGGATCAAGTTTTTGTACAGCCCCATAACGCTGGAGAGAGTGCCATTCTCCAGGTCTGCTGACAGAAATCCAGTGTCCCCCCCCTCAGCCCCCCGTCTCTTGTTGCCCGCGTTGGCCCACGTCGCAACCCGCCGACCTCGTCCGCCCCCCACGCCCCCCAACGACAAAACGCCCCAGCGTCTCGCACGTGGGGCGTCTCTCCGTTCGGACTGGACCACAATCTCCTGGGCGACCCAGCGCTACACCAACCTGGACGACCGGAAGTTGGGGACGCTCAGGATCTGATCGACTGAAGGGACTGCGGCTGGTGCGTGTTGGTTTCGGCCAGGGTCATTTGGATTGTTGCCGATCGGCACTGATGGCAGGGCGCAGACGATGCCGGTAAACTGACCTGACGATTTTACGAACGGGTAATCGACGCGAACTGGTGCGCCCTGGGGGTAAAGTCGACAGATTAGGCAGCCATATTCCTGATGACGACCGATGGGCTACAGATGCTGAATTTCTTCGAGACGATTACAAAACGGCTGATCGAGGCCTGGAAGTCAGACGAACCGTCCGGACGCCGGAACTCTTTCAGTTGTCGCTGCGGACGTCCGGTCTATTTTCGCAACAGCCTGTGCCTGGGGTGCAAAACGCCGCTGGGCTATGAACCCGAGTTACAGCAAGTTCGCGCGCTGGCTGCCGCGCAGCGGCCGGGGATGTGGATTCTCGACGACGACGCCGGGGCGACGGAGTGGCAACGCTGCGAGAATTTCGATTCTCCGGCCGGTTGCAACTGGCTGTTGCGCGCCGACGAGGATGAGACACTCTGCCGATCGTGCCGGCTGAATCGGACGATTCCGAACCTCGACGACGCCGAAAATGCTCTCTGGTGGCGCAAAATCGAAAACGCAAAACGCCGCCTCGTCGCTCAATTGTTAAGCCTCGGTCTGCCGGTCGTGTCGAAAGTGAGTGAAGATCCCGAACGGGGCGTCATGTTCGATTATCTGCGCTCGCCCGAGAATGGGCCGCGCGTGCTCACGGGTCATGCCGAGGGGCTCATCACACTGAATGTGGAAGAGGCCGATGACTCCACGCGCGAAAAAACCCGGCACCAGTTGCGCGAGCCATATCGCACGCTGCTGGGGCACTTCCGGCATGAAATCGGCCATTATTACTGGGACCGACTGGTTCGCGGAACCCCCTGGTTGGAAAAATTCCGCGAGTTATTCGGTGACGAACGGAAAGACTACGCCGCCGCACTGAACAGGAACTATGAACAAGGCCCTCCCGCCGATTGGGCTGACCAGCACATCAGTTCGTACGCCTCGGTCCATCCGTGGGAAGATTGGGCCGAATGTTGGGCTCATTATCTGCATGTCGTCGACAGCCTCGACACGGCGCTCCGCTACGGATTACGCGGCGAAGATGTGGAACAGGCGGTCGAGCCGTTTCGCGTCGAGGATCTGTACGATCCCAACGTCCCGGATGCCCAACGCGTCATTCTATTGATCAATTCGTGGATTCAATTGACCACAGTCCTCAACGAGCTGGCCCGCAGCATGGGGCAGCACGACTTCTACCCATTTGTCATGTCGCGTCCGGTGCTGCGCAAGATGCATTTCATTCAAATGATCGTGAAAGAGACACGGGGTGGAACTTCTTTATTCGAGGAGTTGTCGAAGAAGGCGGAGCAATAAACTGTGCGGTTCCGGCCTTGGGCTGACACGTCAGTCCCGCCCCATTCGGCCCACGTCGCGACCTGCCACCCCAGTCCGCCCCCTTATCCCCCAGCGACAAAATGCCCCAACGTACCGCAGGTGGGGCTGCTCGGGCATCTCCGCGAGCCGGAATCTGGTTTCGGGCGTGAGGCGTTGTTCTCGGGGATGTGTTGTGTGTGGCATGCAATCAAGAGACGGGGGCTGGGGCGGTTTAATTTTCCCATCGAATTTGCAATCATGGATACCGCAGCGCTCAAGCCGACCCTTCATTGAACAGTTTGCGGGATATCGCCTTGAACGCCAACCTTACCCCATACGAATTCAGCGTCTTGAAAAGCCACAGCCAGCGTCCACTGCGGGAAGGGCAAATTGATTCCCGCCTGAAAGCACAAATAAAGCTGGCCAGCCTGGGCTACCTCGAATTGCATGACGGATTGTACCGAATCACTGCGGCAGGGCTGCGCGTTGTCGATGGCTCTGCATAACCCCGCCGCCCAGAAGCCGGCCGCATCAAGCCCCGTCCCGACCGCTGCGGACGCCGTAAAAGCGATCATCGAGCGTCGTTTCGAGCCAGACCCCGGTTTCGGTGGATTCTGGACGCCCGAACGCATTAGAGTCGCTGGGACTATCACCGGACGGTCTTAGCCTACATCTCTGTCCGGATGGCCTCGATAAGTCGCTCGCGGTTCTGACGCGTGTCTGATTCCTGCAATATCTCGATCGCCGCAATGACGGAGTCACAGTCCCACAACAGGTCCAGTGTTTCCGGGCGTCCCGCGTAACCGACGACGGATTTGAACAAGGCTTCGATCGCTGGGCCGGCATCACCATTGCTGGCGAGGGCGGAGCAGAGTTGGTCGAGTTCGGCGGACGGGAGCGCGGTGAGCATCTTGGAGCCTTTGCAAGTTGAGTTGCCTCATCTCAAAAGCTTCCGTGCGACTCTGGCCGCATCCGTGTCCGAGATTGTCCACAATTCTTATAAGTGGTTCCGACCTGTCATCGGCTGGGAAAGTTGCGAGCGCTGGAATTAGTGTGGCACGCCGCGAGGAACGGGTCAAGCGGGGGAGGCCAGGTATTCGTACACTTTGAGTTCGGATCGCGTTTTCGACACCTGCCGCGGATTTGACGGAAGTCCGAATTCGATTTTTGCGGCCAGACTTGCACCACGCCCAGCCCTGCGGTAGCGTACCGACACGCGCCCATTGGCGGCGGGAACATTCAGGTGTCCCGTCGCCTTTTTTTGTTGCGCGTCCATGTCCCCGATCAGACCCGGGATTGAGGGGGGATGACGAACGGAACGCCGCGTCTGGGTCAGTCTGATTTGGGCGGCACGGCTGGACCGGAATCGTGTGGATTGATTATTGATTCGTGATCCTGTCCGCGAAACAGATAGCATCCCCACGCGGCCAATTCTGCAACAGATAAAGCCGAGAACCATA
>DASYAR010000258.1:0-8316 GCA_036501235.1 Planctomycetaceae bacterium
GCCGAAATGCCCACCCTCCGCGAGCGCCGGGCGAAAGGTCTGGCCATCCTGACCGAGACGATTACTTCGCCGACGCTGGGCGACCAGTTGCAATCGCTGCTCAAGGAAATGCCCGAGGCCACCTGGCATCAATACGAACCAGTCGGCCGGGACAATGTGCGGGCCGGGGCGAAACTGGCCTTCGGCGAATACGTCGATACGATCTATCACTTCGACAAGGCCGACGTGGTGTTGTCGCTGGATGCCGAGTTTCTCGCGGGAATGCCCGGCAGCGTGCGCTATGCGCGGGATTTTGTCGATCGCCGGCGCGTGGCACGAACAGACGCAGCCGCGGGCGCCGCACCGCCGACGATGAGCCGACTGTACGCCGTCGAAAGCACACCCGGATTGACCGGTGCAGCGGCCGATCACCGCCTGCCGTTACGAGCCAGCGATGTTGAAGAGTTGGCCCGTGCCTTGGCGGCCCGATTAAGCGTGGCTGTCGCCGGTGACAATTCCCAGGCGCCTCGCAACGTGCCGGCGGATTGGCTGACGGCGCTCGTTGCCGATTTGGAGTCGCATCGCGGCGACAGCCTCGTGATTGCCGGCGACGGTCAGCCGGCGGCCGTCCATGCGCTGGTCCACGCCATCAATCGCCAACTCGAAAACGTCGGGCAGACGGTGGAATACGTCGCTCCCGTCGAGGTCGAGCCGGTCGATCAGTTGACCTCACTGCGCGAATTGGTGGGCTCGATGAAGCGTGGAGACGTGAAACTGCTGGTCGTGCTCGGTGGCAACCCGGTTTACAACGCTCCCGCTGAACTGGAATTTGCGAAAGCGTTCGAAAACGTCGACTTTCGCGTGCACCTCGCGCACGACTTTGATGAAACGTCGTTCTTATCGCACTGGCATGTTCCTGCCGCGCACGAACTGGAAGCGTGGGGCGACGCGCGGGCTTTCGATGGAACGGCAACGATCCAGCAGCCGTTGATTTCGCCGCTTTACGGCGGCCGGACGGCCCACGACCTGCTTGCCATGCTGGCTGGGCATCCCGAGCGGACTACCTATCAAATCATCCAACAGTATTGGACGCGGCGTCTGGGGAGCGACGGTTTCCTGAAGCGCTGGAACCAGGCGGTTCACGACGGCGTCGTGCCCGGCACCAGGGCCGAGTCGCGTTCGCCTGACTGGAAATTCGCCGACAATATCTCTCGTGCGAATCCGGCGGCGGCCCGATCGTCGTTGGGCGAACGGACGGGACTCGAAATCACCTTCGGCCCCGACCCGACCGTCTGGGACGGACGCTTCGCCAATAGCGGCTGGCTGCAAGAGTTGCCGAAACCGATCACCAAACTGACCTGGGACAACGCGGCGCTTTTCAGTCCTCAAACGGCAAAGCGGCTCGGCGTTGCGAGCCACGAATTGGTCGAGCTCTCTCTGGCAGGGAAGACGCTTCGTGCGCCCGTGTGGATCGTGCCGGGCCAGCCCGACGATTCGATCTCACTGGCGCTCGGCTACGGCCGAACACAGTGCGGTCGGATCGGGCATGGAGTGGGGGTGAACGTCGGCCTCCTGCGGCCAGCACGGCACGAATGGTTCGCCGTCGGGGTCGAGCTGAAATCGACTGGCACGCGCTACCCGCTGTCGGTCACGCAGAACCATCACAGCATGGAGGGGCGCGACCTGGTGCAGATCACGACGCTCGCCGAATTCGCACAGCGTCCGGAATTCATTGATATCGAGCATCGGCATCCCGCAGAGTCGCCGACGCTCTATCCCAAGTATGAAGAATCGGAAAACGCGTGGGGGTTGGTGATCGACCAGACGATGTGCATCGGCTGCAACGCGTGCGTGGTCGCCTGCCAGGCTGAGAACAACATTCCCATCGTAGGCAAGGAGCAGGTCGCCATCGGGCGCGAAATGCACTGGTTGCGAGTCGACCGCTACTACCGCGGCCCGATCGACGCGCCCGAGACGTATTTCCAACCCGTGATGTGCGTGCATTGCGAAAACGCCCCGTGTGAACTGGTGTGCCCCGTGGGCGCGACGGTCCACAGTCACGAGGGCCTCAATCAGATGGTCTACAACCGTTGCGTGGGGACCCGGTACTGTTCCAACAACTGCCCGTACAAAGTGCGGCATTTCAATTTTCTCAATTACGACGCACTCTTCGAGTACAGCGGCGACGAAGCGCCCTCGCTCAAGCTGCTGCGAAACCCCGACGTCACGGTTCGCAGCCGCGGCGTCATGGAGAAATGCACTTATTGCATTCAGCGGATCAACGAAGCGAAAATCGAGGCCCAGAAGGAAAACCGGCCGGTCCGCGACGGCGAGATCGTCACGGCCTGCCAGCAGGCGTGCCCCGCCCAGGCGATCGTGTTCGGGAATCTCCGTGATCGCAACAGCGCGGTGGCCCGGTTGAAAGAATCGCCCCTCAATTATTCGCTGTTGGGCGAATTGAACACGCTGCCGCGAACGACGCACCTGGCTCGCATTCGTAACCCGCATCCCAGCCTGGAAGGGCCGGCGACGGCCGATACGCCCCCCGTCGAGCCGACGGCGGTGGACCGATTTTTGAATCCGTGACGTGCCTGGAGAGGCGATCAACCCCGTGAGCCATTCGCCACACGATAATTCTGCTGCGGCCGCCTCCGCCGAGGGGACGATGGCGCCGCCGATCATCGAACCGGGCCACTCCTATGCTTCGGTGACCGATCAGATCAGCGCGATCGTGTTGACGCGGCCGATCTCGCGCGGCTGGATCTTCGGCTTTGCAGTCTCGTTTCTGATGCTGATGGTTTTTCTGTATGCGACCGGCTATCTGTTCGCCAGAGGAGTCGGCATCTGGGGCACGACGATCCCGGTCGGGTGGGCCTTTCCGATCGTGAACTTCGTGTGGTGGATCGGGATCGGCCATGCCGGCACGCTGATCTCCGCCGTGCTGCTGCTGCTGCACCAGGAATGGCGGACGAGCATCAATCGCTTTGCCGAGGCGATGACGCTGTTCGCCGTCACGTGCGCAGGCCTTTTTCCGCTCTTGCACCTGGGTCGCCCGTGGGTATTTTATTGGCTGTTGCCGTATCCGAATACGATGGACCTGTGGCCCAACTTCCGCAGCCCGCTGATCTGGGACGCCTTCGCCGTCTCGACCTATTTCACGGTTTCGATTCTTTTCTGGTACGCCGGCTTGATCCCCGACGTGGCCACGCTGCGCGATCGGGCCACGAATCGCCTGGCACAAATCGTGTACGGCATGATGGCGCTGGGGTGGCGCGGCTCGGCGGCGCACTGGCACCGGTATGAAACCGCGTATCTATTGCTCGGGGGCCTCGCCACACCGCTCGTCGCCTCGGTCCATAGCATCGTGGGGATGGACTTTGCCTCGGCCCTCGTTCCCGGCTGGCACACCACGTTCTCGCCTCCCTTCTTCGTGGCCGGCGCGATTTTCTCGGGTTTCGCGATGGTCATGACGCTGATGATTCCGCTGCGCTGGGCCTACGGCCTGGCCGATTTCGTCACCATGCGCCATCTCGAAAACATGGCCAAGGTGATCCTGGCGACCGGTTCGATGATGGCCTACGGCTATGCTGCGGAGGTCTTCTTCGCCTATTACAGCGGCAATAAGTTCGAGCGCTACATGACGGTCAATCGGGCGCTCGGGCCTTATGCCTGGAGCTATTGGGCGCTGGTCACCTGCAACGTCGTGTCGCCGCAATTCCTGTGGTTTCAGGGAGTGCGGCGGAATGTCTGGGCGCTGTTCGTCATCTCGCTGATCGTCAACGTCGGGATGTGGCTCGAGCGCTTCGTGATCGTGGTGATCAGCCTGCATCGTGACTTTCTCCCTTCGGCGTGGCGCATTTACTCACCGACGATCTGGGATTTTGCACACCTGATCGGCTCGATCGGTCTGTTCCTGACCTTGCTCTTCCTGTTCATCCGGCTCCTGCCGATGATTTCGATCTTCGAGCTGCGCGAGCTGGTGCACAAGACGCGGGAGGAGACCTGACTGATGGGCGCGCCACAAAATCCCAGCGGCCTCTACGGGCTCCTGGCCGAATTCGAAGAGGCAGACGTCCTGCTCGCGGCGGCACGCCAGGCGCACGCGGCCGGCTATCGTCAGATGAACGGTTACACCCCGTTCCCCGTGCACGGGCTGTCGCAGGCGCTGGGGCGGCAGCCCTCGCGGCTGCCGTTGTTGGTATTCATCGGGGGACTCGTCGGCGGGTGCGCCGGTTATTTCATGTTGTACTACGCGTCGGTCATCAGCTACCCGATCAACGTCGGCGGACGCCCCCTGCACAGTTGGCCCGCCTTCATTCCGATCACGTTCGAGATGACTGTGCTGGGGGCATCGCTGACCGCCTTCCTGGGGATGCTGGCACTCAACGGATTGCCGCAACCGTACCACCCACTGTTCAACGTGCCGGCCTTCAGTCTCGCCAGCCGCAATCGTTTCTTCCTGTGCATCCAGGCCGGCGACCCGTTGTTCGATCTCTCGCAGACGCGGCAGTTTCTGGAAGGGTTGCACGCGCACGTCCATGAGGTGCAACCATGACGCACCGAAACCTCGGGGACAGGGCGCAATCAACTCGGCCACGCGTCCTCGCGGCGCTCGTCGTCGCTCTGTTGGCTGGTTGCGATCGGCTCGATATGTATGACCAGCCGCGCTACGAGCCTCTCGAAGCCAGCGATTTTTTCTCCGACGGACTCTCGGCGCGGCAGCCGGTCGAGGGGACGATTCCCCGCGGAGGACTTCGCGATGACGAACCGTTCTTCACCGGCAAGGAAGCAGGCAAATTCGTCGGTCAGATTCCGGAAGCAGCCTTCCAGGCAATCCACGCGCGCGACCCGCGGCGTTTCGACCAACCGTACGGCGAGACGAGCCAGGCAGACCTGCGCCGAGCATTGCTCGAGCGCGGGCAAGAACGGTTCAAGATCTATTGCTCGGTCTGCCACGGGCAACTCGGCGATGGGGACGGGATGATCGTCCGCCGCGGCTTTCGCAAACCCCCTTCGTACCATATCGATCGCCTGCGCGAGGCTCCGGCCGGTCACTTTTATGACGTCATGACCAACGGCTTCGGCGCGATGGCCAGCTATGCCAACCGCATCGACGTATCCGATCGCTGGGCCATTGTGGCGTACGTTCGGGCTTTGCAGCTCAGCCAGAACGCGCGACTGGAGGACGTGCCTGTCGAGCAGCGCGGCGCGCTGCCTCCGCCGTCAGACGAGGCCGCGCAGGCGCCGCTCAAGCCTGGGGAGGCTGCGCCGTGACGCCTTCCCCCGCGCTGCTAAACCAACTGCACCGCCTGCGGCTTGTGGGGCTGGCATTCGCCGGGGCCGGTGGGGCGCTGTCCCTTTACGGTTGGATAAACCTCCCCGAGCGATTCCACCCGGCCTGGCTCACGGCGTATTTCTATTGGCTGGGGATGGGGCTGGGGTGTCTGGTGGTGGCGCTCCTGCATGGAATGGCGGGTGGCGCCTGGGGGCGCGCGGTCCGCCGCGTCGTGGAAGCCGGCTATCAGACGCTGCCTCTCCTGGCACTGCTGTTTGTCCCGTTGTGGCTCGAAGCAGGGCGGATCTACGAATGGGCGGATCCGGAGGCCGTACGACAGCACGAGGCGCTAGCGCGCAAAGCCGGGTATCTGAACGTCGCCGGCTTTCAAATGCGGGCCATCATTTATTTCCTGGTCTGGCTGGCGATGGGGTGGGTGATCGGCCGCTCATCGCCGAACGATGAACCGCGTCTGGAGTCGCCCCGCAGCCAGCGCTTGCAGCGCCACAGCGGCCTGTGTTTCATCGCCTACGGCGTAACGATGACACTGGCCTCCGTGGATTGGGTCATGTCGCTGGAGCCCGAGTGGTACTCGACGATGTACGGTCTGATCCACATGGCCGGCCAGGCGGTTTCGGGGCTGTCGCTGGCGGTGATCGTTGTCGTCGCGCTGAGGGAGTTCGAGCCCTGGTCGCAAATCGTCACGCCGGTGCGACTCAACGATCTGGGCAATCTGCTCCTGACCGCGGTGATGTTCTGGGCGTATTGCTCGTTCTTCCAATTCCTGGTCGTCTGGATGGGCAACCTTCCCGAAGAAAACGTGTGGTATGTGCACCGTTCCCAGGGGGGCTGGCAGTACCTGGCAATGGCCCTGGCGGCGTTGCATTTCGCGGCGCCGTTCGTGTTGCTTCTGTCGCGGCATCTGAAGCGCCAGGGGACCGACTTGTGCCGGATTGCCATCGGGCTCTTGTGCATGCGGTACATCGATCTGTACTGGCTGATCATTCCCGGCTTCCAGCGCGGCAAGTCGGGCTCTCATGACGTGACGTTTCACTGGCTGGATGTGGCGGCCCTGGCGGCAATCGGCGGGGCATGGCTGGCGCTGTTCTCGTGGCGATTATCGGCGCGCGTTCGAATACCGATGTATGATCCCGATATTAAGGAGACGGTCGATGAACGACCCGGCCATCCAGCCGTCGCCTGAAACGCACCGGCGCGTCGGACACGAAACCACGGACGCCAGCCCATTTTATGTGGGACTGTTCGCGCTGGGGCTGACGCTGATGATCGTCCTTGTCCTGCCTGTTCTGGCGTGGCTGTTCTGGCGTTTCGAGGCTGAGGCGAAAATGTCCGACGCGCCACAGAGCCCCCTGCCGGGTGACCAGACGCCTCGCGCGCCGAAATTGCAAGACGATCCCGCGGCCGACCTGCTTCAATTTCGCAGTGACGAAGAACAGCGCCTGTCGAGTTACGGCTGGATCGATCCGCAACGACAAATTGTGCGCTTACCGATCGGACGGGCGATCGAGCTCTTGTCGGAGCGCGGCCTGCCTGCGCCCGCGGGGCCGGTGGAACTGCCGAAGGGTCGGGAGCACACGCCATGAATCGCCTCCCTTCACGGCACAGGGCCCGAGCGCTCCAGAAAATCGCGCATCCGATTTGCCTGTATGTTCTCGTGGCATTGCTCGCATTTCCGGGGTCGGCGACAGCTCAGCGCTTTGCGACCGGCCCCGCTTACAATACGCCGGCCGGCAAAAGTCCGACGGCCGAACTGCTTCGTGACGTCGGCATCGAGCAGCATCTTGACGCACGGTTGCCGCTCGACGCCGTGTTCCGAGACGAGGCAGGGCGCGAAGTGCGGCTGGGGGATTATTTTTCGAAAAAGCCTGTCGTGCTGGCCCTGGTCTATTACCGCTGCCCCATGCTCTGCACGCAGGTGCTGAATGGATTTCTCAAGAGCAGTCAGGCGGTTCCGCTCGAGATCGGTCGCGATTACGAGGTCGTGACGGTCAGCTTCGATCCCCGTGAGACTGCACAGTTGGCCGCCGAGAAAAAAAAGCACTATGCCCGGGCGTACCGACGAGACGGAGCGGCCCAGGGCTGGCATTTTCTGACCGGCGACCAGGAGGCCATCGACCGGCTCGCAGAAACGATCGGCTTCCGTTATCACTATGACCCCCCCAGCGACCAGTTTGCGCACGCCAGCGGCATCGTGATCGCCACGCCTGACGGTCGGCTCGCCCGTTATCTGTATGGAATCGACTATTCACCGCACGACCTGCGGTTGGGCCTGGTCGAAAGCTCGGCCGGTCGGATCGGTTCGCCGGTCGACCAGGTTCTGTTGCTGTGTTACCACTACGACCCGCTGACGGGGCAGTACGGGCTGGCCATCGCCGGCGTACTGCGCGCGGCCGGCGGTCTCACGGTGCTCGTGCTCGGCGGCTTTCTGATCGCGATGTACCGCCGCGAGCGCCAACGGACGAAGCTCGTTCGAGGGGGAAGCCCATGATCGACGACGGCTTTCGCCTGCTGCCAGAACAGGCGTCGACGCACGCCCCGCGCGTCGACCTGCTCTATTACTGTCTGCTCGGCATGGCCGTGTTCTTCAGCGCGCTCATTGCCGCCCTGATCGTGTATTTCTCGATCAAGTACCGTCGCGGCAACACGCACGTCGATCGCACGCCCGGGTCCGGACACGCGCTCGGTCTGGAAATCACCTGGATGGTGGTCCCGTTCGTGATTTCCATGGGGATATTCGGCTGGGGAGCAAGCCTGTATTTTACGGGCTACCGACCGCCGGCCGGGGCGATCGAATTGCGCGTCGTCGCCAAGCAGTGGATGTGGAAATTCCAGCACGCGAACGGCCGCCGCGAAATCAATACGCTGCACGTCCCTGCGGGGCAGCCCGTCAAGCTGACGATGATCTCGGAGGACGTGATCCACAGCCTGTACGTACCGGCGTTCCGGATCAAGCGCGACGTCTTGCCGGGCAGTTATGCCGAGTGCTGGTTCGAAGCCACGCGGACGGGCGAATTTCATCTGTTTTGCGCCGAGTATTGCGG
>DASYAR010000259.1:0-3015 GCA_036501235.1 Planctomycetaceae bacterium
CTTTGCGCAAGAGTCTTGGCAAGCATGGTAACTCCCAAACGACCGCCGCGCGCGCTCCCCGGCAGGGAACCTCGCGCAAATCGTCACGAACTTCACACAAATCGTCACGCCCGAAGCGACGACACGCGTCATAGTCCGTGGCGAATGAATCCAGGGATGCCAGGTGACGCCTACGTGCTGACGGGGCGACGGCCCCAGGCAATCGTGTTCAACCATCCGATCATCGCGCCAGGCTGACGCAACAGGTGCGAATCGCTTTCGCGGTCGGTCAGTTGGGCAAATTCCAGGGCCAGCGCAGGATCAAGTCGTTCCTCCACGCGCTGCGCCAGCCGATCGAGATACGATTGGAGAAAGGCCATGAGATGTTCTCCAAAGGGAGGCCGGCGGGAAATGCATTGCATCGTAACGCTCAGGGGCTCCAGGCCGGCATCGGCAAATAAGGCCGGCAGCCGCCGCGCCACGTAATACTTTTCTGCCGACGGTTGCTCGTCGAAAAGACACGCGAGCTCCGCCGCGCGCACGGCGAGTTCGAGCCGAGGCGACCAGGGGAGCATGAGCTGATGCAGGGTATCATTTTCCAGGACGGCGACGAAGCCGCCGGGACGGACGGCTGCGGACATTTCGCGCAGCGCCGCGGTGGGTTCGGGCAGGCTGAACAGGCTTTGAGCGCTCCACACGAAGTCGGCCCCGCCGTCAGGCACCGGCGGGTCATCCCAGGAACCATTGATGAAACGAATGTCACAGAGCCAGTTGCGTCTGGCCAGACGCCTCTTCGCGTTTTTCAGATATCCCCGATTCCTGTCGAAGCCGGTCACCTTGCCACGCTGGTTGAGGCGCGACGCCAACAATTCCATATAGAATCCATCTCCGCAACCGACGTCGATCACGTGCATGTCTGGCGTCAGGGGCAAGGAATCGACGACGGCCTTCAATTCCGCGGCGAACGCGCAATGAAAATGCTTCATCTCCTCGGCATATTCGGGGACCGGGGCGTTCGTACGGCGCGCTGGAAGAGTGATCGCATTCAACGTGGCCATAGAATTTCTCCTTCCCATCGCGGAAATCACTTCCGGGATTGGTTTTCACGCCCTCGCAGCGTGGTTAATAGCTGGTTCGTCAGACTCACATATTCGATGGAGATGCAACGAGCAGATCGCGTGCCAATCGATCAATTCGACGGAACGGACACTCGATTGATCGCGCATTGCGCCTACTGGCGTTGCGGCTACCAGTCCGCGACGGGCACCGACAGATGACGCAACTGGCTTCGGGACGTTTCCAATCGCGACGAAAGGTCTTCCTGGTCTACCCTTTATCTCATGTTTGTTTTGCCGTCGACCCTGCTGCAGAGAGTCGTTTCATTCGGCGGCACAGGCTATGCAGCAATAGGAAAGCGGGAGCACTGCCGGTCGGAGCGGTTGCCCATTTCAAATTCAGAACGTCGAACGAAAAGGAGTGTCCCATGAAAAGGTTGCGAATCGGACGGACAAATTTGGCAATTTCGGCAGTTTTAGTGGCAGCCGTGACGGGATGGACCTCCTATTCCATTGGTCAACAAACGCGCGCGGCGGCTCCCCGCGCAGAGGGAACACATCGAGCGGATCATTTCGATCATCACGTCGCCCAGTGCCTGATCATGGGAAACCAGAATGAGGTGGCCGCGGCGAAGATTGCTCAAAAGAAGGGGAGCAATGACGAAGTCAAAAACTTCGCGGACAACATGGTGATGGATCACGAACAATTCACCGCAGAGCTCGAAAAATTCGCCGGTCATAATTACCGCCATCGCGATACCGGCGCCCGCGCGACTGTTTCCGACACGCAACGAACCGCAGCGACTGCGCCGGAATCGCGCACGGCACGGGGGAAAGACGGAGAGCAGCACGAGCACATGGCGAAATTCATGCGAATCCATGAAGAGATCGCCGATCAGTGCCGAGCCAGCGTGAAACGCGAACTTGACGGCAAGCAAGGCAAGGCCTTCGACGAGTGCTATATGGGCCTGCAGATCGGCGCGCACATGAAGATGGTTGACGAGCTCACGGTGTTGGCGCGGCACGTTTCGCCTGACTTCAGGCCAATTCTGGAAAAAGGCCTGCAAACTGCACAGCATCATCTGGATGATGCCAAGCAGGTGATGAAAGACATTAATGACAGTCAGACTGCCGATGCGAGAGATACGACGACCAAATAGCCCCATGGCTCACCAATTGTAATTCAGCGAGAGCCACGGCAGAGTTCGGCCGTGGCTTCGCGTCTTTTCGCAGGAGTTCGATCATGGCTCCACGCAAGTCGCCACAAGTGGCAACCCCGCCGGTCGCCAATCCAAGCTCGGCTGACGATCTCATTGATGAGGCTGGACGCGAATCGTTTCCTGTCAGTGACCCGCCCGCCCATTCCGGTTCATTCCCCGTCAGCCATCTTTCCGCGTCGTCCGCGGCGCCGGGAGTGTGTCAGGTGGATGATGGCCGGCAAGATCAGGAAGTTCCCGATGTGAGCGTCGGCGCGCCGCGTCTAAGGTTGAAGTAGCGAATAAGCACGACTGCCTTCGTACTGCGACCCGGCAATTCCGGCATCGACGGCCGAACGGATGAACGCCGCGTGCACCGCGGGAGCATCGACATGACCACGACGCTGGAAAACGGCGGCCACCGTAATGGAGAGCAATCGTATTTGCTCAATCTGCCGATCGGGACGGGCATGACCGGTCTGCGCATCGAGTCCGACTCCCTCGGTGACATTCAAGTTCCGGCCGATCATTATTGGGGAGCGCAAACGCAACGGTCGCTCACGCATTGCGCGATTGGCGACGACCGCATGCCCAAATCCGTATACCACGCCTACGGATACATCAAGAAAGCGGCCGCCGCCGTCAACTCAGCTTGCGGAAGGCTTCCCCGCTGGAAAGCCGAGATCATCGAACTGGTCGCAGATGAAGTCATCTCGGGCCAACTGGATGCTGAGTTCCCGCTTTATCTCTGGCAGAGCGGATCGGGAACGCACGTGAATATGAAC
>DASYAR010000260.1:0-31699 GCA_036501235.1 Planctomycetaceae bacterium
CAGCGCGCTCGAAATCGAACCGGGTAAGTTGACGGCGACGTTTGGCGTCACACCCCTGGGGAAATTCGCGGAGCACCACCGCACGCCGAACGGCGCCGGGTTGCGGTTCTCCTGGCAAGAGACGATCCCGGTGGGGTCGTCAGAATCGCCGGCTTCGCTCAAGACAATTGCGGAAAGTGTTTATGCCCAGCAGGCCCTGCTCCGCACCATCCCGTTCAAGCATCTGGTCCTGGATGTGCGGGATGTGAACGGTGTGTCATCCGGAAGAAACGGCTCGATCGAGAACACCAGGCCAGACGAGTTTGCCGCCGCAGTGGCAGAACACCTCCGGTATTGGGAGCGCTGGGACGTTGAATTTCAGATCAAGGAGGGATTCAGCGGAACTTTCGATCCGGAGAAAAATCAGGTGGTGGCGCGGATTCCCGCAGTCTTCGTCGGTTACTACTCGGTCGTCGACGACGACACGCTGCGGCGTTTCGCGGTACGTCCCGACGTCGGTCAGGTTTCCGTGCGGGGCACGCGGATCACCAATGCCGGTCTGGCGCACCTTAAGGCGCTCGAAAGTCTGGAAGACCTGGACCTGGCCGAAACGGCCGTCGACGACACCGGCCTCGTCGAACTTCAGGGATTCAAGTCGCTGCGCCGCCTGAACGTGGACGGATCGCGAGTCACCGAAGCGGGAATCAAACAGCTCCAGGCAGTCCTCCCCGATCTTGAAGTCATCGGCCGCAAGCCCTGACAAGATCCGTCTTTTTTTGAAGCCAGAGCTGGAGACTTCGATATGACTGCCTTCCGAGATGCCTGCTTTGGGATCCATTCACATTCAGCGTGAGACCGCAATTGTTGTGTTTCGGGTGCCAATCGCTGTAAGATCGGGACGATTGTCGGGCGGTTACAGTTCCTGAAATCACTCGTGGAACCCATCATGGCCGTTCAATCCTCGGCAGATCTGGCACAGAGGAAATGTGTTCCCTGCGAAGGGGGCGTCGCCCCCCTGAAACGGGACGAGGCACTGGTCCTGCTCAAGAAGCTTTCGGAATGGAAGCTCACGCCGGGAGGCAAGCGAATCCGCAAAGAATGGACCGTCAAGAACTTCATGGCGGGAATCGATTTCTTCAAACACGTGGCTGACGTCGCCGAGGCGGAAGGGCATCATCCCGATTTGCATCTGGAAGGCTATCGCAACGTGGCGATCGAAATCTGGACGCACGCCATTGGCGGCCTTTCGGAAAACGACTTTATCCTCGCGGCCAAGATCGACAGGCTGCCGGTCAAGCTCAAGAGTGCCAAATGACGCTGCTCTTGGCGCAGTCCGATACCGAGATCAATCCCGGCGGCGGGTGGGAACTTCCCGTTTTGGATCCGCGATTCTATATCCACAATCCATCATTGCTCTTGCAGCAACCACTGGCCATTGGGGCCCTGGCGTTCTGGATCTGGATGCTCGTCCATTGCGCCCGCCACGATCCCGAACGAAATCTGTGGTTGTGGATCGTGCTGATCGGCAGCGCTCCGGGAGCGTTCATTTACTTTCTGATCCGCTGGCTGCCCGGCGCACGGTTGTCGCGCGGTTCGTCGCTGATGACCCGCTGGACGAAAGGCCGGCAGATTCCGCGGCTGGAAGTTGCCGCCCGCAATATCGGCAATGCGCACCAGTTTTACGAACTGGGGGACGCCTATCGCGAAACCGGCAAGACGGCCCGCGCGGCCGAATGCTTCAAACAGGCTCTGGCGAAAGATCCCGCGCACATGCCGGCCCTGTGGGGCGCGGCCCAGGTTGAGCTCCAGCTTTCCAATCTCTCCGTGGCACGAGAGCATCTCGAACGGATTCTCGGTCGCGACGAAACCTATAAATTCGGCGATGCATCGCTGGCTTATTGCCGGACGCTCGCGGGACTCAACGACACAGGCGCCGCGTTCGCGCGACTCGAGCAGCACCTGAAACGCTGGACGCACCCTGAAGCCTACGTGCTGATTGCCACGATCCTGATCGACTGCGGTCATCCTGAAGCTGCACGGGAAAGGCTGGAAGCGACGCTTTCGGACCTGCGCGGCGGACCGGCGTTCTTTGCCCGCCAGAACCGGGGTTGGGCGAGGAAAGCGAGGTGGATGCTGGCGCGGCTGCCGAGGACATGATGCGATTGTCAAGGCTTCACTGCTCGTCAAATCGTCGATCCTGCCGATTTGCAGGATTCGCGACGACTGTTCCCCGTAGCCTCATGTCGAAATTGCAAATTGAAAATTGACAATTGAGAATTTTGCGACAACTCCGCAATTCTTGGAGCCATCGTGGTAATCTTCGGCATCTATAGGGACAGACAGCCGCATGCGACTTCGGAACACGGTTTTTTTTCTGCCCGACGTGCCGAATTAACACTCAGTACGCGGTTACGAGACTCAGCGAGTACTTCCACATCTTTTTCATCCCGGTCTTCCGAACTTGGGACGAACGGCGCGGGATTCAATGCACCACGTGCAAAATGTTATTTGAAGACGATGCGATCTACACCAAGTCAGACCAACCGACAAAGACCTGGAAATGCTCGCAGTGTGGACAGGCGTGCCCCGAATCTAACATCTGCTGCCCGATCTGCAAAATCCGTCCTGACGGAACGCCGCTCCTGCGATCAGGTGACACACCGCCCGATGGGTCGATGGGGACCACCCGCAAATAAACGGATGCACTCTGCATCATTTGCATGGCCGGAGGCAAATTTGTTTGCCGGCGGTCGGACGTCTTGGGAGAACGCAGCGCTGTCAGGTTGGAAAACCTGACCTACAACAGAAGCGCCCCGGTGAGGGACCGGGGCGCTTCCGATTGGGGGCGAGCATCCGTGCCGGTTCCCTGACGCCCCACAGAAATTGTTTGGTTGTGTTTGATTACTCCGAGCCGAATGTAATGGCTGGTCGTTGACGGTTTCAGGGAACGCACATTGCTGTCAGGCTGGAAAGCCTGACCTACAAAAAGGTCCCGGCCGCCGGTGCGGCCGGGACGCCATTCGTACACGCCATTGGTACAGGGTCAGTTAGCTGCAGCCCATGCTGTTGCCGCAGTTGTGGCACAGGTAACAATTGCCGTTGCGGACCGTGATGGCGCCGCAGTTGTCGCATCCCGGCGCGTCGGCCTGGAACTTGGCGAATTGCTGGCTGCGGATGTGTGGTCCATCAGCCATTTCGGCGATTGGCTCAGGCTGGTTGACCTGGCGCGGCGCCGACCGAACAGGGGCCGGATCGACAATGGTTGCGGCATGGCCGTTGGTCTCCGCCCCTTTGGCGGTCGTATGGCCGTTGGCGTAACCATTCGCAGCATGTCCATTGCCGTTTCGCTTGGGAGCGTTCGCTTCGCGGTAGCCGGGAATGAATTCCATCCCCAGCCAGCGGAAGATGTAGTCGGGAACGCTCTTGGCGTTGGGAATGTCCGGATTGCCGGTCCATCCCGACGGCTCGAACCGCATGTGGGCGAACTTGTTGACCATCGCCTCGACCGGCACCCCGTACTGCAACGACAGGGAGGTGAGCGTGCCGATCGTATCCATCAGGCCGCCGATCGTGCTTCCTTCCTTGGCCATGGTGATGAACAATTCACCCGGCTTGCCGTCTTCGAACAGTCCGACGGTGATGTAGCCCTCATGCCCGCCGACGGCAAACTTGTGCGTCAGCGAGTGACGCGTGGCCGGGAGGTGCCGGCGGAACGGAGCGGGAGCCTGGGGCACAGCCGCCGAGAGAGGAGCCGGGGCAGCAGTTGAGACCGGCTCCTCTCCCTTTTTCTTGCGATCGGACTCTTTGGTGGTGGCCAGGGGCTGGCTGCTCTTGGAGCCGTCGCGATAAATCGCCAGCGCCTTCAGGCCCAGCTTCCAGCCTTCGATGTAGGCGTTCTCGATATCTTCGACGGTCGACTCCTCGGGCATGTTGACCGTCTTCGAGATCGCGCCCGACAGAAAGGGCTGGGCCGCGGCCATCATGCCGACGTGCGCCTGCCAGGCGATCGTCCGCTTGCCGTTTTGCGCCTTGAAGGCGCAGTCGAACACCGGCAAGTGCTCGGCCTTCAACTGGGGCGCCCCTTCGATCGTGTCATTCTTATCGATGAAGTCGATAATCGACTCGATCTGGGCCTGGCTGTAGCCCAGCGTCTTGAGCGACGCAGGGACGGTGCGATTGACGATCTTCATCATCCCGCCGCCGGCCAATTGCTTGTACTTGACCAGCGCGATGTCGGGCTCGATGCCGGTCGTATCGCAATCCATCATGAAGGCGATCGTGCCGGTGGGGGCCAGCACCGTCGCCTGGGCGTTGCGATAGCCGTGCTTCTTGCCAGAAACCAGAACTTCGTTCCAGACTTTGCGGGCGGCGTCGCGCAGATACGCCGGACAGGCCGGGTTGATCTCTTCGACAGCGTCGCGGTGCATCTGCATGACGCGCAGCATCGGCAGTTCGTTTTCTTTGTAGCCCGCGAACGGGCCCACATTGCCGGCGATCTCGCTCGACGTGAGATAGGCCTGCCCGTTGAGGAGCGCGGTGAGGGCCCCGCAAATTCCGCGGCCCGCGTCGCTGTCGTAGGGAATGCCCATCGTCATCAGCAGGCTCCCCAAGTTGGCATAACCCAGACCCAGTGGACGGAAGCGATGGCTGTTCTCGGCGATCATCGGCGTGGGGTAGCTCGCGTGATCGACGAGGATTTCCTGCGCGGTGATGAAGATCGACGCAGCTCGGACGTAACGCTGCACATCGAAGGTGCCGTCCGCCAACTGGAACTTCTTCAAGTTCAGGCTCGACAGGTTGCACGCCGTGTCGTCGAGGAACATGTACTCGCTACACGGATTGCTGGCGTTGATCGGCCCGGAATTCGGGCAGGTGTGCCAGCGATTGATCGTCGTGTCGTACTGCACGCCAGGATCGCCGCAGAACCAGGTCCCTTCGGCCATCTGCCGCATCAGGGACTTGGCCTGATAGTCGGGACCGGCGTGGTGTTTGTCGGTCACGTAGTGCGTGTGCCAGACTCCGTCGTCCTGAGCGGCCTGCATAAATTCGTCGCTGAGACGAACCGACAGGTTGGCATTCTGGAACATGATCGAGCTGTAGGCTTCGCCATTGAAGTTGGCTTCATACTCGCCACTGGCGATCAGCGTACGTGCCTTCTTTTCTTCTTTGGACTTGCACTGAATGAACTCGAGGATGTCCGGATGCCAGTCTTTCAGGCTCTGCATCTTGGCGGCGCGGCGAGTCTTGCCCCCCGACTTCACCACGGCGGCGATCTGGTCGTAAACTCGCATGAACGACAGCGGCCCGGAGGGGACGCCCCCGCCCGACAGCTTTTCTTTCGAACTGCGAATCGTCGACAGGTCGGTCCCCGTTCCCGAGCCGAACTTGAAGAGCATCGCCTCGCTAGTCGCCAGACGCATGATGTCTTCCATGTTGTCGTCGACCGACTGAATGAAGCAGGCCGACGCCTGGGGATACTCGTAAGGCGTTTCCGGGCGCTGAATCGAACTGGTCTCGACGTCCCAGCGATAATTGCCGCGGCAGCCCTTTACCCCGTACTGGTGATAGAGCCCGACGTTGAACCACACTGGCGAATTGAAGCAGCCGTGCTGGTGCAGGCAGAGCCAGGCCAGTTCACGATAAAAACTCTCGCCGTCGTCGATGGAGGCGAAGTAGCCGTCTTTCATGCCCCAGTCGGCAATCGTGCGTGCGACGCGGTGGATGACCTGGCGGACACTCGATTCGCGTTCTGCGGTGCCGGCCTCGCCGTAGAAATATTTGCTGACCACCACGTTGGTCGCCAGAGCGCTCCAGGTGGTGGGAACTTCACAGTTCTTCTGTTCGAACAGCACTTTGCCGTTTTCGTCTTTGATCTGAGCTGAGCGCTTGTCCCACTCGACCGTGTCGAACGGATCGACTCCCTGTGGACAGAAATAGGAGTGGATTTTCATGGCAGGCGAGCCACCTGTTGCCTGTGACGATTCCTGTGGCCCGTGACCTGTGATAGAAATACGTCCGTTCGCTGCTTTTCCGTGCTTTGTACGCATCATGCGTTCCTTAAAAGAATCCTACGCTTGAACTGCCCGGCGACAACTCATTTCTCCCGGGCGCCAGACCGGAACGAAAAACAACATCCTGACTGCCGCAAATATCGGCAGACGCCATCCATTAACTATACTTATGAACAGTAAAAATGCAATCCCTCGTGAGCGAGAAGTGACACAAGATATAGGGTTTGCTGCTGTCGCGAAGCCCACAATGTTGTGGATCGGACAAGAAGGCCAATATAAATCGCCAGTTCCGTTTGTCAAGATGACGCATTTCAAAACTGCTTGTCCTAAGGCCTCTGGCTGGACGTAAAGGCCAGTCGAACATGGGGGTTATCAACTTTGAAAAAAATGAAGATCCATGAAGAACGGGTGAAGGGACGCCCATGAAAAAAATCAAACCCGGGGGCCGGACCTCGTGATCGACATCAAGGTCTCTCTGGCGTTCGGCGCGGCGCTGATGATCGCAGGCGGAGCCCTATTTCGCTGGCATTTTGCCGCATGGGACGCATGCCGCCACGACGACTCGCTGGCCGATCGCGAGCGCAGCTTCTACCGCACGCAATTTCGCCGGCGCGTGCAAATCGCGGTTCTCATCGTGCTGATGGGCATTCTGGTGCCGTTGCTCGATTTCGTGATCTTCAAAGATTCCCCACGGCTCTTTACGGCGCTGGCCTGCGGCATGCTGCTCGTGGCCGTGTGGATCATGGTGCTGGGGGCGCTCGACTGGCTATCGCTACGTGTTTTCAACCGGTCGACACAGGCGACGCTGTCGAGTTTGGCGCGCAAACGCCGCGAGCTCGAAGAGGAAGTCGAACGCCTGCGGAAGCGCGGCTCAAACGGCCAGCACTAACTTATCGCGGCAGGCTGTCGAAGCTGGGCGATTCGACGTCAATGATTTTTGCCGTCGGCCGCGACAGGTCGATGACGATCGGCTGCGGCGAATCGAGCGTTTGCACATGCCCGGCCAGATCGCGGGCTTCGACGCGCAGGAAGAATCTCACCGGCACTCCGGCGCCGATATTCCACACGTGGCTCCCCGAGTTTTCGATCGGGCCGGAAATCGGCAGCCACGGCGCCTGCCCGGTGGCCGAGTAAAACAGCGAGATCGGTTTCTCGGGCAGATTGGCGTCGCCACATTTCCACGAGATCAACAGTTTGTTGACGTTTTTTCCCAGCCCCTGTTGCACCGGCAACAGCTCCAGCGTCGGCGAAGTCTGATCGACGATCACCACGATCGACGGCGTGTCGCCGTTTTGCGGCGGGTCGCTGGCCAGCCCCGCTCCACTGCGCACTCCGAGGGCGAAACCGTACATCCCTTCGCTCGGCACTTCGACGAAAATCGGGCTGATATTGTCGTCATCGGTGCCATAGTGATACCACGTGGCGCCGTTGTCGTCTGTGATGTACAAATCAACGCTGCTCACCCCCGACGGGCCGACTCCTTCCAGGTTGTATCCGATCTGGAACTTTCGCGAATCGACGACGCGTCTCCGCCCCGCAGCGCCGGGCCGAGGCACATCCGTCGGCCGCGTGCTGGGCGCTACATCGACGGTGCTTGCCAGTCGATCGTCCGGTTTATGGGACACGAAATTTCCCTTCACACTCGAATTGGGCGATAGTCCGGCCAGGGAATCGCGTGCAGACGCCGCGGAATTCGCCGGCTGGCCGAAATCGCCTGTCGCCGGTTCCTCTTTCGGCGCCATCCTGGCCGATGGAAACTTCTCGGGAATGTTCAAGGCGACGTTGTCGCGAAAATCGGTCCCCGGTCCGGCGACGGGCTGCCGTGACTCGGGAGCCCCCGGCCGCGGCACGGCCTGGCTGGCCGGCAGAATTTTCAATTGAACCTGATCGGTGGCCGTATTGCGCGCCAGATCGGCGATCGAACCGCGGACGGCCACGATGCCTCCCTGCGGAATCTTCCAGCCGGTTTGGCCGCTGGCCTTCGGCACGATGCTGACGTCCTGCCAATCCGCGGCGCCCGGCTGCAAATATTCGAGCCGGAGTTGCGCGGGGTCAAGATGCTCATCGGTCGCATTCCAGGAAAGTTGCACATTCCCCGGAGCCGGTTGACGCAGCACGATCTCGAGCTTGGGCGGAGTCGTATCGACGATGACTTTCAATCCCGGGTCGGTGACAGCCAGTTCCGGATGCAACTGGTTTTTCGCGTCGAGCGTGCGGACAAGAAACCAATATTCCCCATCGGTCGCAGCCCTGAATGTGAATTTACCGGCATTGGGGAGCACACTTTCGCCCTGCTCCCACGAACGGCCGCTATCCCGGGAGATGTAGAGGCGGATCTGCCGAGCTCCCAACCGCGACAATTCTGCCGGGTCGTAGTGGAAGGGAATCCGGAACTGGGGATGATTGGTAAACTGCGTGGCCGAGGGGATGGGGGCGGCCCGCAGGACTGGCGCAGAGCAGAGCACCAGACATGGCAGCCATGCCAGAATTAAAGCCTTAAACGCCTTCATCCGCGAATCCCCAGGGCAGGCTAATGACGCAATCTGGGAAACTCTAGGTCTTCCAGCAGCGTCCAGCCGACGTAATCCGTCCCCTTGCCGACCGAAACGCATCGGGCCATATCATCCGTATCGACCGCAGCGACTTTACGACTTGAATCGACTTGGCGAAGGGTCCTGCCGGCGTTACAGTAAGCAGCCTGTTTCGGAGACTTGGCAACAGACATCGGCCGAGTTCACGGCGGTGATCTCGGTAACAGGGATCTCAGTAACATCGAGAGGGCCAGGCATGGAAACTTTGCCACCGCACGTTATTCCGACGGCTCAGCCTGGCGAAGATCGCCTGCAGAAGTTGATCGCCCACGCACCGATCGTGCTGTTCGCCATTGATGCCAACGGCGTTTTCACCCTTTATGAAGGGCAGGCTCTGAAGGAGTTGGGGCGCCAATCGGGCGAAATCGTCGGACGATCGGTCCTCGAGATGTATGGCAGCAATCCGCAAGTGGTCGAGGCCTTTCGACAGGCGCAGGCTGGCGAATCCTTCCGCACGGTCGTTGAAATCGAGGGCCGCGCATTCGAAGCCCGCAATTCTCCCCTGGTGGGCGTGAACGGCGAGCACCTGGGAACGATCGGCGTCGCGACCGACGTCACCGAGCGCGTCCATGCTGAACGGCAGACGCGCCGGATGCTCGATGAGTTGTCCCGCGTGGGACGAATCAGCACGATGCGCGAAATGGCCGCCGGCCTGGCCCATGAGCTCAATCAACCCCTCGCCGCCATCGTCGCCTATGTCGACGCCTGTCTCGAGCTCGTTGGTTCCGGCCGCATGAACAATCAGCAGCTTTCCGAGGTCTTGAGATCGGTTTCGAGCCAGGCCGAGCGGGCGGGCCGGATCATCCACCGGCTTCGGCAGATGATCAAGCGCGATCAGCCGTCCCGGGCGATGATGTCGATCAACGAAGTCATTGGTGAGACGATCGTGCTGCTCGAATCGGCCGCTCGGCAGGCCGGCGTTACGATTCACATGGAACTGGACCCCGGCTTGCCCGAGTTGCTCGCTGATTTCGTTCAAGTTCAGCAGGTCGTCTTCCACCTCGTGCACAATGCGATCGACGCAATGAGCGATGTTCCGCAGAATCGGCGTCGATTGACCGTCGCGACGGCCCGCAACTCAGACCGAGAGATCGAAATCGCGGTGCGTGATCTGGGGCACGGGTTGACCGATGAATCGGCCGCCCGTTTGTTCGAACCGTTCTTCAGCACGAGCCCGAACGGACTGGGGCTGGGCTTATCGATCAGCCGAACCATCATCGAGGCCCACGCAGGACGCATCGATGTGTCTCCCAATTCCGAAGCCGGGGTCACCGCGCGCTTCACTCTGCCGGTCAACAACGAAAAGGCGGCTTATGCCTCAACAGCCGACTGTGTTCATCGTTGACGACGATGCTGCCGTCCGAGACTCGCTGAGTTTGCTGATGCATTCGGCGAACCTGGCGGCTGAGACGTTTGCCGGCGCCGGGGAATTCCTGGAACGGGTGACCATCGACCGACCGGGGTGCCTGGTGCTCGACGTGCGGATGCCGGAAATCGACGGCCTCGAATTGCAGCGGCGGCTGGCGGAACGTGGCAGCCGGCTGCCGGTGATCATGCTGTCCGGGCACGGCGACATTCCCATGGCGGTGCAGGCCTTGCGGGCGGGAGCGCTCGACTTCATACCGAAGCCCTTCGACAGCAAAGCCCTGCTGGCGCGGGTTCGCGAAGGAATCGAAGTCGATTTGCGAGTTCGCGAACAACAAATCGGCAAGACCGAAATTGCAGCTCGATTCGACCGTTTGACGCCGCGCGAAATCGAAGTTCTCGAGCTGGTCGTCGCCGGATTGCCCACCAAGGCCGTAGCCACCCAACTCGGATCAAGCTCCAACACCGTTCAGAACCAGCGCGCCAGCATCCTCAAGAAGATGCAGGCCGAATCGACCGCCGATCTCATTCGCATGGTGATGATCATTCGCCCTAATTGGTGGGACGCCGGATGAATTTGGTCCTGTGCCGGACGATTTCATTCGCTGCAGAACGGTGCTACCAGGAAATCCAGCAGCTTGACCGTCTCATTCCGGCCAACGACAATCAAGGAGAGACACAGCCCGACGGCGACGATGGTCGAGACAGTCATGAACACACCTTTGCAATTCGGTCGTAACTACCGCGAATGGTGGTTCATCGGGCTGATGGCCTCGGTGGTCGGATTGGCGGCCGCGGGAGGCATGTTGCTGATCGTCCGGCACGCTGCCGCGGTCTGGGTTCTGTTGGCCGCGGCCGTGGCGGCCTTCAGCACGGCAATGTCGGTCGTATTGATCGCCCGTAGCCGCTTCCAGATCGAGATCAACGCTCACGGCTTTCTACTGCGGGACCGGCACGGAGAGCGGGAATTTGCCGACAATCAATTGATCTGCGCCGGGCTGTCCTTTCAGCCGAATTACACCAACGGCGTGCTGAAGTCGACGACTCGCGTGCTGGATTTGTGGGTCGAAGGCACCCATGAGCCCGAACAGATCAACCTGTCGACGCGGCTGCGCATCGGCACGGTCGATCCCCTGGGCCCGTTCGTCGAGCGAATCCATGCACATCTTTACGAGCGGGCCAATGCCGCGATTCACGCCGCCGAGCCTTTCGACGGCGAGGGTTGGACGCTGCACAAATCGGAACTGATCGTTCATACCGGTCGCAATCCGCAGTCGGCGCGAATTGCCGAGCTCTCGGCAGTCGAGGTCTTCGACGACTGCCTGTGTGTGTGGAGACACGGCCAAGACGAGCCGGTGCTCCGCATTCCGGTGGCGTCAGCCAATACCAGGGTTTTGCAGCGTCTGCTGGAGGAGCGCATTGCGGCAGGTTCCGGGGAACCGACGATCGGCGGTCAGCTTGGCAGAATCCTGTTCGAGCGCAAGCCCGATCGCAGCACTTCGGCCATGATCTGGGTGTTGCCGATCCTGGGTGGAATCGTCGCGATCGCCATGGTCGTACTGGCTTTGTTGCGATTTGGCGGCGACGTGCTGATCGGCCTGCCGATTTGTTTCGTCCTGTTGCTCGTGTGGTTGCTGGTCGTCGCCCAGGCGGTCGAATTTCGCGTCTGCGAGCACGGCGTGCGCCGCAAATGGCTGTTTCGAGTGCAGCAGATTCGATATGCCGACGTCGAATCATTTATCTATTCGGCCGTCAGGCAATACGTCAAAGGAACTTACGCAGGAACCCACTTCTCGCTGACTTTTGCCTCCGTGGAAGGGAGCAAATGGAAAAAGCTGACTTATTCCAAGACGCTCCGCAATGTCGATGCCGAGCTCGATCACCTTCGAGATCGCGTCAGCGAATTGATCGCCAACCGAATGATGGAACAATATGCGGCGCGTCGGGCAGTCGTCTGGACCGACGGGCTTCGATTCCTTCCTGAGGGATTGGAATACCGCGCTGCCGGCATCCTGGGACGAAAAGCCCCGGTCCTCATTCCCTACAGCCAGATCTATGGCTACGATGCCGACGCGGGAGTCTTCAACTTATGGGTGCACGACAAGAAAAAGCCGGTTGCCAAGGAGAACATGAATAAGGCCAACTTTTTTCCCGGCTACCACCTCCTGGCACGAGTGCTCGCCAACCAACCGGCCGACCTGGAGACCGCTTCCACTCGATGAACGAGCCTCCTTCTACGATCCCGATCATGCCCGGCTCGTTGGGTTGGCTCGACGACGAACTGCAAAAGCTGGATCGCGATCATTTGCGGCGTTTCCGTCGCGAAATCTCTCCCCTGCCGGGCGCCCGATGTCTGGTTGACGGTCGCGAGGTCATCAATTTCGCGTCGAATGACTATCTGGATCTGGCGGGCGATCCGCGCGTCGTGGCCGCCGCGCAGCGCGCCCTGGCTGAGTGCGGCGCAGGATCCCGGGCCAGCGCTCTGGTCTGTGGGCGCACGCGCTGGCACGCCGCGCTGGAAAATCGTCTGGCACGCTTCGAGCGGCAGGCTGCAGCCGTGCTCTTCCCGACGGGATTCGCCGCCAATCTGGGAACGATTTGCGCCTTGGCCGGCCGGAACGATCATGTCTTCAGCGATCGGCTCAATCATGCCAGCCTGATCGACGGGTGCCGTTTGAGCGGCGCAAATACGGGGATCTATGAGCACGACAATCTGGCCGGCTTGCGGAACTTATTGAACGCCACTCCCGCGGGCGGGCGACGATGGATCGTCACCGATAGCGTTTTCAGCATGGACGGCGACCTGGCCCCCTTGCCGGCCTTGTGCGATCTTGCCGAGCGGTTTGACGCGACGTTGCTTGTCGACGAGGCCCACGCCACGGGCGTTTTCGGCGCGGAGGGACGCGGGGTCGCTGAATTGCAGGGCGTGGAAGACCACGTTGCCGTTCGTGTCGGCACATTGAGCAAGGCGGTTGGGGCACTCGGTGGTTTTGTCGCGGGTCCCCAGGAATTGATCGACTGGATCTGGAACCGGGCGCGGCCGCAGATGTTTTCCACGGCGCTGCCGCCCGCCGTTTGCGCCGCGGCCGAGCAGGCGATCGAAATCATCGAAATCGAACCCGATCGGCGGCGGCGACTGCTGCAGCTTGGCGCCCTGTTGCGTTCCCGGTTGGCGGCGGCGGGGATCGACGCGGCGACTCAGGCAATCGGTCCCATCGTGCCTGTGATTTTGCGAACTGCCGAGCGGGCCGTCGAGGTGGCTCAAGAGCTGGAGCGGGCGGGGTTTCTGGTCGGAGCGATCCGTCCACCGACCGTCCCGCGGGGAACCTCGCGGTTGAGGATCACCTTAAGCAGTGGACACGAGAGCTCTGATGTCGAACGACTGGCCGATGCGCTGACGGCGGCCCTAAAAAACTGATCTTCATCGAGATGGCAGAATCGATTAAGGTGGGATGTCGAAAGGCGATGGCGACACGCGACGCCGACGCCTTCGTGTAGCGATTCTCTCGCTGTAACATGAACCCATGATGAATCTTACGGAAAGCCGTTCGTTTCTGCCGCGATCCTGGCGCGCAACCGGCTGGTCGCTGGTTTGCCTGCCCTTCTTGGTGGCAGCATGGTTTCAATTCTCCGGCGAGGATTCCGAGGGAGAACCTGCTCCGACTGCAAAGTCTGCGACAGCGGCTGGAAGTCGAAGCAGCTCCCTGGTGTCCGCCAGCCATTACGAAGTCGATGCCGGTCATGCGGGGACGGTGATTGGCGCCTCGGCATCGGAATCTGCCGAAGCGAAAACCTGCGCTCTGAACGCCTCTGACGTGCCCGAAGATCCGCAGGCGATCTACCTTGCCGCAATCGCCGGCGAATGGGAAGACGATTACCAGGGAAAGCGGCACCTGAACGTCGCCGGCAACGGCACGGGAACGATGGTCGTCGACCTCGACGGAATCGGCAAGAAGTTATTTGCCGCACGGCTATCATTCGACATGGAATGGTCTCTGGCCGATGGCTACGTCACCATGAAGACTCTGGGGGGCGAACCCAAATCCAAAGTTCAGGTCGTCCTCAAGCTCTATGGAAACGAAGCCCGGTATAAAATCATCGAATTGACTGCCGATCGGATGCTTCTTCTGGACGGCGACGGCAAGACCCAGTACGACTGGCGGCGCCCTAACTCATCAGGCGCCGGCGCGACGTCGGGCACAAGTTCGCAATGACGGCAGTGATCGCCGCTGGAAAGGTGAACAAGGATGTTCACACGACGCCGAATCTGGTTGTGGAGTCTGATCTTCGTTGTCGTAGCGACGGCGTCGGGATTGGCCTACCGCCATCACAAACGCTACAAGCATTTGGCGGTGCATGACGAGAACATGGTGTACCGCAGCGCCTGGCTCGAGCCCGACGTCTTTCGCGAGTTGATCGAGGAATACCAGATTCGGACGGTGCTCAACCTCTGCGAGCCAGATGAGTTGGGCGCAGACCACTGCATTGCACAGCGCAAGGCCGTACATGGCAGCGGCGCGAGGTTGATCGAAATGCCAATGCCCGCCGCGACGCTCGACCCGGCCGATCCCGAGATCGCGAAATTCGTCGCCGTCCTGTCGAATCCCGAGAACTATCCGCTACTCGTGCACTGCCAGCACGGGGTGACGCGCACGGCCAAGGTCCTGGCGATGTATGACATCCTGTACCGCGGAATGACGGCCGAGAAGTCGATCGCCGCCATGCCGCGGTTCGGTCGCGAAATCTATCCAGTCTCGGTTAGCACGTTTGCTCGGAATTTCGAAGGCCAGCACGGCCAGCTTTATCCCCAGGCGAACGGCAAGCTGGATATCCTGCTGCGGCGCTGAGGCGACCATGGATTTTCTCGAACTCACAGACCGACCAATCCTGATTTGCGGGCTGGCCAACCGGAAGAGCGTGGCGTACCACGCCGGCGCCGTTTTGGCGGCAGCCGGCGCGCGTGTGCTCTATTCAGTGAGATCGGAAGAGCGGCGGCAACAGGTCGCCAAATTCGTGGGTGATGCGCCGGTCTTCGTCTGCGACGTGGCCGATCAAAATCAAATCGACGGACTGCGTGACGACGTCGCCGCGAAGTTCGGGAAGATTCATGGATTGGTACATTCGCTGGCGTTTGCGGATTACTCGGCAGGTTGGTTGCCGTTCCACGAGACGCCCCGCAGCGCGTTTTTGCAGGCCGTGGACATATCTTGCTTCTCGCTGGTTGCTTTGGCGAACGCCTTTCGTGACGTCGTCGATCATGACGCCGGCAGCGTCGTGGCCGTATCGATCTCCACGACGCGGATGGCCGCGGAGAATTACGGCTATATGGCGCCGATCAAGGCGGCGCTTGACTCCTCCATCTGCTTCCTGGCCAAATCATTCTCTCAGTTCTCGCAGGTGCGCTTCAACGCCGTTTCGCCGGGTCTGCTCAAAAGCTCTGCTTCCGCCGGAATCCCGGGTTACGTTGAATGCTACCTGTATGCCGAACAGGCTACGTTACGGAAACGGGCCGTCGAGACGCGCGAAGTGGCGAATGCAATTGCCTTTCTCCTCAGTCCCCGCTCGTCGGGCATCAACGCCCAAGGTCTGGTGATCGACGCCGGCATGGCGATCAATTATTTCGACAACGATCTCGTGCACCGCAAGCCGCGCGACAAATAAGCCTCTGAACGAGAGCGCCAGCTCCTCGTGACGTTGGACCCTCACGCCAGGATCGGCCTCACGACATTCCCCGCCACGTCGGTCAGCCGGAAATCGCGCCCCTGGAACTTGTACGTCAATTTCAAGTGGTCGATCCCCAACAGGTGCAGAATCGTGGCGTGGAAATCGTGAACGTGAACGACGTCCTGCTCAGCCTGGTAGCCGAGCTCGTCGGTGGCGCCGTGCGAGACGCCCCCTTTGATTCCTCCTCCCGCCATCCAGATCGAAAAACCCTTGATGTGATGGTCGCGGCCGTCCCCTTGCGCCATGGGCGTGCGGCCGAATTCCCCGCCCCAGATCACCAGCGTGTCTTTGAGCATGTCGCGCTGCTTGAGGTCCTTGATCAGCGCCGCACATCCCTGGTCGACCTCTTTGGCCGTCCCCGCCGAATGGACTTTGACCGCGCCGTGGTGGTCCCAGTCGCGATGATAGAGCTGGATGAATCTCACGCCGCGCTCGGCCAGGCGCCGCGCCAGCAGGCAGTTGGCGGCGAATGAACCGTCGCCACCCTGCGTTCCGTACATTTCGAGAATGTGCTTGGGCTCATTCGACACGTCCATTAACTCGGGGACGCTGGTCTGCATGCGGAATGCGGTTTCGTAGGCGCTGATTCGCGTGGCAATTTCCGGATCGTCGGCGAGGTTGTTTTCCAATAGGTTGAGTTGCTGCACGGCATCGACGATGTCGCGTTGCCGATCGTTCGTGATCCCGGCCGGGTTTCGCACGTAGAGCACCGGGTCTCCCTTCGACCGGAACTCGACCCCCTGAAACCGGCTGGGGAGAAAGCCGCTATGCCACTGCCGCGAGGCAATGGGCTGAGCTTGCCCGAATTTGCCGGTCGAGGTCATCACCACGAAACCGGGAAGGTTCTCGCTTTCGCTGCCGAGGCCGTAGTTGATCCAGGCCCCCATTGCCGGTCGGCCGGAAATTGTCGTCCCCGTGTTCATGAACGTGTGGGCCGGATCGTGGTTGATCGCCTCGGTCATGATCGAACGAATGATGCACAATTCGTCGGCGACCGAGCCGATGTGCGGAAATATCTCACTGATCTCCTGTCCCGACTGTCCGAACTTCTGGAATTTATGCTGCGGCGCAAAGCAGGTGAGTTTGGCGCCCTGCAACTGGGCGATGGGCTTTCCTTTGGTGAACGATTCGGGCATTGGCTGCCCATGCATTTCCGCCAGCTTGGGCTTGTAGTCCCACGTTTCGAGATGTGACGGCCCCCCGGCCATGCACAAGTAAATGATTCGCTTGACCTTCGGCGGATGATGCAGCGGATTGACGACGCCGATCCATTTGTCAACGGCCGGTTTACCGTCCGCCGCATGGAGCAAGCCCGTGCCGTCAATCGCACCGGGCTTCAAAAACGAGGCCAAAACGGCCGTTCCGACGCCGGCGGTGCTGGTACGGAGGAATGTGCGGCGATTGAAATTTTCTTGAATATTCATTGTTAGTTTTCCGGCGGCTGTGTTTCGCGTGCAGGCTATCGTGTCAGCCAGTCTTCCAGGCGCAGATCGGGAATATGATTGTTTCTCGGAAAGGCTCCAGAAAATCGCTTCAGTCCCTCGTCATCACTTCATGCAGATTGAAAATCACCCGCGCAACCGACGTCCAGGCGGCAAGCTCGGGTGCATTCAAACTAGCCGCCAGCGGTCGCGCGCCGACATGCAGCAGGTCTTCGGCCGACTTCGGGTCGGTTTTGTAACCATCCAAGTGCCGCGCATAGAGCGCTTCCAGCAGCTTCGCCTCTTCGCGACGAACGGGGCGTGACAGCGCCTCACGATATGCGAACTCGAGTCGCGACGCCGTGTCGGCGCCCCCTTCACGTACGATCCGTTCGGCAAACGCGCGAGCCGCTTCGACGTACGTGGGGTCGTTGAGCAGCACCAGGGCCTGCAAGGGTGTATTCGATCGGGGCCGGTCGGCCGTGCATTCTTCTCGCGTCGGCGCGTCGAATGCTCTGAGACTGGGGTGCAGGAAAGTCCGGCACCAATACGTATAGAGCCCACGCCGGTACAGTCCGTCGCCGCTGTCGGCCTGATACTCGCGTACGGGGAAATTCAGGTACGACCAATACAGAGGTGGTTGATACGGCCGGGCGCTGGGGCCTCCGAGTTTGTGGACGAGCAGGCCGCTCACGGCCAGCGCGTTGTCTCGAACCATCTCGGCATCCAGGCGATAGCGATTCTGCCGTGCCAGCCACTGGTTGTAGGGATCCCGTTGGCGCAGATCCTCGCCGGTCCGTGACGATTGCCGGTAGGCACCCGAGGTCACCATCAATCGCAACATCCGTTTGACGCTCCATTTTTCTCCTCCCCTTAGCAAGGGAGGGTTAGGGGAGACGGCGCTGCCTGATTGACCGTCCTCCGTCGCATTCAACGCCACTCTCCCCGGCTTCCCCGTCGTAAAGGGGGGCGATCCGCTGGGCGCCATGAATTCAACGGCCAGCCAATCGAGCAGGTGCGGGTGCGTCGGCGGCACACCCTGCGAGCCAAAGTCCTCGATGCTTTTGACCAGTCCCTGTCCGAAGGCAATCTTCCAGAGCCGATTGACGAAGACCCGCGCAGTGAGCGGATTCTCGGGAGAGACGACCCAACTGGCGAGGTCGAGACGCGACAGGCGGCCTCCCTCAGGCGGCGTCTGTCGCGGACTGAGAAATGCCGGCGCGGAGGGCGCAACGACGTCCCCCGAATCATCGAGCCAATTACCTCGCGGCAGCACACGCATCGCTCGCGGGGAACCTGACGTAGAAACGAGCGTTGTCCTCACGGCGCCAAACAGGCCATCGCGCTGTTTCTGCAACGCGGCCACCTGCGACCGAGTTTCCGCAAGTTGCGGTGCAATAGTGCGGAAATAGGCCGATAGTTCCTGCTTCTGTTTGTCGGACCGACTAGCCGCATCGATCGCGAAAACAGCGCCGATATTTTTCGGCAACCCCTGATCGCTTCCCGCGCGAACGGGGCGCGGGCTGCTGGTGACAGACAATCGGAACTTGCCGATCGTGTGCGAGCTGCCGAAGTTGTGCTGCATCGAGATCGCCAGTGCCGTCTCGTTGCCATCTCCCAGGTCGGCCGCCGTCTGGAACACGGCTTCGTTGGCGCGACCGACCTGCGGCAGAATGGCCCATCCGGTTTGCGGGTTTTCGTCGACTGCGGAGGCGATCGGATAGTCAGTCTGCGAATGAATCGCATTGACGGCGGACCAATCAAGGGGCGTATCGCCAGCCTTGACCGAGAACTCGCTCAGGACGAAGTTCCCATTGCCAGCCCGGCCAGGCCCCTTGGCCGGCAGCGAATCGTCGGGAAAGACTTCGAGCCGCAGCGCCGTGACGCTCTTCAGGACTGTCGAGAACTTGAGCTCGTAAGCATCCGAGGCGGGATTGGCTCCCTCCGCCATTATCGTACCGTCGTCCAGCACTTTGAGCGTCGCCCCGTCTCGTGAAACAGCGGACGCGGGCTTGAGCACGGTCCAGTCGGTCTTCTTATCGCGCAACGACTGTTCCCGTGCGAGCTGAGCCGCGTCGAGTTCCGGAGTTTGTGTCTCCAGGATTTTGCGCAACGGCTCCAATCGTTCATCGAAACTGGCCAATTGCGCCGCCTGTTCGGGGGTCGGGACCTTCGTGCCCGGCTGTTCCCCGACGGCGACTTCCTGGATATCGCCGAAAAATGCGGCCAGGCTATAAAAGTCCCGCGTCGAATAGGGGTCGTACTTGTGGTCGTGGCACTCGGCGCAGCCCACGGTCCCCGCCATCCAGACCGACGAAAAATTGCGGACCCGATCGGCCGAATACTTTGCCATGTACTCCTTGGCTTGCGCTCCTCCTTCGCGGGTCGTCATCAGCAGTCGGTTGTAGCCCGAGGCGATGCGATTGGCGGTCGTCGCGTTTGGCAGCAAGTCGCCCGCAAGTTGTTCGATCGTGAACCGGTCGAACGGCATGTCATCGTTGAAGGCGCCGATCACCCAGTCGCGGTACATGTCGCGGTCTTCGTGATTGTCGCCGTGATACCCGTTCGTATCGGCATAGCGCACGAGATCGAGCCAGTGCATTGCCATCCGTTCGCCGAAATGAGGCGACGCCAAGAGCCGATCGACGAGCTCTTCATAGGCATTGTCGCGCGAGTCATTGACGAATGCCGCAACTTCCTGCGAAGTCGGCGGCAATCCGAGCAGGTCAAATGACAACCGTCGAATGAGCGTTACCCGATCGGCTTCCGGTGCAGGTGACAGCCCTTTCTCTCGCAGCTTTGGCAGCACGAAGTTGTCGATCGCGTTGCGAAGGAACGGCTGGCCGTCCCGCTTCTCGTTCTCGGTCATGGGGATCGCCGGACGAATGGGCTTGATGTAGGCCCAATGTCCTTGCCACTCGGCTCCCTGTTCGATCCAGCGTTTGAATAACTCGATCTCAACCTTTGTCAATTGGCGGAGCGCCTCGGGGGGCGGCATCCGTTGCTGTTCGTCGGTTTCGACGAGCCGCGAGAACAGTTCGCTTTCGGCGGGCTTGCCGGGAACGACCAGTTTATAGCCGCCATGATCTTTGTAGACGTCTTCTTTCACGTCGAGACATAGATCAGCCTTCCGCTTGTTCTTGTCCGGCCCGTGACAGTTAAAGCAGACGTCCGACAGAATCGGGCGGATGTCGCGATTGAAATCGACTTTGGCTTCCGCCGGTTCGGCGGCGGCCACACGCCGGCTTGCCACCATCGAAATCAACAGAGACGCGATGACCAATTGCCGCATGAAATACGTCCTTTCGAGCGAGCCCCTGATTCCAGCTTAGACTGCCGCCTCCCGACAGGCAACGCCCCGCAGGCCAGGATTTACAACCGGCACAATCGGTACGTCCGGAGCTGCCAGCAGAATCGGTCCTTAAGTAATGACCAGTGTGGCGGGCCACGGACCTCCGAAAACACAGCCCGTATCGATAATGCCGGAATGTCGGATATTTCATCCCAGTTTGATCGTTCTGCTGCCGACTCCCCCGATTGCATGCGCAAAACATGTTCCCGATGTTCCGATCATTCCGAATACAACCTCAACAACCGTCGTCCAAAATGACTCGAAACGGGGACCTATCGCATGCATCGGTTATTCACGGCCCATCTGACGCACAACCCTCTGTTTCGATCTCCGCTCACGTTGGGCGCCGTGCTCGTCATGCTGACATCGGCCACTCCTGGTTTCGGACAGTCGGCCGGAGCAAAGCTCGGGCAGAAATCCGGACCAGTGCGCGTGCAACCAGTTTCGCAGGCAGTTTCGCAGACTGCCGGGGAACCGGCCGTCCAGGTCGGCGCGCCGGCGACTGGACATTCGATCGGCCATCGCCATTGTTGCAACCGGCCGGAAGTGTTTCTGCTGCGGGGCGGTGCGGGTTACTGGCCGCGGGTCGCCAGCTTCGAAGAAACATTGCGATCGAGCGGCCTCGAGCCCAAAACCATCTATCACTGGCAGCATCGCGGCCTGGCCGATGAAATCGCCAGCGCGTATCAGGCGGGCGAGTTGGCCGGCCCCATTACCATCATCGGTTACAGCAGCGGCGCCGACGCCGCGTGTTGGATGAGCGAACGCCTGAACAAGGCAGGCGTGCCCGTCACGACTCTCATTCTCATCGAATCGACGTTCGGCATCTCCGTCCCTTCTAACGTCAGCTATTGCTTCAATATCTACGAATCGCGCGGCTGGACCGACAAGATCCCCGCCTTCCGCGGAATCCCGGTGGAAGCGAAAAATCCTAATACCCAGCTCTTCAATACCAATGTGACTTACCATCCGGAGCTGGCGGGCCTCCAAGAACGCAACCACTTTACGATGGCCGTCACGCGGCAGATGCACACCATGCTGACCAACATCATCATCGAGCGCAATCAGCAGCTCCAGGCAGCAGTCCCCGAGGCTGGACCGCAGATGCCCGCCGAAAGCGAAGGATCAGGCGCAGGCGAAGGACCGGCCCAGGAAGCGCGGTTGCCGAACTCGGAAAGCGTGCTGAAATAGTCATGTGCAGTTGGCCGGCCAAGAAGATGGACCTGGGCCGGCTCATTCCGGGTATTGAGGGGGAAGCAGCGATTGCCGGGCGCTGTCGAGCAGGCGCAAACCCGCCTTCCAGAGAATGCGCCCCGAATTCACCGCCTGCTCGCGCAGGCGCATCCAGTATTCTTCTTCCTTGAACTCTCGCAGGCAGCGCAGGTATTTCAACCGCTGCGCTGCGCCCAGCGACGCCAGAATCGCCGGGATGAGGCCTTCTTCGACGTTGTATAGCTTTTCCTCGAGAAGGCAAACGGGGATTACACGCTCGACGTCAACGGCAAGGTCTGCCGCCGTCGCCTCTACCGCCTCGCGAATCTGCTCCGCCTTGCCCCCCTGCTGCTGGGTAAGGTTATACGGCGGATCCCATTCTCGAAACGGCCGCAACTGGTCGATCCGCGTGACCGCCACGACCAGCGGCGGAAACTCGCGATGCGAGGTCTCCAGGAATAGTTCGCGGACGTCATCCAGCAGCCGGCGATCCGCATCTCGCGCGGCGTTCTGCGCGGAATTGACCATCACCACCAGATCACATTTCAAAATCTCCTCCCGTGCCTGCCCCAATGCGTCGGCGGGTTGCGTTGAATCTTCATATCCCGCCGTATCGAGAATCAGCGCCAGCGGTACGCCGTCGCGCTCGAGCAGGTACGGCTCCACGTTTTTCGTGCGGGGGACGACGTCCACCGCTGCCCGCGTCTGGCCGAACAGCGCATTGACGAGGCTTGATTTGCCCGCCTTGACTTGCCCGAGAACCAGGATCCGCAATGGCTCTTTTTCCAGTGCGGCCCGACGATGTTGCTCTCCGGCGATAGCCGTGCGCGATTTCTCCGTGGAATACCCAGCGAACTCGACTCCCCGCAGCGCGAGGTGGCCGCTGAACAATTCGATGGCATAGAAACCCGTCTTCCGGACCGCGAACTGCAGGGCCCAGCGCCGCGTTTCGTCGGCCGAAGCGGTCATGATTTTTTCTTGCACCATCGCATTCAGTTCACGAGCCAGCGCCGTCGCGGGAGACACGACGAGCGCCGCTAGCCGATACAGGCGAAACAGCGTGGGGGCGACTTTGACGAGCTTCTTGATCCGTACGAGATCATTGATCGTCAGGATGTGCGAACCCGGAATGTTTTCTGAAACGGCACCGCGCATGTCGTGCGCGACAAGTTCCACGATCCGCAATACGTGGGGAACCGGAATTTCGAACACTGGGTCCTTCGAGCACGAATGAAAATGCCTTGCCACCGTTTCGACGACTTCTCTGGCAAGGCTGATGAGCGGCTCCGGGCGATCCAAACGCAGGTCTTCGGCATCGAGCCGCCGGGCGATCGCTTCGACGTCGACCCACGCCGCCCGCCCGGCGGGAGACCAATCCTCAGCGGCGCCGGCGGAGCGCGGCATCGGCAGGGCCGTCCGTTTCTGCAATTGCCGCAACAAAGGCCAGCCGCTCAGCGAGACGAGCGCTGCGCCCACCACCCACCACAGGCCCCATCCGGTACGATAAATCCACCAGGCGCCCGCCGCGCCCAGCACGAGGTAGGGCACGGCGGCGAACAGCGCCAGGAGCAGCCAGCGAGTCTTGAGTGTCATTTCGTCGCCTGGGGCTTTCGCAGGCGATCGAGATAGGCGTGCAGCCGCTCGCGCCCCTCCTGAAAACTCTTGTCATAGATCTCCCGAAACTCGGCCTGCCCGGGCAGATTCCCGTCGCGCATGCGGCTGAAGTACACACACAGCGTCCGTCCCAGGCCGTAGGTGCTGGCCCCGGAGTAAACTGCCGAAATCGCGGAACCATAGCCTGGAATTACTTTGATCAGCTCCCGCGCGCCGAGCCTTCCCAGAAAGCCCAATCCCAAGGCGCTCAAGACCTCGCTGACCTGCTGCCGGTCGAATTCCTGGTGATAGATTGATGCAATGGTGTGAAACATCTTTGCCTGGATGGCCATGACGATCGGCATGTCGACAAACGGCAGCGGAACGGCGCCCGCAGCTCCCGCGGCAATCGCGTACGACATGATATGAGGATGGGCCGCCCGCAAATGCACGTCGCGCAGGCTCTTCTGCACCTGCTCGTGCTGCTGCAGTACGCTTCGCAACCCCAACGGCAGGAGATCGTCGATCGCTTCCCACAAGGCGTCGAGTCCGTAGTCGCCGGGTATGTAGCCGTCTTCGGGGAGCGTGAAATCAACCGGCACGAATCGCGCCGCGATCCCCGCCTGCGAAAACATCGCCCGTTGCGTCCGTAGAGAGCGCACGAGGTCTTCCGGCACGCCGGGCGGAAATGGCAATTCTCGGAACGGATACGGCATACCATGCTCATCCTGACACGAGGCATACCCTTCGTGCAGCGTCGTCTGGACGACTAGCACCGGCCATGTTGGACGGGCGACGTGGATCTGCGCCAGGGCCTGCATCACCGGCTGCTGGGCATGATCCATCGCCTTCATGACGACGATCAACAAGTGCGCCTGATCCTGAAACTGGGCGAGATCTTCGGCCGGGTCGTAATTGACTTCCCCCAGGCCGCGCGTATCGAGAAACCGCAAAATGCAATCTTCATCGCTCGGAAAGGGATAGGCATAGGCGGTGCGTGTGCATGGACGGATACCGTTACCGATCTCGGCCCGGGTGTTTTGCGTGAGCGCGCGGATCAGCGAGGTTTTGCCTGACTGGGCTTTCCCCAGCAGCCAAAAAACGGGGACGGGCAGATCTCGCCAAACTTGTTTGAGACAGCTCTCCAGCTCGGCCTCGCTGACCTTGGGGTTCGCGAGTTGCTCCCAAACCTTCTTCCAGATCTGTTTCGGCATTCCCATGAGAGAAATCAAAAATAATGCTCGGGCGGTCTCACCTGGCCCCGCATGTTCTGCGGGATCTGTTCGTATGCTTGCCGAAGCCGCTGTTTCGCAGAGTGCCAGTCTGCCAAAGTCCTCCCGATCTGAGCGGCAGTGGGCGATGTCGTGCCGGAAATCGTCAATGTCGGCGAGGTGGTTGTCATACCCCGCGGAAACGCTGCCCCCGGCACGCCGGTGACCATGGCGGTCCTCCAGTCTCGCAACAAATTGGCTGCGTCGCGCACGACGGTATAAATGGACGTCGCATTGTCTGCGCAGCGTCTGATTTCGGTAACCGCCGTTTCATATGCTGCGAAGGGATTTGACATCGAACACCACGCGATCAATTTACAGGAACGGGCTTCATCAGCGTTTCAAGCAACCCGTCCCAGGTGTGAGTCGTCGCTTCGGCGTCAACAGGGAGGCCGACTTCGAACGCGGCAGTCGTCGTGACGGGGCTGATGCTGGCGATACGGGTCGGCGAGCCGAGCCGGGCACGGGCTGGGGGCGACAGTAGCCGGCCGAGCGACCGGGCGATCGATGGGCTGCTGAGGCAGATCCAATCGACTTCACCCGCCTCCAGGGCCATCAGCGTCTCGGTGTCAAATTGTTCCACGTCGATATTCCGGTATATGACGACTTCTTCCAGGAGAGCTCCGGCGACGCGCAGCTCGACTGGCAAGACGTCGCGACCGCGACTCGCGCGGGCCCACAAGACACGCTGGCCGGCAACGTGCGGACCGAGCGCGGCCGCCAGCGCTTCGGACCGAAATGAATCGGGGACCAGATCGGCCCGCAGATGAAACTCCGCCAGCGCCTGGGCCGTCCCCTCGCCGATGGCTGCCAGTTTCGCCCTGCCAAGGCATCGCAAATCTCCACCCGATTCCCACAGGCGATCGAACAAGAAATGGACCCCGTTCACGCTCGTGAAGACGATCCAGTCGAAGTCGTCGAGGCGTGCGAGCATCTGATCGACCGCGCTCCAATCGAGCGGCGGCAGGATTTCAATCGTCGGCGCGACGACCGGCTGCGCTCCCAGCTCAAGCAATCGCGACACCACGCTGCCGGCCTGCGACAAGGGGCGGGGAACGAGCACTCGTTTGCCAAACAATGGCCTCTTCTCGAACCAGCGGATCGTGTCCCGCTGCCGGATGCAGTCTCCGACGATGATCATCGAGGGCGCGTGCAGCCCACCGGCCGTTGCCCGCGCCGGCAGTTCGGCAAGTGTCGCCGTCACCGTTTGCTGTGCGGGGGTGGTACCGCGACTGACGACAGCGGCAGGGGTCTCTCCTGGTTTCCCGGCGGCGATTAACGCGGCGGAAATCGCCGGCAGTCGGTGCAGCCCCATGTAAAACACCAGTGTGCCGGGGAACTCAGCCAGAGCGCCGTAATCGAGCGCCGAATCGGTTTTGGCCGGGTCTTCATGGCCGGTGATGAAGGCCACCGCTGAGGCGTGATCGCGATGGGTCAGCGAGATGCCGGCATAGGCGCTGGCCGCCACGGCCGCCGTGACGCCGGGAACGACCTCGAATGGGATTTCGGCTCGCGCCAGTGCCGCCGCTTCTTCCCCGCCGCGGCCGAACACGAAAGGGTCCCCCCCCTTGAGCCGGACGACCGTCTTTCCCTCGCGCGCCGCGGCCACCAGCCGCTCGTTGATCTCCTGCTGATTGAGGGCGGACCCGCCGGGGATCCTGGTGCGGTTCGTCCGTTCGGCACGGGCCTGCGTGTGGGCGAGCAGCAGGGGATTCACCAGACCGTCATAGAGCACGACGTCTGCCAGTGCCAGGCATTCCAGTCCCTTCCGGGTGATGAGGCCGGGGTCGCCGGGGCCGGCCCCCACGAGGTAGACTTTGCCCGGTTTCATCTTGACCATCCCAATTTCGTTTCCATAAATTTTATGGTAGACTGACGTTCGTATCGTAACAAGCAGCTCCAACTTGCGAACCCTATGAGCACGCCCGCGCCCCCGACTCCCCCTTCGCCCGAAAAAATCAAGATGGCCGCGGCCTGCTGGGTTCGCGGCAACGAAGCAGTCCCCAAAGAGAACTGGGATTATGCCATTCAGATGTACGCCACCAGCGTGAAACTGGTCCCCGACAATCTGATGTACCGCCAATCGCTGCGCTTCACGGAATACAAGAAGTACGACAACAACGGCAGCGGTGCGAAGATGTCGGGCATGAAGCTGATGGGGCCGCGGACGACCATCAAGAAGTGCCGCATGGGCAAAGATTGGAAAGGGGTCGACGAAGCGGCCGAAGAAGGGCTGAAAGTCAATCCGTGGGATGCCCAGTTGGGAGCCGACGTCGGCGATGCCTGTCTGGAGATGGGATACCAGGAGTGCGCGATTTTCGCTTACGAAGAATCACTCAAGGTCGACAAGACGAATGTGCCCGTCAACAAATCGCTCGCCGGCCTGCTCGAAGAGCGCGGCGAGTACCAGCGGGCCGTCGAATGCTGGCAAAGGATCCTGAAAGTCGATCAGACCAGCGGCGAAGCACGCTCGAAGATCACGGGCCTCAGTGCCAAATCGGTTCTGGATCGAGGTGGGTATGAAGGGGCCGAAAGCACCAAGGGGGTCATGGCGGCGCACGAAGTCGCCAAACGTCTCGGGAAAAGCAAAGATACCGACGGACCGGGCGTGTCGATGGAAGCCGATTTGCAGCGTGCGATTCGCAAGGAACCGACCAACAAGGACAACTATGTGAAGCTGGCCGACTATTACCGGCGCGAAGGGCCGCTGGAAAAGGCCGAAGAACCGTTGCTTAAGGCGCTGGAAGTTTCCGGCAACGACATGGGGATCCGCGAGCTGCTCGAAGACGTGCAGATCGAGCTGATGAAGAAAGCGCACGAGATCTCCAAAGAGCAGGTTCGCACCACGCCCACCGATGCAGAGCTCAAGAAGCGCGCGCTCGAATTGGGGAACGAATTGCTCAACCGCGAACTCGAAATTCTCGCAGTCCGTGTCGATCGTTATCCCAACGACATGCGAGTGAAGTTCGAGCTGGCACTGCGATACATGAAAGTCAAGAAGTGGGCGCTGGCCATCCCCCTGTTCCAGCAGGCACGAGGCGACCCGCGCTTGAAAGGCGAGGCCCTCGTCCGGCTCGGAAAGTGCTTCTGCTATGACAACAAATTGCAGCTCGGGATTCGCCAGTTCGAAGCCGCGATGCCCGAAATCAAGTATGAAGAAAAACCCGATCTGTACAAAGAGCTGCATTATTCCACGGGAGTCGTCTATCAGGAATTGAAGAACTTCAAAGGGGCCGAAGACGAATACCAGAAAGTCCTGGAAGTCGATTACAGTTACAAGGACACGGTTGACCGCTTGAATAAGCTGCAGGGCATGACCGACGGGGCTCCCCCGACCTCATGAACGCGATCGCTCTCGAATACGATTCGTTCGGACGGTTCGTCTTGACGACTCCGGCGGGGGAAAAGCGGATCGGCGTGGTGCCCGTCCGCGCGTTTCCATTTTCGTCATCGTCCGAGTGCATCTCGTTCTGCGACGAGAACGGCCGCGAGGTGTACTTTCTCGCGGAGATGGCCGGGCTGCCGGCAGCGGCTCGCGACTTGCTCGAAGCGGATCTTGCGAAGCGCGAATTCATTCCTGTGATTCGCACCATCTACAGTGTCTCGGCGGGCGCCGAACCGACCGATTGGCACGTCCTCACCGATCGTGGCGAGACCCGCTTCGTGCTCAACAACGAAGACAATATCCGCCGCATGGGAGCCAACGGCGCCCTGGTCACCGATTCGCACGGAGTTCGGTTTCGCATCCATGATTCGAACAAGCTCGATCCCCACAGCCTGCGGATCCTGCGCCGGTATTTGTAGCGATCTCGTTCCCAAGTTCCGCTTGGGAATGCCGCGTCCGAAGCTCCGCTTCGCGAATCAAGTTTGGGAACGAATGAAGGTCAACGCCCTAGAGGAACATCGACATGCCGCGCTCTCCTGAACAGGCTTACGCCGCGCTCGCCGAACGACTGCAGACGACGTCCCTTCTGGAATCGTGTTCGAGCGTGCTAGGGTGGGACGAGCAGACGTACATGCCCCCCGGCGGCGCGGGTCATCGGGCGAACCAGTTGTCGCTGCTGGCCGGGATGTGTCATGAGCGCGCCACGGCGCCGGAAACGGGCGACCTGATCGCCGAGGTCGAAGCGACGCCGCTCGCTGTCGGGGATACGCCCGCCGCCGCGAACATTCGCGAAGTGCGCCGCGATTTCGACCGGGCGACCAAGTTGCCGCGCCGGCTTGTCGAAGAACTGTCGCATACCTGTACGCTGTCGCAGCAGGCCTGGATCGCGGCCCGCAAACAATCGAATTTCAAGCCCTTCCAGCCGTGGCTGGAGAAAATCGTGGCCCTCAAACGCGAAGAGGCGCAGGCCATCGGTTATGGGTCCGGGGTTCCTTACGACGCGCTGCTCGACGCCTTCGAGCCGGGCATGACCGCCGCCGACGTGACCCGCCTGTTCACGCCGCTCCGCGAAGAGCTGGTCAAGCTGATCAGCGCGATTCGCGGATCGGGACGGCATCCCAATCGCGAAATCATCACCCGGTTGTACCCGGCGGGGGCGCAGCGCGAGTTTTCGATGGCCGCCGCCCGCCAGATCGGGTTCAACTTCGACGACGGACGGCTCGACACGGCGGCCCATCCGTTCTGCAGCGGATTCGGTCCCGGCGACACGCGACTCACGACGCGCTACGACGAGCACCATTTTCCCGGCGCATTCTTCGGCACTCTGCACGAAGCGGGACACGGGATCTACGAACAGGGACTGAACCGCGAGGCGTATGGTCTGCCCACAGGCGCGGCCTGTTCGCTGGGGATTCACGAGTCTCAGTCGCGGATGTGGGAGAATTTCGTGGGCCGCAGCCGATCGTTCTGGAAATACTTCTATCCCAAGGCCCAGCAGGCGTTTCCCGAAGCGCTGGCCACGACCTCTGCCGCCGATTTCTACGGCGCCATCAACGACGTGCAGCCGTCGTTCATTCGCGTCGAAGCGGACGAGGCGACTTACAATCTGCATATCCTGCTGCGGTTCGATCTGGAGCGGCCGCTGATCGCCGGTGACCTACAACCGGCCGACGTGCCCGGGGTTTGGAACGAGACGTTTACGAAGTACTTCGGACTTGTCCCCCCCGATGACGCTCACGGCTGCCTGCAGGACATTCACTGGAGCGGCGGAATGATCGGATACTTCCCGACCTACGCGCTGGGGAACATGTACGCCGCGCAGTTCTTCGATTGTGCCTCGCGCGAGCTGGGTGACCTGCCCGGAGCATTTTCGCGGGGCGAATTCGGTTCACTCAAGACCTGGCTGAATGAGAAAATCCACAAGCACGGACGTCGCTATCGGGCGCAAGAATTGGTCCAAATAGTCACCGGCGAAAGCCTGTCGCCGCTGCCGCTGGTGAAGCATCTGCATCAGAAGTTTGATGAATTGTATGGGCTGTAAAAGGGGTCGTCATACTGTGCCACGACTTTTTAACACGCGACCCCTGCTGGTTTATCCGGCAGGTGAAGGTGGTTTGCCGCTAGACGTCAGGTCTTCCCGCGCAGTCAGCCCCCTGCCACCTTGCGTGGCAGGTGAATCAGGTTTTTCAGCGATCACCAAGAATCCGGATTCCAAGACGCAACCCGTTAAACCTGATTCACCTGCCGGACAAGCCGACAGGGGTCTGGGCAGTGCTGGAGGCGTCGAGTCTAGCCAGAAAACCTTTCTCACTTGCCGGATCAACCGGCAGGGGTCGCCATCTGGGGACATAGAATTTCTCCGCTTGATGTTGTTCATCTGGCTTTCAGTGGCTGCGGCGGGTGTTGGCGCCGCCGATCCGGTCGCGCCGGTCGATGGGCCGCTGTCGCCCGCTCAAGCTCTCGCGTCGTTCCAACTGGAACCGGGGCTGAAGATCGAACTGGTCGCAGCCGAGCCGACGATCGAAAGTCCGGTCGCGATGGCCTTCGACGAGCGCGGACGATTGTATGTCGCCGAGAACCGGGGTTATCCGACCGGTCCCGGTGAAGGCCAACCCCCGGCGGGGCGAATCGCCCTTCTCGAAGACGCAGACGGCGACGGCCGTTTCGAAAAGCGGACTGATTTTGTGACCGGCCTGACCTTCCCCAACGGCGTCATGCCTTGGAAAGGCGGGTTGATCGTCACTTGCGCACCGGACGTGCTGTACCTCAAAGACACCGATGGCGACAGCCGGGCCGACGTGCGGAAAGTTTTGTTCACCGGGTTCTCGACCAGCGGCAGCACGCAATTGCGCGTCAGCCATCCGACACTGGGGATCGACAACTGGGTGTATCTCACCAGTGGTCTGACGGGAGGCAACGTCGTCTCCCCCGATTTTCCCGATCGGCCGCCGATCGAATTGAAGCGGACCGATTTTCGCTTCCGCCCCGACGGCGACCAATACGAAGCGGCCGACGGCGGGGCCCAGTTCGGACAGAGTTTCGACGACTGGGGCCGGCGATTCATCTGTTTCAATCGCGTGCAGGTGCAGCATGTCGTGCTGCCTTCGCGGATCCTCAAACGCAATCCGCACCTCGCGTTTTCAGAAACCGTGCAGAATTGCCCGGCCGAAGTCGTGCCCGAGCCGCTCAAGGGGCACGGCGCCGGCGCACGGCTGTTTCCGATCAGCAGCAACGTCACGACGGCCGATTCGCACGCGGGAACATTTACGGCCGCCTGCGCCGTCACAATTTTTCGCGGCACGGGCCTCGACTTCAGTTACCGCGGCGGGGCCTTTTCGTGCGACCCGACGGGTAATCTCATTCACTTCGACCGGCTCGAGCCCAACGGCGCCACCTTCTCTGCGTTTCGTTCACGCGACGAAATCGAGTTCGTCGCCAGTCCCGACAACTGGTTTCGGCCCGTATTCCTGGCGCACGGCCCCGAAGGCGCGCTGTACGTTTGCGACATGTATCGCAAGACGATCGAGCATCCCGATTATCTTCCCGTCGAGATCCGTAAGCACACCGATTTCGAAGGGGGCAAGGGGATGGGGCGGATCTACCGCATTGTTCGTAGTGACATTGCCGCCGAACACATGCAGGCCCGGCGCAAGGCCGATCTGGAGGCCGCATCTGTTGACGAGCTGTGCCGCATGCTGGGCGACGACGACGGCTGGCGACGCAGCACGGCCCAGCGCCTGCTGCTCGAGCGGCGCGAACCGGGAACGGCGTCTATGCTCACGAGACTGGCGGTTC
>DASYAR010000261.1:0-18941 GCA_036501235.1 Planctomycetaceae bacterium
GCAGCTCCCTCGCTCAGCCTTTTTAGCGTCTCCGTATAGAATCTTTTGTGTCTGGCGAAATATTTGTCAAAAATATCGCGACACAATTGGCGACGTTTTTCGGGTTCGAGAAGTTGCAGCTCCGCAACCAGCCGCCGGGTATTTCGATTTGCCAGTGTGAACGGAAAATCCATGCCACGGATGATCCCGATCATGACTGCGCCCGAGCTGTTCTTGACCCACAGGTCATCCATGTTCGCCACAAGTTCGTCAAAGGATTTGTTCCCGATTTCCTGGATTTTGGCGGCCGCGCGCCGGACTTGAAAGTGCTCTGTTACCGTTCCGTCCGACTTGGAAGCCGGACGAGACGCGTCGACTGACGTCTCCTTTGAGGCGGCGGACGGCGGAGATGACTTGACTGGAGGTTGTGTGTCCTGCGCACGAGCCGGGAGCTGGATCAGCGGCAGGCAGCCCAGCGCGACCAACGACCATGCGCCAAGCGAGACAGGCAGCCTAGCGCGGGATTTCGCGAGCATCTCCACCCTCCTGCGATGATCAACCGCGAAAATCGTTGCCAGTACGATTTGCGGCTGTTTGGCCAGATTGATTAAGTCGACTGTCAATGATCGGCGGTGCGCAGCATTGTTCTTTCGAGAGCCTTGCAAGATCCGGTGCGTCGAAGTCTATCCCGACCCGTTGATCGTGTGAATGTCAAACGCACGATCACATGTGGTTTGATGCCGCCCGATGCCACCGGTAACATCAAGAGCGATGACATGAGGCTTTGGTCCCGGGGAAAATCCATGTACGTCGAGCCGATCGATTTGAGCCGGTTGAAAGTCTATCCGCTATCGGAACGACGGCACCTGACTCGGGCAGATGAGATTCTGATCGACCCCGAATCGCCACCCCAGGTGTGCTCCGCGGGCAACGGGGCGTTGATCCGCGAATGTGTGCAAAAGATCCGCGATGCCCGCCAGCGCGACGCGGCGGTCATGCTGATCTATGGGGCGCACCTCTTGCGCAACGGTTCGGCCCGCATTCTCGAGCGGCTGATGGCAGGCGGCTGGATTACGCACCTGGCGACGAACGGCGCGGGGACGATTCACGATTGGGAATACGCCTGGTTCGGCGCGTCGACGGAGAGCGTCGAGATGAACGTCGCGTCCGGGACGTTCGGCACGTGGAATGAAACGGCCACCAACATCCACCGCGCGATTCTAGCAGGCGCTCAATCAGGGCTTGGTTATGGCCGTGCGCTGGGACGATTGATTCACGAAGACGCCGTGACGCTGCCGAGCTTGGATGATCTGGCCGCGGCGATTTCCGCCGAGCCCGCGCATCCGCTGACGTCGGCACGTGCCGATCTCCTGAAAGCGATGCACGAACAGGGGTGGTCGTCAGGGCGGACGGCGATCGAACATCGCTGGAAAGTGGCGTCGATCATCGGGCAGGCGTACCGACACGGGGTGCCGGTCACGGTCCATCCGGGAATCGGCTATGACATCATTTCCAACCATCCGGTATTCAGCGGATCGGCGATCGGCCGCGCGGCGGAATGGGACTTCAAACTGTTCGGCGGCTCGGTCGAGCAACTCGACGGCGGGGTCGTCTTGTCGGTCGGATCGGCCATCATGGGACCGCAGGTGTTCGAGAAGAGCGTCAGTTGTGTCAATAATCTACGGCTGCAAAGCGGTCGCGACGTGCTCCGCAATCACACGATCTTCGTCGTCGACCTGCAGGACGGAGGGGGCTGGGACTGGAGCGCCGGCGAACCGCCCAAAACGAATCCCGCTTATTACCTGCGATTCTGCAAAAGCTACTCGCGGATGGGCGGGGCGATGCACTACCTGCAATGCGACAATGCGGCGTTCATCCACAATTTGTATCGGGGGTTGAAGTAGGGTCGGCTACTTCTTCTTCCCCTTTTTCGGGGCCTCTTCCTCGGCCTCTTCGACTTCCTGCTCTTCTTCGACTTCGAGTTCCTCTTCCGCGGCGAAGTCTTCGCTGTCGGCCTCGAGATCGTCGTTGACAACCTCGCCCGTGACGGCAAATTCGTCGGGGGGGCCTTCATCAACCACTAGGTTTTCGTCCGTGACGCCGGCGGCATCTTCGTCGAGCAACTCGGACGAGTCGCCGATCAAAGTCTCCTCGTAGGCCGCATCGGACTCGACCACTTCACCCGACGCTTCCTCGACAACTTCCGCGTCTTTTTGTTCCTTTTCCTCTTTTTCTTCTTTCTTCTTGGCTGGCGACTTTTCTCCCTTGGGGCCGGTCAGCACGAAAATCCCGACCGGCATCGCCGCCAGCAGCAGACCGATGAGGAGCGCCAGAATGCACTGAATCTTGCTGAGGACTGTGGGGCCACCGGCCGAGTTCACAAAGGCCATCACCATCAGATACGCCATCACCAGGCCCGGAATGGCGCCGACCAGGGAAGTGACAATCAAGCCGTTTTTGCTCACAACGAGCCCTTTTTACGAGGATTTCAGCGGTTCTCGCGGTACGTTTCCCAACTCAGGTAGCCGACGATGGCGGCAGCCACCAGCAGCATGATGTCGAGCGCCATGCTGTAGCCCGCGAAGGGAAATTTGAAAGATAAATCGAGGATCGACAGCAAAGCGACCAATCCCGCGATGCCCATCGAACCAAATATCAGTTTCTTGATCATTCGCGCATCTTCGGCCGAAATATAACCATTTCCGGGGATTTCACGACCCGAGAATCGGGCGATCATTCCAGTATAGGGTCGATCCGGGACAGGAATCCAGCCCGGAATTGAGATTTGCCGCCGATTCGAGCGGTCGAGGGGCGGCCGGCGGCACCAGCTCGTTTAACCCGAGTCGGGCACTACGCGCGGGGACGGGAAAATAACTCGACGACATGGCCGTCCGGGTCGTAGCACCAGACCTGATGACAGCCGTCCGGACGCAATCCCTTGCCGCGAACGCGAACTCCGGCGGACTGCAATTGACCGGCCGCGGCCTCGAAATCGGGGACTTCGAAAGCAAAATGGAACACACGTCCGGCCCCCGCCTGGGGGGGCGCATCGGGCAGCCCCGAGAACGACGATTTGTCGTGTTTCAGAATCAGGTGGATTTGCGTGTTGCCGGCCTGGAACCACAGCCCGGGAAATCCGAACACGGGCCGTTCGACCCGTCGCATTCCCAGCAGATCGACATAAAACGCAGCGCTGCGCTCTAGGTCGTCGACGACGAGGGTCACGTGATCGATGGTCTTGACGCCGATGGGGCTGGTAGCGGGAGTTGTCATGATGGAAGGGTACCTGAGGCGGCCGAGGCAGGGTTCGCGAATTGCGGCTTTAACGTCGAACATCGAACGCTGAACTTCGAACGTCGAATGGAAGACGACATCGCCGCGATCAAAATCTTGTCGGAAATCGCACTTCATTCGGCGTTGGACGTTGGACGTTCGACGTTTGCTGTCTAAAAAAATCGAGCGATCTCGGAGCCGGCTATGCCGGCCTATTGCCGTTGGCTTGCAGCATGAGCTCGACGGCTTCTTTGCCGGTCATTCCGACGCGGATTCCGAACGACTCGGCCTTGGGTGTCACGCCCACAATCTTGGCCTGAAACAAGTCCTCAGGCTCACACAGCGGTTTAGCCGGGGTTCCCTTCGCGATGGCGATCGCCTGGCCGAATTCGGCGGCCGTTTGCAGATCATAAATGCCGCAACCGACGATGCCGGCGCTGGTCAGAATCGAGCAGTACTGCCCCTGTTGCCAGCGATGGCTCATGCCAATCGCTTCGCCGTTGTCGAATTGCAGCGGGCGGTTCGTGGTGCGGGGGAGAGTCATTTGCACAGCTTCAATTCATCGAATTTGGGTCGCCAACAATTCTCGCCATCACGTCTTTTGATTACACAGGCCGACAGCTATCGGCTCGCCGATCCGCCACTGGCTGCCGTTTCCTTCACGGATCACGTGCCGATAGAGCGTGTCGCGTTCCACGGGGACGCGCCCGGCTTCACGAATGAGCTGGTGCAACTGCGGCACAGTCAGGCCCTCCGGCGTTTTGGCGCCTGCGTCGTGATAGATCAATTCGTGCACGACGGTGCCGTCGAGATCGTCGGCCCCGAAACTGAGGGCCGTCTGCGCCGTCTTCTCCCCGAGCATAATCCAGTACGCCTTGATATGATCGAAGTTGTCGAGCATGATCCGCGACAGGGCCAGCACCTGCAAGTCGGTGAGCCCGGAGGGCTTGGGAATGTGGTCGAGCCCCGTATTCTCGGGATGAAACGCCAGCGGGATGAATGTTTGAAAACCGTGCGTCTCGTCCTGCAGGTCGCGCAACCGGCACAGATGATCGACCCGATGCCAGGGCTGCTCGATGTGTCCATACAGCATCGTTGCGTTTGTGCGCAGGCCCAGCGAATGAGCCTCGCGGTGGATGTTCAGCCACGAGTTGGCATCGGCTTTGTGCTCGCAGATCCGGTCGCGGACCTCAGGGTGAAAAATCTCGGCCCCGCCGCCAGGCATGCTCCCCAAGCCCGCGTCGATCAATTGCTCGAGCACCCACCGCACGGGTTTCTTGGTCAGGAAACTGAACCAGTCGATTTCGACGCCCGTCCAGGCCTTGATGTGCAGATCGGGCCACGCTTCGTGAATCACGCGCACGACGTTGACGTACCAGTCGAACTGCTGCTGGTGGTGCAACCCGCCCACGACGTGAATCTCGGTCGCGCCGGCTCGTTTTGCTTCGGCGACCCGCTCGCGAATCATGTCATCGGTGAAGGTGTACGCCTTGGTCGCCTTGAGGTCCGAACGAAAGGCGCAAAAGACGCAACGATAGACGCAGACGTTGGTCGGGTTGAGATGGAGGTTGGTGTTGTAGTAGGCGAAATTTCCGTTCTTGCGTTCGCGAACGATATTCGCCAGCCGCCCCAGCGTGAGGACGTCGACGTCTTCCGCCAGAAAGACGCCGTCGTCATACGAGACGCGTTCCCCCGTCTCGACCTGAACTGTAATTCGGTCGAGTCGTGATTTGTCTGAAACCGCCATCATCTGCGCCTTGTGCTGCCCCTAAAGCCGCAATTCGGCGGCGACATTAACAGTTGTTACCAGCCCAGCGACATATTCGTCTCGATGGCGCGCTGTGCTTCGTGCAGGTCTGCACCAGTATCGAGCATATATAGGCGGATCGCATGCACTTTGTCCCCCGCGGCGCGGGCCAGGCAGTCGCGAGCCGTGTCGCACGGATCGGTCGTCCCTTGAATTCCGAGCAGTCTTTTCGAGATCACCCAGATGTCGCGCGGGCGGCGCGTCACACGGACGACGTCCTCTTCAGGGTAGTACTTTTTGGCAATCGCTTCGGCAGCTTCGTGGGAATCGGCCCACCCGATCATGATGTGTGCATTCGTCTCGATTTCAAACAGCGCCATGGATCGGACCTCGAAACTCGACAGGAAGGGTTGTGGGGACAGCCGTTTCTAGCCCCTATCGTATGAATGTTTTTGGCAAACGGGAAGGGAACCGCGGGGCGGGCGATCGGCAAACTGTGAAGGTGCCGATTATGCCGAGAATGACGGCTTGGTGACTCAGTGTCCCGGCTGCTTTGGCGGCGGCCGGGGCACTGCGGAGCAAGCGAGACGATCACTTAAACCTGTCGAGACCACCTCGCCAGTTGAGTGATTTCAATCACTTTGGCCGCATTGCGTGTGCCGCGCCCCGGCCGCCAAAAAGCGGACCGGGGCACGCCTGTCTCGATGCTCGTCAATCGTCATTTCCCCGGATGCAGCTTTTCCCATTGCACTTCGGCCGAGCTGCGCCGCAGATAGAGCGGCTCGATGCTCCACGGATCGGCAAAAAGTCCGGCGGCCAGCGAGTGCGCGCCGAGACGGGCGACATTCGCAGCGATCGGGACCCAGAATTCGGCCGGCAAAACGGAACAACGGCCTGCCGCCAACGCGCCGAATTTTTCGAGTCCGGGGCCGGCGAGCGTACACGATTCGGTCAGTTCGGCGGCCCAGTCTTCCGCGCGCACGACGCGGACCTCACTCGACCCGATCCATTGTCCTGTCGCATTCCGCCCGTATTGGCCTGCGAACAGGTCGCCCCGCTGAGCATCAGCGATAACTTCGATGCAGGAGAGCTCGGGGGGAGAGTTGCAGGCGATCGCCCGTAGCGTATCGACGGCGACCAGCGGACATTGCACCGCATAGGCAAATGATTTGGCGCACACGACTCCGACTCGTAGGCCGGTGTAGCTTCCGGGGCCGATGCTCACCGCAGTCAGCCCGACGTCGCGCGGCGATCTGCCACAGTCAGCCAGCGCCTGGCGAATCGTCGGAAGCAACGACTGGGCGTGTTTCTTGCCCGGCTCGAGCGAATGCTCGGCGAGCACACGATCTGATTCCAGCAGCGCCACTGATCCGAGGGGGCCAGACGTTTCGATGGCGAGAACGAGCATGTGTGACCGGAACTTCGAGGCAGGGTGCGGTACATAGAATGGGAACGATTGAGGGGTCTGTCAGTCCCTCAAGAATGCAATCTTGGAATCGATCCGGCAAGAGCGCAGGCTAAAGCCTGAACTCCAACTCTTACCGTGTAGTTCCCGCGGGCGGTTTTTCCGGCGGCGGTTCGATCACGTCGGCGGATACGAGAATCACGACGCGCGACGGGCCGTTCGCCGTTTCGGTCGCAATTTCTCCGGCGACCATGGTTGTCGCCGAGGGAATGGAGAGCGTTCCCAGGAATTGTGAGCCGACCCCGTCAGGCATTTGCTGCGCATCGCGGTTCGCTGGGATGTCGTGAATCGAAAGCTCGACCACGACTCCCTTGTCAGCAGCGATCCGGGCCATGCACTGGATCGTCGTCCCGGCGCTGGGAAACCGGGCGGCATTGCCTCGCCCTCCTCCTTGAAACCCTGCCGGCATCCCGCCGGCCGCTTGCCCGCCCCCGAGCCGGTCGCCATTGGCCTGAAGGTTGGTTGCCTGGTTGTCGACGGCCGTCAACCGGAATCGACGGACGCGTTGAATGAACCCCGTCCTTTTCAGTTCGTTGATCCGAGCCCGGGCTTTATCGGACGGGCCCAGGAATTCCTGGGCGCCGATCTCCTTGCCTTCGTCGACATCCGGAAAATCGAGAATCGTGACTTCGATGGCCGCCGACTTCGGGATCCGATCGAGCTTCTGGACGACATTGAGCAACTCGTCGAGCAGGTCGGGAGGAGAGCTGATGAGAAGCGCGTTGCCAGTCGGTTCCGGGATCAGACTCAGCCCCGGGATGCCCTGAAAATGCATCTGCAGCGCATTCGCCAGGCTCTGAACAGGCGCGTGGGCCACGCGGTACACGGCACGTTTGTTGTGAGACGTGTCGACCGAGACCCGACCACTCATCCCGGCTGCACGCTCGGCTTCCGCCGCCGATCCGGACTGAAAGCCGCTGACGCCCCGTCTGCCGCGCGCCCCGCGCAGTGGCGCCAATTCATCGGCTGGCCGCTCGGTCTCTTGCCCCTCCGCCTGCCACAACCCCGTGAGAAAAGCCAGAATCAATACGCCACCACAAATGCAACGGATCTGTCGAGCGCACAACATGTCAGCCCTCCTCAAGTGGGAATGCAGAGGAAAGAATCGCTGGTAATCAATGCGGCGGTCAACCCATTCAAACCCCGTGCTACCTTCGTCCGTTTCGGGTGAATCGACCGATCTTCGGAGTTTTTCTCGGGGATTCAATGTAATTGGTCACTGAGCCATGAGATAAGACGAATCGATGTTCACATTTGGCTCCGCCCTCGGGGCGGGATCATTTCTCAATACCGGTCCCCGAGGGACACGTTGCGACTGGAATTGATCGAAAGGGGCGAGCGATGGCTGGGACAAAAGAAGGGGAACATAGGCTTGTATTTGGCACTCCCCGTCCGCTGCCCAGACGGCCGGCAAGAACGTCGCTGCAGTGCGGCTTGCGACCTCTCTCCACTGACATGGCTTCTAAAACACCCATCTCTTCCATCACCAAAGAATTATGTGGTACAAAATCTCCGAAGAAGATGATCGAACGGCCAACAGGCGCAAAAGCACCTGTACTGGACGGAATACCAACGAGGATTTGGAAAATGTCCGAATGGTCCTGGAAGCGGGCAGTTGCCGACTGTGTGATCCGAATTGTGAACCGGGAAGCATCTCGAATGTTCACATTTGATCAAGTCTGGGCCTTCCGAGACGAGTTTGCACAATGCTTCCCAGGAATCGACACGTTCGGGAAAAGGTGCGACAGACGCTCCAGCGCCTGCGCGGGGATGGTTTTCTATTTTTCATTGGGAATGCTATTTACGAACTGAATACTGCCTTCAAGGAGCTTGATGGGGATCCAATCTCGCCCGGTGAGGCCGGAATCGAACTCCCACAAACGCGTGTCGTCGTACGCCAGATTCGCCTTAGGTGCACGCTGCTGGCCGCGGATATGAAACGGCGATACAAGCACGCGTGTCAAGTTTGCGGCTCGCCCGTCGTTCTCTATCCCGGCGTGAACTACGCCGAAGGACATCATCTTCGCCCGCTCGGTACCCCGCATCTCGGACCGGACGTGCCTGGCAATATTCTAGTATTATGCCCGAACCATCACATCATGTTTGATCGCGGAGCATTGACGATCATCCCCGAGACTTTCGACTTGCGACACGTTGTTGAAGGCGTTATCCCACACCGCGCGCAACTCGCCATTGCAAGGTGGCACCAGATTGACCCAAAACACGTGGACTACCACAACCGAGTAATCTTTCGAGGAGCGGAAGGAATGCCGGCGGCAATTGCGCAACAGAAATGAATTGCTTTTCAGATTCTTGTTGACCCGCGTGTTTTCCACGATGCGGCGCCCTGCCAGTCGCGCGAAGGAACTTCCAAGAAGTGATAGCGCTTCACATAGCAGATTTCACCTGAGCGCGGCGCTGGCCGGATCCTCCGGTCCGTAATCAAATTCGATTTGTGTTCCGACGGCCGGAATGGCTTTCGCCAGCCTTGGCATCGTTCGCTCACGTTCACGGAGTTGAAAACGCTACTTCACAGCGGCGGCGGCTTCCAGCTCGACGATCTGTTCGCGGGACATCTTGCGCATGTCTTCGTTGATGCGCATCGAGCAGAATTTGGGGCCGCACATCGAGCAGAACTTGGCGCTCTTGAACGTCTCCTGCGGGAGCGTTTCGTCGTGCATGCTGCGAGCCCGTTCGGGATCGAGCGACAGGCGGAACTGCTCGTTCCAGTCGAATTCGTAGCGGGCTTTCGAGAGTGCATCATCGCGATTGCGGGCGCCAGGACGCTTGCGGGCCACGTCGGCGGCGTGCGCCGCGATCTTGTAGGCGATCACGCCGGCACGCACGTCTTCTGCATCCGGCAAGCCCAGGTGTTCCTTGGGAGTCACATAGCACAGCATCGCCGCGCCGTGCTGGCCGGCGATCGCCGCGCCGATGGCGCTGGTGATGTGGTCGTAGCCCGGCGCAATGTCGGTCACCAGGGGCCCCAGCACGTAAAACGGAGCGCCGTCGCAGACCTGAATCTGACGCTCGATGTTCATCGGAATCTGGTCCATCGGCACGTGTCCCGGGCCTTCGACCATCACCTGGTTGTTCTTGGCCCAGGCGCGACGAGTGAGCTCGCCCAGCGTATCGAGCTCGGCAAACTGCGCGTCGTCCGAAGCGTCCGCGAGACAGCCCGGGCGCAAGCCGTCTCCCAGGCTCCAGGTGACGTCATACTGGTACATGATGTCGCACAAGTCTTCGAAGTGCGTGTACAACGGGTTCTGCTCGCGGTGCGCCATCATCCATTGGGCCATCAGCGAACCGCCGCGACTGACGATGCCGGTGATGCGGTGCATCGTTTTCGAGAGGTGTTCGATCAGGACGCCGGCGTGCAGCGTCATGTAGTCGACCCCTTGGCGGGCCTGATGCTCGACCATGTCGAGCATGTCTTGCGGCTTCAGGTCGAGGAAGTCTTTCAGGTTCTGGGCGACCTGATAGACCGGGACGGTGCCGATCGGCACGGGAGAGGCGTCGATGATCGCTTCGCGGATGGCGTCGATATTGCCGCCGGTCGAGAGATCCATCACCGTATCGGCCCCGAAATGCACGGCGGCATGCAGCTTTTCGAGCTCGCCGGCGACGTCGCTCGTGACGGCGCTGTTGCCGATATTGGCGTTGATCTTGCAGGCCGCGGCGATGCCGATGGCCATCGGCTCGAGCCGTTTGGTCAGGTGCACTTTGTTGGCCGGGATCACCATCCGGCCGGCGGCCACCTCGCTGCGAATCAGCTCGGGTTCGAGCTGTTCGCGGCGGGCGACGTATTCCATTTCCGGGGTGACGTCCCCGCGGCGGGCGGCTTCGATTTGAGTCATGGCAAAGTTGCTTTCCGTAAGAGTCCGTTCGGCCGACACGACGCGACGTGATGTGAAGGTCCCGGCACGCCGGCGCCGATCATCACAATCGGCGATCCGGGGCACGCGGTACGCTTCTGTATCCTAGTTGGCCTACATAGAATGTCAACGCCCTCAACCAACCGTGGTATTTCGAAGGACCCCTGAATATGACATTTGACGTTTACGGAGTCGGCAATTCGCTCGTCGACATCCAGGCCCGCGTCTCGGACGACGTCGTCGCGCAACTCGGATTTCATAAGGGGGTGATGACGCTCGTCGACGAAGGGGCCCAGCAGCGCGTACTGGGCGCCCTCGAGCGCGCCCCGTGGTCGCGGTGCGCCGGCGGTTCGGCCGCCAACACCGTGATTGCGCTGGCCGACTTCGGCGGTAAAGCGGCCTACGCCGGCAAAGTGGGGGCCGACGCGCTGGGGCATTTTTGTCTCGACGACATGCGCAAGATCGGCGTCACGATCGAAGTGCCGACCGCCGCCGGACACACCGGCACGTGCGTCATTTTGATCACCACCGACGCCCAGCGGACGATGCTCACGCACCTGGGCGTTTCGGCGACGCTGGGCCCCGACGACGTCAGCGAAAGCGCCATCCGTAACGCGAAATATGTGTATGTGGAAGGTTACCTGTTCGGCGGCGAGCCGACCCGCTCGGCCGCCCTGCGCACGATGGAGCTCGCGAAACGCAATGGAGTCAAAGTCGCGTTTACCGTCTCCGACCCGTTTCTGATCAACACGCACCGTGATGAATTCTGGGAGCTGATCAAAGGCCCCGTGGACCTCCTCTTCTGCAATCTCGAAGAAGCCCGCAGCCTGACCGGAAAACAGGACCCGATCGAATGCGCGACCGAGATTCATCGCCACGCCGAGAACGTCGCCCTGACGCTCGGCCCCGACGGCTCCATCCTGATGAACGAAGGGCGGGTGATTCCAATCGGTGGGGCGCCGGCGGTGGCGATCGATACGACCGGGGCGGGAGACATGTATGCCGGAGCCCTGCTGTTTGGGATTACCAACGGCATGACCTGGACCGACGCGGGGCGCCTGGCCTCGCACGCCGCCGCTCGGATCGTGGCCCAGTTGGGAGCGCGCCTGCAGCGAAAGTTTACGCCGGAGGAGATTCGGGGGTTGTTGGGTTAGTGTCCGGACGCGTCACGATTCAACAGCGTGTGTGGCGAGGTCAGAGCGCGATTGGGAATTTAACGCTCTGACCCTGCCACACTCTCGTTATTCGGCGGGCGCCGGCACGCGAATCGCGTCCAGATCCGCGCCCGCGTCTTTGAAGTTCGCGGCGCCGCCGACCGGTGGATTGTTGATGGCCTGCCCGTCGAGTGCGAAATCGGAGGGAACCAGCTCGGTGAAGGGACGAACCATCCAGCCGCGCTTGTTCCACACTACCGGATTGAAATGGGGATTCGTTTCCGAGGCCTCCGTCCAGCGTCGCCAGGCGCTGGCGTCCCACGGCTCGGTGCGCAGGCCGGCCTCTTCCATCGAAGCGATCAGCCACAACGTGGCATAGCGATCGTAGAAATTATTCTGACCGCCCCACGACAGCAACTCGCGAAAATCCTGCGGGGGCGCGTTCCCGGTCATCTCGACCAATGGCACGCCGGCGCTGTTGCTGAAGATGCAGTTCGACGCCGAAACCTGCAGCGGCAGCAATTTGCGAGGCATGGAGCCGCTGTCGAATCGGACGAGCCCTCCCGCCAGCACGCTGGTGACGTGATCGAGCCGCAGTTCGAGCTGCGCATTCTCATGGTTGGCCTCGGAGTGCCCCCGCCCGACAAGCAGGCTGCCCTGCAGCGCGATGATCGACTTCTCGACCGCCAGCCGTGCCGGTTCGGTGTGCCGCACGACGAACAGGTCTCCCTCCCCGCGGACCAGCGACTCGGTGATCTCGACTTTGAGGGGCGATCGCGACTGCGCGCCGACGACCGGCATATCGGGCATCAGCGCCCCGGCAGCCGAGCGTAATTCGAAAACAGCCGCAGGGCGGCGCGTCGGATTGACGATCGTCACCGTCACCCGTTCCATCCGCACGACGTCGGGACGCTCAAGCGAAAACAGCGACCAGTTCTCCGCCGGAACCGTTTCGTCGACGGACAGCACCAGGTCGACGCCGACCAGATCCAGTGAGCCGGAAGGCACCCACACGGCACGCGCTTGATATTCCTCGATGCTCGCCTGGGCCGGTCGGAATTCGATGACGGGATGAAAGCCTTTCGCGGCCCGAATGGTCACTTTGCGGTTGATCCGCAGCACGGATTCGCGTCGGCGACCATTGAACCGCAATTCGATAATCGCCCCGTTCTCGCGAACGCTCGAGCAGGCCAGCTCGAGCGACGAAAACCGACGATTCGAGGCGGCGTCGCGTCCCAGCAAGAAAATTCCCTCGTCCTCGGCCGCAGCTCCACTCGGCGTTTCGTCTTTACCGGCGCGTTCCGCGGGACTCGTCGAAATACCGCCGCCGTCGGTCGGCCGAACACTTTCGATCGGGATGTTCTTGTCCGGCTTAACGGGCGGACGCGAATTGGCTGCCGTTTCGAGAGCACCAGGCTCGATTTTCTCGTCCAGGGATTTGGGCCGCACGACGGCCGAGGCGTACCGCTGGTCGGTTGCATCGCCTTCACGTCCTGGCTGGCTGACAAGAGGCACTGGCGTGATCGCCTTGACTGGCGCCGGCGGCTCCTCTTCTCGTGTGCCGGGGACGCTCGTGATGTCGTCGAATTCCGTGTCGTCTGGGAACGACGCCGGGACGTCGTCCGTTCGCGTTCGATTTCCATTCGTCGAATCAGTCGGATTCGACCGCGAAATTTGATTCCCGGGCAATCGCTGTTGATCGCGCGGAGACTTGCCGCCAGTCGTGGGCTGCAGTCCGTGAGCCGGTGATGCGTCCGGGTGCAGATCGGCCTCATTCGGCAAACCGCCGGCGCTCATGGCATGCGCGTCGCCGGCCGTCGGCCCGAAGACTGACGGCCCGTATTCCAGAAACCCGGCGATTGCCAGGAGCAGCGCCGCCGTCACCATCCAGGCGAGGTGCCGCTCCCAGAACGAAGTGCGGTCCGGCTGCGAAGCCAGCCACACCAGTCCCTCGGGGCTGATGCTGCGAAGCCCCAAACTTCCGGCGACGAGCATCAAATCTCGAACGAGCTGCTCGGCCGACTGATACCGTCGCCGCGGGTCTTTGGCCATCATCTTGCGAACGACGACCGACAAGTTATCGGGAACCTGCCGGTTTTTGACGGCCGGATCGGGGGCTTCGTCCCCCTGGTGCTGCAACAATTTCTGCAGCACGGTCCCCTCCGGATAGGGGGGCTCGCCCGTGAGCATATGGTACAGCGTGCATCCCAGCGAATAGATGTCGCTGCGGACGTCGGCGCCGCGCGGGTCGCGGGCCTGTTCCGGAGAGATATAGTCGAATGTTCCGAGCGTCGTCCCGGCAACCGTCAGATCGACCGCCTGTTCCTCTTTTGTCTCCTTGCGCGCCAGGCCCAGATCGACGAGCTTCGCCCGACCCATCGGCGTGATGATGATATTCGACGGCTTGATGTCGCGATGAACGACTCCTTGAGCCGACGTGTGCACCAGGGCCGAGGCGATCTGCAGCACGTAATTCAGGGAGTCTCCGACCGGCAATCGAACTTGTTCCGAAATCAGGTCGCGAACATTCGTGCCGTTGATGAATTCGAATGCGATGTAGTGCAGTCCGTGTTCTTCACCGATGAAATAGACACGGGCCACGTTCTCGTGGTCGAGCTGCGCGGCCGCCTGCCCTTCGTTTTTGAAGCGCTGCACGATCAGCGGATCGCGCGACAGCGACGGCGGCAGGACCTTCAGCGCGACGACCCGATTGAGCCGCGTGTCGAGCGCTCGAAAAACCGCCCCCATGCCTCCGGTGCGGATCCGCTCGATGATGGCGAAATGGCCCAGGCTCAATCCGGCTTGCGGATCAAACGTCTGTACGGCCGTCTCTTCTTCGGGCGGAAACAGCATCCGCACGATGCTCGATTTGGCCGGTGAACCGGAGGACACGACGCCGGTTTCTCCCGTCGCGACCGGCGGTGCAGCGCCGGCAGGCCCAGAGCGACGCTCCGGATTGATGACCGTGTCAGGCCCCTTCCCGGCACGCACCTTCACCCCTTCGACCGGCAGCACCGGCGAGGAAACGGAAGATCCAACCTGGAAGAGTGGCTCACTCATCGCCAACGATTCATGTTTTTTGACGCAATCCAGCCGGTTCCGGTCCCCGAAATCGGTCGCCTTTTTCGGGCGACTGCAACTCCGGCAAATCCGGTTCCGTGGTTTCCAAATCGGTGCGGCCGACCCGAAAGACTATCCGTCTGTGACGACTGCGAATGCAGATTCTGATAAGATGGGCGAATGGAATTCCTTTTCCATCATTTCATTTGGATCGCTTCTTGCGACCGTTTTTCAATGGCTGCTAAATAGTTGTCGAGGTTCTTGAACAGAGACTCTGAATAGTCATTGCTGCCGAATAATGCGGCCACATGATGACGAATGGCACTGTCGGGAATTTCGTCCCGCTCGGCGGGAATGTTGTGCGACCGGACCGCGTCTTCTGCCGCCCGTGACTTCGGATGAAAGGAATTCCGGAGATGATCTTCGAGGTCTCGAATCAACAATTCGGCGTTCGTGAACATCTCACGCAACGTCAGTTGCTCGATCGGTCGCTCTGCCATCGGACGAACTCCCCCCAAGAATCTCCGGGTATGCTCCTGTATTAAACACCATGGCGCGGTGAGCGGTCAAGCAGAATGACGTCACGTTTGACGCAACTCATTGTCACCACTGGATAAGCGGCGGAGAAATTCGCATGAAGATTTTGGTTCTGGCGGACATTCATGCTAACTGGCCTGCTCTGGCGGCGATCCGCGAGACGTTCGACGCGTGTTTCTTTCTGGGCGACCTTGTCGACTATGGGTCGAATCCCGCGCCGTGCGTGGATTGGATCCAGCAGCACGTGACGGCCGCGGTCCGGGGAAATCACGATCACGCCGTGGCCCAACGCATTGTGGCGCGCGGAGGCACGGGGTTTCGCCGGCTGGCGGCAGCCACCCGTCCCTTGCAATGGAAGGCGCTAATGCCCAGGCACTTGAAATTCCTGGCGCGGCTCCCTGTCACATTGAACTTGCAACTGGGGGGCATTCGCTTTGCGCTGGTGCACGCGACTCCGCGCGATCCGATGGACGAGTACCTGATTGATGATCCGGCCGGTTGGCAGGCACGCCTGAACGGAACCGATGCCGACATCGTCCTCGTGGGACATACCCACATTCCGTTCCGGCTCGATCTGGACGGCATCCAGGTCGTGAACCCGGGCAGCGTCGGGCAGCCCCGCGACGGCGACCCGCGCTGCGCGTATGCCGTCATCGAAGACGGCCAAGTCCATCTCCGCCGAGTGGAATACGACATTGAGGCCACGTTGGCGCACCTGCGCGAATCGGGCATCGATGCCGGCGCCATGGAAATGGCCGAATCCACCCTGCGAACCGGCGGCTTGATGCCAGGCCGGTTACTCAAAGAGTGAATTGTCGTCTATTCCGGCTTCTTCTTCGGCAGCGCCACCGCATACAGCATGGTGACGGTGCCCATGGACATCAGGCTGAAGGCGGCCCAGTCGGGAGGATCGACGACGCGTTTTTTCGATTGGCTGGTGCTCTGGAACAATCCTCGGAAACCGCCCTGCCCTTGCGGGTCGGAATCGGTGCTCAGCACCAGTTTGTCGACCAGCAGAAAGCTGGCGCCCCACAGCGCGATAAACAACCCCACCGAGAAAAACACGGACCGCATCATGGCTGACACCTCGTGACCTGTAGACCCGGAATCCCCTGGCGCGGCCGTGAGAACGTCTTTCGCGCCGGCCAGCGCCGCGTACCCATTGGATCGGAGGCGGCGGCAGCCTGACTTGACGCCGACGGCGGCTCCCGCCACCGCTTTTCCTCGTGTCAGGTGCTCGAAATCTGGTTGTAGGTTTTGTACGATGCTGCGTCTTTGCGGATTGCGCCGGTATCAACATCTTGAGCGGAGGGAGGCGTCGTGGAAGCTAATCTGGTGCTCTTGCCCGGCGACGGAATCGGTCCCGAAGTCGTCGCCGAAGCCGAGCGCGTGATGGCTGTTATCGCCAGCAAATTTGGGCACAGATTTTCAACCCGCAAGCTGCCGATGGGGGGGAATGCCATCGACAGCCACGGCGATCCCTTGCCCGAGGAAACGCTGGCCGCGTGCCGCACGTCGGCCGCCATTCTGCTGGGGGCTGTGGGGGGACCGAAGTGGGACGACCCGCGCGCCAAGACGCGCCCCGAGGCGGGCCTCTTGCGAATCCGCAAAGAGCTGGGGCTGTTCGCCAATCTGCGGCCGATCAAGCCCTCGCCCCATTTGCTCGACGCGTCGCCCTTGAAGTCGTCGATCATTTCGGGGACCGACATTCTGTTCGTGCGCGAGCTGACTGGCGGCCTCTATTTTGGCCCGTCGGGACGGCAGCCACACGCCAGCGGCGAAGAAGCGTTCAGCACGATGGTCTACAACACGGCCGAGATCGAGCGCGTCGTTCGTGTTTCCGCCCAGGCGGCGCGCAAACGCCGCGGCAAGTTGACGATGGTCGATAAGGCCAACGTACTCGAGGCGTCGCGACTGTGGCGCAGCGTTTCGGCAAAGCTCATGGCGGCCGAGTTTCCCGACATCAAATATGACGTGGTGCTCGTCGATTCGATGGCCATGCACCTGATCTCGCGGCCGCGCGATTTCGACGTCGTCGTCACCGAGAACATGTTCGGCGACATTCTCACCGACGAAGGTTCGATGCTCACCGGATCGATGGGTTTGCTCCCCTCGGCTTCGCTGGGAAGCTCGGGACCGGGATTGTACGAGCCGATTCACGGCTCGGCCCCCGACATCGCCGGCCAGGGAATCGCCAATCCGCTGGCGACGATCCTGGCGCTGGCCATGCTGCTGCGCCATTCGCTCGGCCTCGAACGGGAAGCCGACGTGATCGAAACGGCCGTCGATCGCGTTTTGCAACAGGGCTATCGCACCCGCGACATTGCCGGCACAGGCCCCAGCATCGGCACAGTGGAAATGGGGAACAGGGTCCTGGCGGCGCTGGGTGGTTGAGGCTTCCGAGTCTCGGGCAATGTATTCGAGAGTGAGGGAGACAAAGAGAAGGGGAGGCAAGGAGAAATGACGGACCGGGTCGTTCTTTTGTTTCACTCGTGGCGCTACGCCCGTTTTGTTACAGGGCCGGCAGTGCGAGCGACTGCTTTGGATCGGACTTTTGTTTCGACGTCCAACGCGACAGCCCCAACGGGGCGCAATTCGATAGCCCAGGGCGCCAGCCCTGGGACATCGCGGGTAAAACGATCGAAAGCCCCAATGGGGCGAGATTCCACGCTCGGGAGAACGGTTCACATCCGTGAGCAACCACATCTGTGGGAATTGTCGAACGATTCGCGACGCGACCATGAAAGTTCCCACTGATCCGAACGAACATCTCCCGCTGTTCACCTTCGGCACGCTGCGCCGCGGCCAGCCGAACCATCATTATCTGGCAGAGACATACGAACGCTATTTGACAGGCACATTGCGTGACTTCAGGAAGACGACGGCAGCACACGGATTCCCCGCGGTTTCACCCTCGCCCGGCGACTGTGTGACGGGGGAGTTGTTTTTCATCCGCCGCGAGTCGTTCGAGCAGACTTTGCAAAACTGCGATCTGCTGGAAGACATTATTCCCGGCAGATTGATCGGGCCGTATTACCAGCGTGCCCAAGTCGTGATCGAAACCGACGTCGGGAACTTCACCGCGTGGGCCTATATCGATCCGGCCAGCAATTGTTCCAGCCGATCCAGAAACGGCGATTGATCCGGATGCAGGCATTTGCGAGCTTCGGCGAGCGACAGAAACTCGGCGCGATCGACTTCCCACGACGCGCACGTCGGATCGGCGAAGGTGGGCGCCGTGCCGGCAAAACAATGGATCTGCTTGCCGCTCTTGGCATACTGAATCGAACCCAGTCCGGTGAGTGCGCCGGCCACGACCCCCGTCTCCTCCAGCGTTTCGCGCCGCGCGGCAGCTTCCAATTCTTCGCCGACGTCGGGGATTCCTTTGGGAATGCTCCAGGGCTTCCTGCGGTTATAGTTCCCGGACGGATGCACGAGCAGCACTTCGAGCCGTCCGTTGCAGTGGCGATACAGCAGCGTGCCTGACGATTGCTTGGTGCTTACCGGCATCGGTATCAGATTCGTCACTTCTTGAGTGAGACTGGAACGGCGTCGATCTTGGCTGCGACGATGAAGTCGTTTTCGGTCAGGCCGCCTGCGGCATGCGTCGACAGTTCAACCGCTACGTCGCGAAAGTCAGTCAGAAAGAGATCAGGGTGATGGTCTTCGGCTTCGGCAACCTGGCCGACGTGCTGGAAGAATTCTAAACCCGCGGCAAAGTCTTTGACCAGCCACTCGCGTCGAATTCGTTTTCCGTCATCCGCTAAGTCCCATTCAGGAAGCGCACTCAGCAGGGTGCGAATGCGCTCGGTCGAAAGTACGGAAGTGTTGCCTTCGCACGCGGTGCAGTG
>DASYAR010000262.1:0-2364 GCA_036501235.1 Planctomycetaceae bacterium
CTCCGTCCATCCCAGTCCTGTCCCCCCGGCGAGACAATCCATGCGTTCGGCCCGCCCGATCCAGCCGGCTTGGAGCGTCCTCGTACTGCTTTTCACCGCGGCGGTTGCCAACCCATCGCTGTCCGCACAGAATTCCGATGAGAACGCGGCGATCCCTGACGCCGAATTTCTAGAGGCGATGTGGCCGACGTCACCGGCAGAGCGGCGCGCAGCGCGATTCGCGGTGACGAGCAGCCGCGACGTGGTGACGAAGGAGTTGGTGCTCACTGTCCAGGAGGAATATGTCGAGGACGACGACCCTCCCGCCAGACACATCGAATTTACGTTGAGGATATTTGACGAGTTGGTCTTCGGTAGGGGATCGAACTCAGAACCTGCCTGCGACAAACTTCAGAAAGACCTGCGGCGGAGAATTGAAGCTGTCGGTCAAGTTTGCCGACTGACCGAAGCCCAAACGAAAAAGCTGGAGCTCGCGGGGTGCGGAGATATCAAGCATTTCTTCGATCGTGTCGAACAACTCCGACACAGATTCAATGAACCAGACTCCGTCGACGGCGGCATCCGCGAAGCGACGAGGCGGGTCGCCGAATTGGCTCGCGAGACGCTCCCGCTTCAACGGGTGCGGCATGCCGGATTGTTCTTGTTCGGCGACGATTCGCTCTACATGAGGACCTTGCGGGGAATGGCGACGGCCGAGCAAATTGATCAAATCACGGCCCGGTTGGCGGAATTCCGCGACCCACGCGAGTTCGTGCCGCAGCCCACGGAAACCAGGGGACGACTTCGGCGCGTCCAATTGAGCCAGCCGGCCCCCGCGGCGGCCCCGATCCTCAAGGAATGATTATTCTTCGGAATAACACCAAAGTCCGCCTAAAATCGCACAACTGGAAGCTCTGCTTTTCATCCGGGCATCCGACAAGTGTCCCGGTCCGCTTATTCGGCGGCCAGGGCACTGGTATGCAATTAACGCTCACCGGTGTTCAGTGAAGCCCTTTCCACGGCAGGTAGTGCGACATAATATTCGTGTCGTCAGTTCGGAAGGTTCCGGGGGCGCATCGAGAGCAGGGAGGTGTGATGTGGACCGATATTCAAACGGGATACTATTGCTGGTGCTTGGCGCTGTCTTTGCGTTCGAAAGCTGTTCGGGCAGCAAGGAACCGCAATTGGCCGCAATGACTGCGCCCGCGGCAGAGCAGTTTGAAATGCCCTCGCCGCGTCCGCGGTCCACTGTCGCGGGCGCATTGTTCTGGCGAACATCCGTTCGAGGCCGATCTACTGAAGATCGCATCGGAATACATGTCCTGGGGACGCGTCGACGACGAAGACCGGTGGGCGCCTGAAGGTTGCAACATCGCAGTCCGCCAGTCGCCATTAACCATTGGCCCGGCCCACACCAGCGAAAGCACCGACGGGGCAACCCACGGCCGGAAGCTCTACTCAATCTTCGCACGAAATCGCGACGATTATCTGAATGTAACTGAATTTACCGATGTGGCCATTGGCCAGGCTATCGTCAAGCAATCGTGGATTTCCGAAGAGATCAAAGGCAAGGCCCTCAAAACCTCGAAACAGGCCGACCTGTTCATCATGATGAAGCTCGACCCGGCAACGCCCGGTACGGATGCTGGTTGGGTCTATGGTACGGTCAAGCCAGATGCCAAATTGGTAAATTCGAGTGGCAAGATCGAATCCTGCATGAACTGCCATGCCGATGCGCGCGGCGACCGCCTGTTCGGAATGCCCACATACCGACAGGGGGCTGCGATTACCGCACTCACCCAGCTCGGTTGCACATTCACCCTCTACGCCGAAGAGGACGAGTCGGAGCTCGACCTCGTTAATTATTCTTTCAAAAACAAGGAGCGTAATCGAGTCGAAGATCGCCATCTGATTCTGCTCGAACGCGTCGAAGAATTGAAGCAGCTCTGGCTGGACTACAGCCAAGTCACGGACGCCGGGCTCGACCATCTGGCGAAATTAAGCCGGCTCAAAGAACTGAGCCTGTCGCACACGCAGGTGGGAGATACGGGTCTGGCGAAGCTGAGGGGACTTACCGGGTTGCAGGTCCTCAATCTTTGCGACACGCTCGTGACGAACACCGGCGTCGCCGAGCTTCAACATGCGCTGCCGAACCTGAAAGTCATGCGGTGATCCACGTATCGGCTTGGTGTGAGGGTTTAGGAATCGATGACGGCGGCCAGAGTTTCACACAATCGACGGCGATATCATGAATAGATGCCGGCTGGCGGTCATTGCCGTCGCGTTAGCAGGATGCGGCGACACACAACAGGCCCCACCGCGAGCTCTGCCAACCAACGACAGAGTACAGGACGGAGAGAATTTTTCGGCCACGCAGAAACGCCA
>DASYAR010000263.1:0-12680 GCA_036501235.1 Planctomycetaceae bacterium
GTGATTCTCCGGGAGTCTAACGACCAGACCTGCGCGCCTCGCAATGTGTCGCGCGTGCGCTGGATTTGCGGCGAATCCGCAGACCTCATCTCACGGAGTGAGATTGACTACTTTGGCTGGTCGTCACCGACCGCGGCGCTATCGCGGGTGAACTCCCAGAATATCAGGCCGGCGCCCGGTTCCAGTTCCAGGTTCCAGCCCGGGCCCGTTTGCAGGCCTATCCGCAGCGTTTGTCCGTCGAGACGGTAGACGCCGTGGCCACTTCCAAATCTTGCTCGCTGCATTTGAAACGCCACGCCTTTCACATCGGGATGGGTGTCGAGCGTCTCGATCTGCAGCCGGTCCAGAATCTCCCCGGCGCTCGGGTCGAAGAACGTCAGAACGTCATCCTTCACGAACAGCTGGTGCCTCGAACCCTTCAAATCTCCGGGAGGCATGACGCGTCCTTCGTCTACCCAGCGGTTGAGCCGCCAGCGGCCTTGGAGCGGCGCCAGCTCGGGATTCCCGGCCTCCGGCCGCGTCCCGGGCTTTTCGATCGCGATCCCCACGATCTGGCCGGGAGCAATCGTTTCCTGGACGGACTTGTTGTGGAGTCGCGTCCGGGCGATCTCGATGATCCGCGCCGACGCAGAATCGGGCTTGGCCTGGACGACGAACAGACGTGCGAAGCTGTAGTACTGCTGCGTTCCATCTTCGTGGACGAAATCAGGACGCGACACTTCCAACTCGTCGCCGATGTGAATGCCGTTCACTTCTTCGGGAGAGAGCAGCACGTTTCCGACTTCGTCGACCGCGGAAACAACGCCGACCGTGCGTGTCGCGAGACCTCGTGGCACATAGCTGGGATAGGTTTCGCCTGTCGATGATCCGCCGCGCCGGGCGCCAGCGCGTGCCGGCCGTCGGGACTCGGCGGGAGCATCGTTCTTTGCGGGTGGCTCCGGGGCGACCGGCTCAGGACCGTCGAGCAGCTCATTGACGCGGCGCGAGACGATGCCCTCTTTCGAATTTTCACGCTCGAGCAACCGTGAGTCGACGCGCTGCAATTTGACGCGCAACACCTCGGCTTCCAGCCGTTGCGCCTGCTGGCGGCGCTCGAAAGCCTCCATGACGGCCGCCGTCAGGCGCGACTTCAGAGCGACCGTGACGGGGGCTGTTTCGCCTGAGCGTTCGCGAGTCTGACGACACTCGGCGGCGATTTGCCCCAGGGACCGCTCTGCGTCGGCCGATCGCGCCTTCAGCGATTCGAGCAGGTCGGCGGCGCTGATGCGCTCGGACGTTTCCGGGACGAGCACGTCGAGTTCGCCGTTGCGGTCGATTGTCCCCAGGACGATCCTGCGGCCGCGGTCGTCGAAGAGCGAGCGAGCTCCGGTTTCCTCTCGAATGACGTCGGAAAGGGGATCGTCAGAACTGCGCCGGATGACGTCGTCATTCGGATCGTCCGACGAGGACCAGCGGCCGGTGACGTTGGAAAAGATATAGATCTTTCCCCCGTCATCGACGACAATCTGTTCCGGTTGGACATTGAAAATGGCCTTGGTTTTCAGCACGTCCCAGCGGCCGGTTTTGGAACTGAAGGCATAGACGCGGCCCCCGGTCCCAAATGCTCCGACGTCGAAACTGACTTTCGGACTCAGCCGTTTTTCGGTTTTGGGGATACTCAGTCCGGTCCACTTGCCCAGCGGCACGCTGTAACCCCAGAGTTTGTCCCGTTCCTCATTTTGCATCAGGCCGACATTCTTACCCTGGATATAGCCTTTGGAAGCGGGCGGAGCCATTCCGCTGCCACTCATTCCCGGCATGCCACTCATTCCAGCCATGGAACTCATCCCCGGCATGCCGGACGAACCCATCCTCCCCGGCATGCCACCGCGCATCCCGGGCATTCCCGGCATGGGACCACTCTTCCCAGGCGTTCCGGGGCTCGTGACGAGTGCCTTCGGCGCCGTGACGTCGGAAAAGAGACTCGGCTGTCCTGTGCCGGCTTTGGTTGCGTCACCCCCTTCGGCAGTCGACGACCACCGACCGGCGGCGTCCGAGAAGAGATATGTCTGCCCCCCATCCTCGACGACGATCTTGGAACCATCAAGCTGCGGTTTGGATTTCGTCTTCAATTGTCCCCAATGGTCGGTCGTCGGGCTGTATCCGTAGATTCGATCGTCCGCGTAGGCGCACCCCACCGAACCAGCAACTCTCACCGTTCGGATCTTGACGCCTTCGGGAACATTCGGCGCGCTCCACTCGCCGGTTTTAGCGCTGTAACCAAAAAGTTGGCCATCGACCAGGTAGATTCCAAAACCAATCCCGACGACAGGCACGGGGGAGCTTTCGGGCTTTGGGATCGTCACCTTCGACGATTTGCCGAGTTGATCGCTGTACCCCCACAGAGTCGCCCCTCCCAGGCCTTCATCGTCTTCATTGTGGCCCAGGATCACACCGACACCCTGAGTCGATCTTCCGGCTGGCAGCTCGCTCAGCGTGAGAACGTCCGTCTGCTTCGCAGAGGCTTTCTCAGAAGACGTTTCTTGCCCGCGCGCATTGGAAACCAGTGACGGTTTCTGGCCATCGGGTGAACGTGAACCGGTGGACAGAGCTAAGAGCACGACGCATGCGAGCCATGCGGCCGGGCGAATGTGACGGCGCATCATTCAATCTCCTGAAGCAGGTCGGAATTCAGATCTTCATCGATACGTTGCAGGGCCGAGCCGATTTCTCTCATTTTACCACCGACCCCGTCATTCCAGACTTCCGCCGAATTCTCGGTGGCAGTCGTGGCAGTCGGATGAGCGGCGGGGGAAGTCTCGGAATTTCGTGCCGATTGATTCGGCCAGTTCATGACGGAAATGGCGGTCACAATCGTCACGGCGGCCACTGCCAGCCATGCGCTGCGAATTTTTTGCAGACGGGTGTTGCTCGTGTCGGCACGACGGCGACTGCCTGCCGGCGGTACTGCGAGCGGCGCTGCGAACTTTGCTGCGGGAGGGAGGGGCACGATCGTGGGCTGCTGCACGTGCGCCAGGCATTGCTCAAGCAGCGTGGCGACTTCATCGGGGGTTTGAAAGCGATTCGCCGGGGCTTTGGCGTGCAGCCGGTGGACGATTCCATCCAACCAGTCGGGAACGTCAGGATTGATCTCGCGAATCGGCCGCGGCTCGTCGTCGGTGATCCGCCGCAGGATGCCGAATGGCGTTTCCGCCCGGAACGGCGCTCGCCCTGTGCCCATGGCATACATCACGCTCCCCAGGCTGAACAGGTCGCTGCGGCCGTCGACCGCGTCCCCCCGTGCCTGTTCCGGGGACATGTATTGCGGCGTGCCGGCGATGACGCCGCTACGGGTCAGCGTGGCGTCATCCACCGTGCGGGCCAAGCCGAAGTCGGTGAGGGTTACGCGATCGACGCCCCGTTCGAGCAGGATGTTGGCCGGTTTCACGTCGCGGTGGACGAGCCCTTGCGCATGCGCGGCAGCCAGTCCGGCGGCAATCTGGCGGGCGATTCGCAAGATCGCCGTGAGGGGCAACGGACCTTCCTGATCGATGCGTTTTTGCAGCGATTCTCCGCCGATAAAGGGCATCACCAGGTAGGGCAGCCCCTGCGACTGGTCGACGCGATGAATGGCGATCACATTTTCGTGAAGCACCGCGGCGGCCGCCTGCGCCTCGCGAGAAAACCGCTGTCGAGCAGCGCCGTTCCCGGCCAGATGCGGAGCGAGCAATTTGATCGCCACGTAACGATTGAGCGCAGGCTCGTGCCCCTTCAGGACGACCCCCATTCCGCCTTCGCCGATGACGCCGGCGATTTCATAGCCGCCGAATCGCCCCAGCATCCGCGGATCATCCGTCGCATCGAGCCAGGGGGAGAGCCGCCGTACGATGCTGGCGCCGTCCTGGACAGGCACATTTTCGCCGCACGACGAGACCGCCTCGATGTACGTCTGGCTGGCCGTGCCGTCCCACTCGTCGACCGGAAGGAATTGCGACGCTTCGTTCCACCACGAGCCTTCGGCGGCCGAATCGTCGAGCACGCGCCGACAAGAGTCGCAGCGGTCGAGGTGCGATTCGAGCGCCGCTTCGGCATCGGGCGAAAGCTGCCGGTCGAGGTAGCGTTGCACCAGCGACCTGTCACATTGTGCATTGGCGGGAGACATGATTCTAAGACAACTCCAGGATTTTCTCTTTGAGGCGACGCATGATCCGGCTGCGGGAGGCGTAGATGCTGCCTTCATTCTTGGCCAGCCGACGGGCCGTTTCATCGACCGCCAGCCCCTCCACGGCCGTCAGCCAGAATGCTAACCACGTCGCTTCCTGAAATTCGGGGCGAATCTGTTCGGCCGCCTGACGAAATATTCCCCGGCGAAACTCTTCGTCGATCTCGGGCCCGTCATTTTCAGCATCCCGGTCGGGTTGTCCCTCGAGACGGGCCAGGATGCTTGATCCCCCGATGCCGGCACCGCGAGTCCCGCGAGTCAGGGCGTTGATGATCGCATTCCGGGCGATGGCGATCAGCCAGCCCCGAAACGCGCCCTGCGGCGAGGTCAGCCGCCACTCGGAAATCTTCTGCGATACGACAATCAGTACCCGCTGCGCCAGGTCTTCCGCATCGGCATCCTGTAAGCCCCGCTTCCGAGCCAGACGATACACGGCGGGCCGATAGATCGCCGTAAACTCCTGCCACGCCTCGGCATTGGCCGGTTCGCCGACCTTCAGCAACAGGCTCTCGCGGGTGTCGGGCAGTTCGGGCATGGTCTTCCTTCCATACCTTATAACACAGCCGCCAGGATTTTCTGACAAGGAAAAGATGGAGATCTCACAGAGTGAGTATGACGACGTTTTACGCACCGCCCGGCGACCGGCGGCCCATCAGCTCTCGCAACGACTGTGCGGCCGATATCGCAAATTCCGGATCGTTGATGTGCAGATCGAGTTCGACCAGGCGCACCTGGGCCGGCAGGTGCCGTCGGATGCCGTCGAACAGCGCGGCATCGGCTTCGGGCCACCAGAACGGTTCTCCCGCTTTGTCGATGCCCGACACGCCGCGCAGCGGCAACAGAATCGCGGTAGGACCGGCGGCGCCGGCGGCTTTGCGCGCGATCTCGCGCCCCAGTTGGGCATTCTCTTCGGGAGTCGTGCGCATCAGCGTGACGTTGGCGTTGTGCTGGTAAAAGCGCCGATTTGCGAATCGTTCGGGCACAGTCTCGCGCGGTCCGAAGTTCACCATGTCGAGCGCGCCGACCGAGATGACTTGAGGCACTCCGCGCTTTCCGGCTGCCGTCAGCCGATCGGGGCCGGCGCTCAGAATTCCTCCGACTAATTCGTCGGCCAATTCGGTTGTCGTGATGTCCAGTACGCCGTTCACCAGTCCGTCGGAGATGAACGACTCCATCGTCATCCCTCCGGTCCCCGTGGCATGAAAAACCACGACTTCGCTGCCGGACGCTTCCAGCGCGCGACGAGCCGCATCGACGCACGGCGTCGTGACGCCGAACATCGTGGCGGCGATCAGGGGCTGCTGGGCGGCGGATCGTGTTGCGGCCGTCGCACCGGAATCGGGCAAGCCAGACGCCTGCGTCACAACGCCTTCCGCGGGACGCGCTACAACCATGCCGGCCATGGCGCGTGCGGCGTTATCGAGCACCGTCCGACTGATGCGGTTCAGCCCGCAAATATCGACCACCGAATGCAGCATGAGAATGTCTCGCACGCCGACGTAGGGCCGCACCTGCCCGCTGGCCAGCGTGCTGACCATGAGCTTGGGAACGCCGAACGGCAGGGCGCGCATCGCCGCCGTGGCGATCGTCGTGCCGGCCGATCCTCCCAGCCCCAGGACTCCCTCGAGCCGTCCCTCGCGGTACAGGCCGGCCGCCAGATTCGCGGCTCCGCGAGCCGCTGCCTCGACGGCCTGTCCGCGGTCGCGCGCCTCGCGGATTTGTGCGAAGTTCTCGTCCGCCGCCGCATACAACAGATCACTGGCGACGTCGGGGATGATACCGACCGGTTTGTCGACCCCGGCATCGATCGCGATTGTCGCCACTCCCAGACCGTGCAGCACATTGCAGACGTACTGGAATTCCGTTCCTTTGGTATCGAAGGTTCCAATGAGCGCGACCGGCATCGTGATTATTCTTCCATGCGTTGCCGCCGCACGAGCCAGGCCAACCAACCGAAGCTGACGGCGGCCACCGACAAGGCCCAGAATTCGTGGTCCTGTTTGAGCAGCGTGTCGTACAATCCGTGGAGCACCATTGCCGCCAACAGGTAATGCAGGATGAAATTGCCGGCCTCCTCCCAGTCGAATCCGTCGCCCCCGACGTAATCCTGATTGCGGTTCATAACGAGAGCGACGGCCCCGGCCCAGATCGAATGCAGCGCGACGCAAGACGCGAAACGCACGAGATAGATCATCCCGGTTTGAATGCCGTTGTAGGAGTCGGCAGAATACGTGATGCCCTCCGAGATGCCGAACCCGACGCCGCTGGCCAGCCCTATGACGCAAGCGGCACGCCAACCGGCATGAGGCTGCGCCCGCAGAAACAGCACGACAGGAAGGGCCTTGCACAGTTCTTCGCATAACCCGACGCCGCAGGTAAAGCCCATGAAGCTCAACAAAAAGCCGTTCTCTGGATCGAGTGCCGATCGATACGAAAATCCGATGAACTTCACGATGTAGAAGAGCACGACCAGGATGCCGCGTCCGCGGACGTTAAAAGTCAGCGTCCAGGCGGCGATCCATTGGAAGGCCAACAGCAGAATGATTCCGATCGTGCCGGTGATGACTCCCGTCCAGACCAGCCGCGCGGGGCTGGCCGCGTTATTCGGAAAAGTCTGCGTCAGCAATGTGAGAAACAGCGTGGCAGAGAGCGTCGCATAGGCCCAGTGCACCCACGAATCGCGAGCCAGATGGGCGCCGGCGATCTTGTGCCCAGGAAGCGTCGCGAAGAAATCGTCGACGCTCATTTCGACCGGAGGCGATGCGACATTCGGCTGATCTGGTGTCGCGTCGTCCGGCAGGTGTTGGAGGGTCTCCTTGAATCGGTCAGCGGCTGGCCGCTCGTGCCAGACGGTCGAAATGGCCAGCGGTGCGATCGCCAAGAGGAGCACCCAGAACAACTGATCGCGCCAGCCGATTGTCGGCCGGGCCGGGAGGCTTGCTGGCTCCATGGATTGCCGCGCCCTTTGAGGACTCTCGGCGGAGTCTGATGCGCCACGAGTCGTAACGAAGGTGCTGCCGAGTTTTTTTTGCGACCGGCGTGGAGGTAAATTCGGAGGTTCCTCGGGCCGTTCGTATTCCTCAGACTCGGCCGCGGGTTTCACGCCGGCGGGTGGCGCTTCGTGGCCGAACAACCAGTCATCAGGGACGTCCACCGCGGAGGCAGCGGTCGACGTGGTCGGCGCGCCGGATTCGACCGCCGAGGACAGGTCGGCCGGATCGACGGCCGGCGGCAGAGTAATGACCGTTTGACAACCGGGACAGCGAATCCGCTTGCCTGCAAATTTCTCTGCGACCTTGAGCGGTTTGTCACACTCCGAGCAGTGCACGCGGATCGGCATTATCGGCCCAGGCAATTTCGAGGCGCGGCGTCGAGAAACGCAACCCCGTTATTGTGCCAGACGGATAGATCCAAAACAACGCTTCGCCTGGCAGTGGCTCGCGGGAATGAGTCGCGATTCCGTGCCAATCGACGTGTTCTGCAGCGGTGCGCTGGCCCGGCGCTCTCGCGAAGCGCGCACCGGATTCGTGTCGGAGCCTGGGCAGGCTCGGCGGTCGTTTCAGGCGAAGTGCTCGTTAGTAGGCGCAGGTCGAGCAGCCCGTGCCGTAATTCGCCGTGACGGGGACGCCGCCAGGTGCAGAGCAGCCGCCGGAGCTGCAGCCGCCGCAGCTTCCCATGCCGCAGCCGCTGTTGCAGCAGGGCCAGCAGCAGCAGCCGGTAGCGACGGCGGTCAAGAACAATCCGAATCCGAGAGTGATGAGGCGTTTCATGCGGGAATCCTTTCGATGGGTCGCGGGCCGCCTGTGGCCCATGCCGGCAGAATCCGACGAGCGTCCAGGCGGGAAGGGGCGGGTGAGATATAGGATTCCGGGAATTGCCGCAAGAGCAGTTTCCTTCTCATTGTCAGCTACCGGGCAGTTTTGTAACCTTTACCAATGAGCCGTATTTTCCAAGATGTAGCCAGCCGGTGGTTGTCGACCGGCGGACGCGAGCCAGCCCCCCCCAAGCCCCCGCGGCGGCCAGGAAATCCCGGAGATCCCGCACGCCCGACTTCCAGCGGTCCGTGGATGGTCGTGCTGGCCATGTTGTTCGTGACGGCGCTGTTGTTCACGCTTCCCTTTGCCAGCGGCGGTGGGTCGCAGGTCGACTACAGCTTCTTCCGCAGCCAGCTCGAGGCCGACGAAACGGGAAACGTCAAGTCGGTCATCTTCATCGAAGGCAGCAATAAGATCACAGGAGAGTGGAAGGAACCGCCGGACGATCCGGCAGAAAAACAAACCGAAAAACAAACCGAAAAACAAACTGAAAAACAATCCGAAAAGCAAATCGAAAAATCCACGACCGACGACTCCCAGAAGGAACGCAAAAAGCTCACCAAAAAATTCTCGACATACCGACCTCCCGTCGACGATGCCGGTCTGATTCCGCTGTTGCAGGCGAAACATGTGCCCTACTCGACCGAGCCTTCGGCCTGGGGGCCGGGAGCCAACCTCATTGTCTCGGTTTTGATCTTTATGACCGTAATCGGGTTCGTCTGGTTCATGCTGCGGCGCAGCGTCGATCCGCTGGGGCCGGGAGGCATGGCCGGAAGCTTCATCCGCAGCCCCGCCAAGCGGTTCACTCCTTCCGAGCAGCACAATACGTTCGACGACGTGGCCGGCATGGAGCAGGCCAAGCGCGAGCTCGAGGAAGTAGTCGAGTTTCTCAAGAACCCAGCCAAGTTTCAGCGTCTGGGCGCCCAGATCCCCAAAGGTGTGCTGCTGATGGGCCCTCCCGGAACCGGCAAGACGTTGCTGGCTCGGGCCACCGCCGGCGAGGCGGGAGTCCCTTTCTTTTCCATCAATGGTTCCGAATTCATTCAAATGTTCGTAGGGGTCGGAGCCAGCCGCGTTCGAGACATGTTTCGCACGGCGAAAGAGAATTCGCCCTGCATTCTGTTCATCGACGAGATCGACGCGGTGGGTCGCGTGCGCGGTGCGGGCGTCGGGGGGGGCCATGACGAGCGCGAACAGACGCTCAATCAGATTTTGAGCGAAATGGATGGTTTCAATCAGACGGAAGCGGTAATCGTGCTGGCGGCGACGAATCGTCCCGACGTGCTCGATCCGGCGCTGTTGCGCCCCGGTCGCTTCGATCGGCACGTGCCCATCGACCGTCCCACGCGAACCGGACGGTTGGGAATCTTGAAGGTTCACACGCGCAAGGTTCCCCTGTCCGACAACGTCAACCTGGACGCCGTCGCGGCCGGATCCATCGGGTTCTCAGGGGCCGACTTGAAGAATCTGGTGAACGAGGCGGCTCTCAACGCGGCTCGCGAAGGGAAGTTGCAGGTCGATATGGACGACTTCGACTCGGCCAAAGATCGGGTGCTGATGGGGCCCAAGCGAGAAGAAGTCCTGAATGAGAAGGAACGGGCCATGACCGCCTATCACGAAGCCGGTCATGCCCTGGTCGCCTGGCTCCTGCCGGACCTCGATCCTGTCCACAAAGTCACGATCGTCCCGCGTGGCCGGGCGCTGGGGGTCACGCAACTGCTGGCCGACGAAGAACGCCATCACATCGGCGAGCAGCGGCTGCATTCGAACCTCATTCTGGCCATGGGAGGCCGGGCCGCCGAAAAGCTGGTGTTCGACGAATACTCGGCCGGGGCGGAGAACGACATTCAGCAGGCGACCGATATCGCCCGCCGCATGGTCGCCCACTGGGGCATGAGCGATGCGATCGGCCCGGTCGCCTTTCACCAGAGCGAAGAACATCCGTTTCTCGGGAAGGAAATGCACGAGACGCGGCAATTCAGCGAGGAGACGGCGCACGTCATCGATCAGGAGATGCAGCGGTTCGTCAATGAAGCCTCGCTCAGAGCGACCGAAATCCTCTCTGCGCATCGCGAGAAGCTCGAACAGATTTCTCAGGCGCTGCTGGAAAACGAAGAGCTCGATCGCGATCAAATCACTGGGATCCTCGGCGAGCGAGCCGAATCTGCCCTCGCCGCCAAGGCCTCGTAATTCGCGCGCAAAAGGGGCTGCGTCGTTTAACCCGGAGCCATCAGCGACGGCGTGTCTTGGCGAGCGGCGCCGCATCGTCGAACCACCACGACTCGCGGCGGTGCCCAGCTCCCGGTAAATCGTAATTCACGAATAGGTAACAAAACAGCCCGGTTGCTGGAATCAGCAACCGGGCTGCCATCTCATCGAATCCGAGTTGGCAATTGATATCGCGTTAGTACTCGCGCTTCTTTTTCAATCCCGGCACCGGTACCGGATACTTGCCTTCGGCATCGGCAATGAGCGGGGCCGGCCCGTCGAGCGTCAGCTTGTCGACGTCGGGGGCGAATTCGTGCTCGCAGTTCAGAATGTCGTCGTAAGTGACGACTTGGGCTGTATGGGCCGCCATGCGTCCCATCGACGTCACGAGGCTTGCCTTGGCGCCGCGCTCGACTTCGTTGTACGGCTTGTCCTGGCGGATCGCATCGATCAGGTCGTCCCATTCGAGCTGGTACGGATTCGGTTCTTTCTGGCCGTATCGCCAGATCAGGTCTTTTGTGCTTCCCACCTTCTGGCCTTTGTAAATGGCACAGTGGGCCGGAGAGTGCCCCGCGGACGAGATGACCGCCGAATTCTTGGAACCGTGTGCGAAACTGGAAAATTCCTGATACGCGCCGTCCATGCCGCGCCCGTCGAGCTGAAACTTGCTGCCGTCGGCAAACGTGTACTCGATCGCGTACGTGTCGAAGTTCTGGTCGACGTTGTCGCCGCGGAAATGGCGACCGCCGAACCCCTTGGCCTCTACCGGCCAGTCGCCCTTCATCCAGCAGCATTCATCAATATTATGGATCAGAAAGTCGCTGTAAGCGCCGCCGCTGGCCCACAGGAACGAGTGAAACATGTTAATCTGATACAGCAATTCGCTGGGCATGTCGGGGGGCTTTTTCTTGGTGAACTCCTTGGCCGTCTGACCGGGGGCCAGGCGGTACGCCCGCATCAGGATAATGTCGCCGATTTCCCCCATCCTGATGCGGTCTAATAGTTCGCCGCGCGCCTTGCAGTGCCGACACATCAGCCCCACGCCCACTTTCAGATTGCGTTTGACCGACTCGGCCGCCAGGTCAAGCATCTTGCGGGTCGTCGGACCGTCGACCGTCACCGGCTTTTCCATAAAGACGTTCAATCCCTTGGAAATCGCGTAGCTGAACTGCACCCAGCGAAACGCAGGCGGGGTCGTCAACAGCACGACGTCGCCCGGCCTCAGGCAGTCCATAGCTTTTTTATAGCCGTCGAAGCCGATGAACTTCCGATCTTCGGGCACGTCGATCTGTGCGGTCAACGCGCCGCCATCCTGTTTCTGCAGTGTGCTGTAGCTGTCGGAGAGCTTTTTGGGAAACACGTCGGCCATGGCGACGAGCTTCGTGGGACCGCTCTTGGTGTACAGGCCGTTCGCCGCGGCCCCCGTTCCGCGACCGCCGCAGCCCACCAGGGCGAATTGAATCGTATTGCTCTCCCCGGCGTAGAGACCCGGCAGAAAGGCATTCGTCAGGGCCGCGGCTGCGGCCGCCTGGCCGGTCGTCTTGATCAATTCCCGGCGAGTCATGCCAGGTTTCGGGGAAGCGCTCATGGGAGTCTCCTCATGCTGAGAAATGGCGGGATGTTACGGAATCGACGAGCCGTATTGATGTAAAACCCACTTTATCTCACCGCACAATTGAATGCAAAGCCGGCGACGCGGGGACTGCCGTTGATTCCTGGGGCGATTTGCTATAATTTAATTGTGTGAACGGTTGAAACGATGCGTGCCGGGCAGATGGCCCGACGAATCCGCTCTGCGGGGCATGCCGAAGCATAACCAGCGTCTTGAAAAAACAGTTTCCAGGTCCATTGAGGGAGATTCAGCCCATGTCAGTCACGATTACCGAAAAGGCCGCCAAGGAAATTCAACGCGTCATGTCGGAGCAGAAGATGCCTGAATCGACGTATCTCCGCGTGGGGGTCGTCGGTGGCGGGTGCAGTGGTTTTCAATATAGCCTGGGCTTCGACGACAAATCCGACGCCGCGAAGGACGAGCTCTCGGAACAGCACGGCATTCGTCTGGCCGTCGACCGCAAGAGCGAGCTGTTTCTGGACGGAACGGTCCTGGATTTCTTCGACGGGCTCGAAAAGCGCGGTTTCACGTTCAACAATCCAAATGCCGTCAAGAGCTGCGGCTGCGGCAGCAGCTTCTCGGCCTAGTCCGAATTCGGCTGACAACGTATCTGAAACGCTGGCGGTTTCGCGAAACCGCCAGCGTTTTTTTTGCGCCGACACCGTGTCGTTTCCAATACGGCGTGTGTGGCGGGGTCAGAGCGCCTTGAAGTTACCCCCATTTTTACAAAATTCCAGGTGGTCGACTTTTCCGGCTCGGATGACTTTGTGTAAGGCCGCCAGAGGGTTGCGGCGCGCCGCAAAATTCTGGCCCTGGATTTGCTGAGTGTCAGGCTGCACCGCCA
>DASYAR010000264.1:0-14337 GCA_036501235.1 Planctomycetaceae bacterium
CGAATCCGATTTTCATGGCCAAAAAATCCAGAGCGTTGATCGCGCTTGAGGCTCAAGGGACGTTTGCTGAATATCCCTTCGATCCGTCTCAAATGGGCGCGTCATATACTCGCCTCGATTCGGCGGTCGACCGAGGCCAGGAATGCCGCGGCCTCGATCAGAAGCAAATAACGCAGCAATCTGCGGAACACGTGACGTTCGTGCGTGACTTCCTGGTGGAAATGACGGGCCGTTATCCGGGCTCCAGGTTTGAAGAGCTGGGCATCACGTTCTTCAACACCGATTCTCCCAATGCCATCGTGCTCCATGACCGAGACGACGACAGCTATGCGATCGGGATCGATTATGGAATGATCTTTCTGTTCTCCGGTGTTTTTGGGACTCTGCTGCATTCGCAGTTGCTGAACATGGAAAACCTGAATTGGGTCTTGGCGCTGGTAGACGTTGTCCTGTTTCTGTTCTGGAACCAGAACGAGGGGTTGCAGCAGCGTTCGCATCGAGAATTTCTCGAGCAGCGCTACCTGCAGGCGGTCTCGTCCCGCGCCCTGGAAATGACGTTCAAATTTCTCGTTGCCCATGAGCTTGGGCATATTTATCTCGGACATTTTCGAGACAAGCAGTCGAGCCGGCTAAGTGCAGTCGGGACCGGAAGTGACCGCGACGAGATCTCGACCTTCGACCACGACGCGGAATTTGCCGCGGATGCCTGGGGCGCCAAAGTGCTCCGGGAAATTGCCGGAGATTCACCGGTCGAACAGGCGCTGGCGCGCTACATTCCATCGCTCTATTTTGGCATTTATTCGCTCGCCAGTACGATGTACGTCGCTCGAACGCCCCTGGGAAAATACGTGAACGACACCCACCCCGACGCATGGGTTCGATCGCAACGGCTTTTGCCAACGGACAGTGAGCCGCTGACTTCGCGAGATTCAATGGCTCAGGCTATCGCCGATTTGCCTCGAAGAATCGCGGCCGAGCGGGATAGTGAATCGTTTCATGCCGCCGTGGCCGACATGCAAATTCGCTTGTATGCTATGACGCAAGCAATCAGCCCGGCAACCGATGCCAGGCCAAGACGGCGCTGGTGGCAATTCTGGCGGTGAGGCATTTGCAGCCGATGGATCGGCCGGTTTTGCCAGTCTTCATCTCGCCCACGAAATTGGGTGGCAGCAAGTCAGGCTGCGGTCGGGCGCGCTGACAACAGCGAGACTGACGTGATGGTGATCAGGAAGATGCTATCTTATGCGAAAATGTCGGACACGACGTTGCCGAAAACGTCCGTCAGGCGAAAGTCACGGCCGGCGTGGCGGTACGTGAGACGCTCGTGATCGAGCCCCAAAGCGTGCAACAGGGTCGCGTGCAGGTCGTGCATGTGCACGGGGTTTTCGACCGGGCGATACCCGAATTCGTCGGTGGATCCGTACGTCAGCCCGCCCCGCACCCCGCCACCGGCCAGCCACATCGTAAATGCCTGGGGATGGTGATTGCGGCCGTCGCCGTTTTCGACCATCGGCGTGCGGCCAAATTCGGCGCCCCACAGAACGAGCGTGTCTTCCAGTAGCCCGCGCCGGGCCAGATCGTCGAGCAGACCGGCGATGGGGCGGTCGACTTTCGCCGACTCGGTGACGCTCCCTTCCCGCACTTTCTGGTGATGGTCCCACGTGTAGTTGGTGGACACCTGAATGTAGCGCACGCCCTGCTCGGCGAATTTCCTGGCCAGCAGGCATTGTCGGCCGAAATTGTCGGTTGGCTCGGCGCCGATCCCGTACAGGTCGAGCGTTTCCTGGGTTTCGTCGTTCAGGCTCATGATCACCGGCATCTTCGACTGCATGCGAAAGGCCAATTCGTAGTTGGCAATGAGACTTTCGATCTGCTGTTCGGCGCCGAAGGCCTGCGCGTGTTTCCTGTTGAGAGACTGGATCAGGTCGAGTTGTTCTCGCTGCTCGTGCGGCTTGAGCCGCGAATTGCCGAGATTCGAGACCACAGCCTGGGCGATCGGAATCTCGGCGGAGCCGATCGCTGTTCCCTGATGCAGGGCCGGCAGAAACGCACTGCCGTAGTTCTGCACGCCGCCGTGACCGCGAGGCGGAGAGATAGTGATGAACGCGGGCAGGCTGTCGTTGTCGCTGCCCAGCCCATAGCTGACCCAGGCTCCCACACTGGGCCGGACGAGACTGGCCTGGCCGGTGTGCAGCCGCAACAGCGCCTCTCCGTGCGCGCTGCCTTCGGTGTGCATCGAGCGGATAACGCATAAGCGGTCGGCATGACGCGCCAGCTGCGGGAAGAGCTCGCTCATCCAGACGCCGCCTGCGCCGTGTTGCGTGAAGCGAAAGGGGGACCCGAGCAACGTCCCGAGCTGTTCCCGGTCGCTGCCGACGGAAGACCCCGCCAGAGGTTTTCCGCTGTCGGTGTTCAGTCGCGGCTTGGGGTCGAACAGATCGACGTGACTGGGGCCGCCCCACATGAACAGGAAAATGATCCGCCGGGCCCGTGGCAAGAAATGCGGGATCGGAGGGGCAGCCGAAGCTGCCGCCGACTTTTGTTGTGCGGCGCGAGCCTGTTGACTGGCCAGGGCCGCCAGTGCGAACTGACCGAACCCGCAGGCACTCGCCTGCAGCATGCCGCGGCGCGTGATCGTCTTGATGAACTGATGGCAGCGCATGGCTCAATCCAGGAATTGAAAACGGCTGGAGGCAAACAGGGCCTGGCACGCCAGCGACCAGGCTCGTAATTCGGCATCCTGTCCGCCGTCAGCGGCGAGACGATTTTGGGTCTGGCGCACGAAGGCCAGCACATCGGTCCGTTCCTCATGACCTGCCGGCGTGCCGACCACGTATTCAAAGAGCGTGTCGACCAGGTTCTGCGGATCGGCAGACGGCCTGCTCGCCAGAAGTCGCCGCGCGGTGGCGTCGGCGGCAGACAGAACGGACGCATCGTTAAGCAGGAACAACCCCTGGGTCGCCACCATGGTCTGCGGGCGCATCCCGGTGCTCGCGTGCGGATTGGCGAAGTCGAACACGTCGAACAGCTCCGGCAGATCGTTGCGGATCACAGGCAAGTACACGCTGCGGCAAAGAAAATCGGTGCGCCGGCGGTTCTTGTTGTCACCCACGGCGGTCGCCTGATCTCCCAGATACGACACGGTCGATTCGCGCGGCAAGGGGTCCAGCAGCCCAGCGGCGGCCAGCATGGCGTCACGCAAGGCCTCTGGTTCCAGACGCCGGCGATGGGCGCGCCACAGCAGACGATTGTCGGGATCGATCTCTTCGCCGTTGCCGCCGGCGCGGCTGCTCAATCCGAACGTCCTGGTGAGAACAATCTGCCGCACGAGGTCCTTGACCGACCATTGCGATTCGATCATGCGGCGCGCGAGATAATCGAGAAGTTCGGGGTGGCTGGCCGGCTCACCGGTGCGGCCGAAGTTATCGACAGTGCGCACGAGCCCGCGGCCCAGGAGATGCTGCCAGACGCGGTTGACCAGAACGCGGGCCGCCAGGCGCCCCGCGCCGTGTTGGGAGTCGGTCAGCCAGTGTGCCAGTTCGATCCTCCCGCTGTGTCCATCCGAAACCGCCGCCGGCACATCGCCCATGACCCGCAGAAACCCCCGCGGGACGCGGTCGCCCAGGCGATTGAACTGACCGGACAGCCGTACCGATTCGTCAGCCGGCTGATCGACGTCGCAGGGGATCATGGCGCGCGGCGGAATGGGTGGATGGTTCGCAAGCTCCGCCTGGATCCTCACCAGGAGGTCTTTCTGCACGGCCAGGCGCTGCTCCTGCGGCTTTCCGGCATCGGCAGCGTCCGGAGCGACCGCGCCCGGGTGTTTGGCAGCCAGTTCTTGCAGCGCTTTGTCGTCGCTCTTTTCCAGAAGCTCCACGGCTGATTTCGCCTGCTTCTCTCGCTCTTTGCGCTGCGGCTGTTCGCGCCAGAATTTTTCGTAGGCGGTGTTCAGGTTCTCGCCGTCGGCGCCCAGGCCGAAGAGCCGTTCCATCTGCCGCTGCTCGCCCAGCATGTAGCGTTTCTGCATGACCAGTGTGGAGGTGAATATGCCGGCGAGCGCGTAGTAGTCGGAGGTGGGGACGGGGTCGAACTTGTGATCATGGCAGCGGGCGCAGCCCAGCGTCTGGCCGAGGACGGTACGGCCGATCGTGTCGAGTTGCTCGTCGGCAACGTCCATCCGCCGTTGTTGGGGATCGTTTCCCAGCAGCACCTTCGGACCAACCACCAGAAAGCCGGCAGCGATGCGCTGCCGGTCGCGCTGCTCGATCGAGTCGAAGGGAAGCAAATCGCCGGCGAGCTGCTCGGCAAGGAAGCGATCGAATGGGAGATCCGCATTGACCGCCGCAATCACCCAGTTCCGGTATCGCCACGCCTCGCGGAACAGAAAGTTCTCGTCCAGTCCGTTGGAATCGGCATACCGCGCGAGGTCCAGCCAGTGCCGCCCCCAGCATTCACCGAACTGTGGCGCCTCCAGGAGCCGATCCACCACTCGCGCGAGCGCATCCGGGCGGTCGTCTGCGAGCAACCCGGCGATCTCTGACGGTGTCGGCGGCAGGCCGGTCAATTGAAAGGTGACTCGTCGCAACCACGTGCGGCGATCGGCATCGAGCGCCGGACGCAGATTTGTCGCTTCCAGCTTCGCCAGAATGAAAGCGTCGATCGGCGAGTGCGGCCAGTTGAACTCCTTGACCGTCGGCGGCTGGTGATTGCCGAGCGGACGATAGGCCCAATGCGCTCGCCCCGCAATCGGGTCGGACGGATTGTCGGCGTGATCTGGTTCCGGCGCTCGACCGTCCCGCGGATCGGGCGCTCCGATTCGCACCCAGTGCTCCAGGCGGGCAACGGCCTCCGCCGGAAGGGGTTTGTCGGGTGGCATCCGCAAATCCGGATCGTCATAGCGGACGGCCCGGATCAGCAAGCTTCCGTCCACATCGCCCGGCTGTAGCGCTGGCCCTTGCTTCCCGCCTCGGGCCCATCCCGCGCGGCTATCCAGCAATAATCCCCCCTGCTTCTTTTTTTCGCGTACAGAATGACACGAGTAGCAGCGTTCCGCCAGCAGCGGCCGAATATGTTGCTCAAAGTACGCCGTGCTCTCGGTCGATGGTTCGTCGTCGGCGCGAATGGCGGCGGGGACCGCGGAGACGAGCGAGAGCGCCAGGGCCAGGCAGGTACCCAGCCGTTTTTCCAGATGGGGACACATGACCCTCATCTTAATCGAACTTCAGACTCGTCGCCAACATGGGCGCGGATGGTTTGTGGTGACTTTTGCGTCCCGATCGCGCTTTCGGCCCCTGCCGGGAATTTGACGTAAGTCAGTAAAGGTCTAAATCTGTATTAGGTGCGGCGCGTTCGTTCGTCAGGCCCTCCGCCCAAAGACTATTGCTGCGCACGGCGTCTGGGATTGTTGCCAGAACTTCTGGAGGCCCCTCTAGGTCGAAATGGTCCACGCAGCAGCCACAGCCCAGATTCTCTGAGATGAAGCCGAGCCGGCTGCGATTCTCCCGGAGCCATCGGTAGCCGGCATCGAATGCCTCCTCACTACCAACGAACATGCAGATGCTCGCACGAGATGTCTTCGGCTCGTCCATGCCCACGATCATACCCCGGAAAGAGGCGCGAGGGCGAGCGACCAATTTGACCGATTGCCGCGAGCAACAATTTTCCTCTCAGATACGGACGCACAGTCTAAATCAAACTAAACCACTACTCGCGGAGGACCATATCGACCCCTCATCGTCTTTTTTTGCGAATCAGAGACTGAAGAGGCCAGCGCCAGTCGAGATCGGTGTAGCAATCCAGGCACGACCTGACCCGCGCAACTGTTATTTCACGCCATGCTTCTCTCGCGCCGGACGGAATTCGTCGCCGGGATTCCACGTTGGCAATCGGTCGGCGTTGGCGACATCGCGCGCTACGCTGAGGGCAAACTGGGCCAGCACGACGAAACCTGAGAAGTCCCAGTTCGGTTTGAATTCGTCCTGCGGAGCGTGGTATGCCTTGTCGTTGAACTCCTTGTAGGCATTCTTCGCGAAGTCCTCCGGCTTTCCCATAATCTTCATGCCCGCCGCGACGGAAAACGCCGGAACTCCCGCCTGCGCCATCGAGAAATGGTCCGAACGGTAGAAGATGCCCAGGTTCGCCCTTTGATCTGCCTCAATTTCGAGGCGGCTCTTCGCGGCCGCCGCCTGGACGATCGGCCAGACAGTCGTGCGGTCGGCGCCAGTGACGACGACCGATTCCGGTAAGCCCAGCGGCAGAATCATGTCGAAATTCAGATTAAGAGCCGTCTTGCCCAGTGGAATCACCGGATTCTTGACGTAATACTTCGAACCCAGCAGCCCCTTCTCTTCGGCGGTGACGGCCAGAAAAATGGCGGATCGTTTGGGCTTTTGCGGCTGGGCAGACCACGCACGGGCCAGCTCCAACAGGAGGCCGCACCCGGTGGCATTATCCGCCGCGCCGTTGTAAATCGTATCGCCGAGCACGGGCCGGCCGACTCCGAGGTGGTCCCAATGCGCGGTGAAGATGACGGCTTCGGACTTCAATACGGGGTCGCTCCCTTCCACCATGCCGACGACGTTGTGACTGACGAATTTTTCGATTCGGGTCGCGATCTTCGCCTGGAGGCTGACGCCCAGCGAATAAGGCTTGAATCCTTTCGTGTCGGCCTCTTTCAACGCGCTCTCGACGGTACGTCCTGCCAGCCCCAGCAGGTTCTCGCCTGCGCCGCGAGACAGCCAGCCGGCGAATGCCAGGCCTGGCTGACCGGCCTCCCGCGTGAGCTGTGCGCCGTCGAGTCGCCGCACGACGGAATAGGGATATCCCGCCGTCTCATTCGTATGGATGATGAAACAGGCCTTCGCTCCCCGGCGGGCGGCCTCTGCGAATTTATAGGTCCAGCGCCCGTAGTAAGTCAGCGCGGCGCCACCGAAGAACTTCGAGTCGTTCGAGGGGGGCTCATTCGTAAACAAGACGACGATCTTCCCCTGCACATCGACGCCTTGATAATCATCCCACCCGAACTCCGGTGCGGTGATGCCGTGTCCCAGGAACACGGCCTCGGCGTCGAACTCCTCGAGTTCCTGTTGTGTCTGGCTGAAGCCGGCGAAGCCTTCTTCGCACGGGATATCGAGTGTGGTTCCGTCTTTCCGGGCCTGCAGCGTCGACTTCGGACTCGTGACGACGCGCACGAGCGGGACAGACTGGTAGTACGTGTTCTTATCGCCCATCGGCTTGAGGCCGGCTTTTTCGAACTCGTCCGCGAGATATTCCGTGGCAAGAACCTCGCCGTTGGTCCCTGGCCCGCGCCCTTCCAGGTGGTCGCTCGCCAGATGAGCAACCGCGGACTTAATGCGATCGGCGGAGATCTCGACAGGATTGTCGGCCCAGGAAACCGATACAAAGGGTAACACAATGAGGAGCGGGAGAGTTCTGTATGGCAAGGGAGTATTTCCTGATCGGGGTATCGAAGCGATTGAAGGCTGACGGCCAGTCTGTCCCAATATAATCAACGAGACGAATGTCGTGAAACGACGCGCCACATCCTCATCGCGCCAGGCGCCTCGTTATGATAACCTGGAACGGCCGCATTGCTCGGAGAACGCGGGACTTTGTCTTTCCACCAGCAACCGGGAAATATCACGATGCAGCGGCGCACGAATTCCAACCCCGGTCTCACGGCCACCGGTCTTCTCTGGTTCGTTCTGCTGTGGGCCGTCATTCCCTGGACGGCACCGGCATTGGCTCAGGATTTTCGGTTCGATTCATCGATGTCGCGACCGGTGCTGGAGAATTATCTCGATCGGTCGATCTCGTTCACCGAACTTCTCCATGACGATCTGACTCAACCGCGCAACAATCGGGGAGTCGATCCCCACGACAACCTGCGGCTGATCCTCTCGTCGAAGGCCAAGCTGGTGGGGCGGGCGCTGATGGTCTGGGGGCGGGAGAAGGAGCTCGCCGCCTTTCTCGAGACCGCCAGGCCCTACGCCGAAGCGCTTCACAAGGCCGACCCAGAGATCATCTTGCAGGCCGCTGCGTTCGAGATCGTAACGCAAGGGGTGGAATCGATTGCCATTCCGGAGCACGTGTTCGTCGAGTTTGGTCTACCCGTCGAGGAACGCAATTTCCAGTATGCGGAGATGCTCTATGCCAACGGCCGGTTTGTGAACCACTGGGGTCGCCGTGGCTCGGTCCCGGACATGAGTCGGCTCGAGACGCGGATGTGGTTCTTTTTCCTGGCCAGCCGCTACATCGACGTCGGGATCGAGGCCATTCATTTCGGCCAAGTGGGCCTGATGGACAAGAATGACACGGCGCATGAACACTGGATCGACATGCTCAATCGAGTGCGAGTTTATGCCCTGAAACACGCCCGAAGACATTTCCTGCTTTGCGACGCCCACACCCCAACGGGTGGCTACGTGGAACAGGGAAAGCTGCTGTTCGACTTCCACTCGTTTCCCTTGCGGATCGCCGAGGTCCGGGATCAGCCGCATCAAGGCGTTCTCCAGGTCGGAAATGCGGATGCCATCTTCCTGAAAAGTCGCGGCGGCGTGACACCCAGCGGCTGGAACTGCGAGCACCTGCCGTATCTGGTCGAGTTCGACAATTTCGGTCGCAGCAACCCGGGCCAGCCGAGCAAATCGCCATTCATCTGGGGCTGGGACGAGGTCACCTGGTTCGCGCTCCAGCCCGAGGCCGAACGCAACGACTGGCTCCGCTATGCCTGGAAATGGGTGAAGCAGACCGACCCCGCGGGCCACCTGCAAATGCCCGGTAGCCGTATCATGTCACCCGGCGTGCCCGATGCGCCCCGCTGGTACTGGGCCAATACGCGAAGTGAAGCCTGTCCCCAGGGTTTCAACACCGAGGACACGATCAAGGAGCTCTGGGGGACGAAATAGCCGCCCCGATTGGGACTCAACACATTTCGTCGGCTACACCATTTTCAGTCCCAAAGGGACGACCCTATGTCAGCCCAGGCCAACGGCCTGGGAATTCGGCCGACGAAATGCGTTGAGCCCCATCCGGGGCGGCCCGAAACGGCGGTCGACATCACCGCCGTGCCGGTGTTCACGACGTTCAATCGAAACAATTCGCGTCCATCAATAGGGCCGTCCCGTTGGGACTACGCTGCTTGGGGTGCGGCTTGACCCAGGCCGTTGGCCTGGGCTGACATCGGGTTGCCACGTTGTGGCGGGAGCGGGCCGCCCCGATACATCCCCCCGGTAAACCTTCGACGGCCAAACACCGATGCGCACCCACCGACCGCCATCGAATTGCCGTTGCCCGCCGATATTACCAGCGGCCCGCGGACAGCGCCTCGACAATTTTCTCCTTAGTTTTGTGCTGGTCGCACAGCCTTCGCAGCTCCTCACGATCGGGAGGTGCCAGAGTAGGCACCTCGACCTCTGCAAATTCATCCACCGGGATGACGTGAAACGTCCCTTGCAGCTTCCGGCCTTCGACTGTCTTCCAGTCCTCTTCGCCTTCGGCAGGTTTCACACGTGGCGGGCGAACAAATCGAGCTTCGAGCTTGGTGAGCCTGACACCCAGCGTGACCCACAGCCGCGTCGTCCCTTGCAAGGGATCGACGTATAGCGGAACAGCGACCCGAGTGTCCTCGGCGAGATCCACTTCGTCGGCGATATGAGCAAGCCACTCTGCGGCCGCCTGATAACAAGCCTCGGGATCATTCACTTCACCATCATGGAGAGCCGGTTTGTGGCCGATGTCCTCACAACTGATGAGGTACAGGCCATAGAACCGGTCGCGCTGGGCCATAAGCTCCGTCGCCAGATCATCCTGCCGCGCGCCGGCCTGTCGCAGGCCGTGGATCGATTGGAGCGTCTTCTCGCCGAGTGTCGCCGTGAGGAAGTCAGCCAGGAACGCATACGACCGGGCGGTGCGGACATAGTACGAGGGACAGGGCTCAACGCGGAGACGCGGTCGTACAGCTTCCAACTCGTGCCGCAGGGCGGAAGCCTCTGCCGTCACGCCCAGCTGGCGGGCGTGCGTTTCGCGTCGTTTAGTGATCAGGGCCGCGAAAGCCTCGAGCATTCGCTTCTTGTACGGCTTGCTCAGCAGCAGCTTGTTGTGCTCTTCACCCAGCTCGGGCATGAGCATCGTCTGCAGGGCATAAACCTGGTAGTCGTACCAGCCGCTCTCTGCGCGCGGCGTGAGATCAATTTTTCCGGAACGGATCGCCTGAACAAGCTCCTTCATCAGGTTGGCTCCCTCGGGAAGCCCCAGGGGAAACAGCCGATTGAACAACTCGGTCTCGCGCGACGTGCTCGGCGGGAAGAACGCAATGCCCGGTCGCTCGACGCCCTTGCCCTTCTGCAAATCCTGGACAGCTTGCCTGGACGACAGATCGATGCCGATCACGTCCGCCAGCGACAGGCAATTGAGCGGATTGGTCAGTTTGCCGAAGAACGCGACCGCGGATTGGTAGTCGGATCTGAGCGTCGCTTCGCCGGCCAGTGCTTCAGCCAACCCTGCAACGACCGACCGCTGTCGGGCATCCTGAGGATCGAGGCTCTGCTGGAAAAACCGCATGAAGGTCCAACACTGCTTCAAAGAGTCGTTCCAGGTGTAAAAGCTGATTGGCTTGGCCAGGGCGGGATTATTCCGGAACTCACTGATCCACTGATCGCGGGCGATCGGGTCCTGGGGCCCGGTGTCCCGGCCGCCGAGTGTGAGGCCGGCGGCAAGAAATGGCGCGGCAGGGCTCCTTTCGTCGAGTTTGTTAAGCAATCGTTGCACCAGATCCTGATGGCTCGTCAGCAGATCCGCGATCCCCAGGAAGTACGCCAGGTCGATGGCCGCATAGAGCCCGTCGTCAAATTGCTTTGCCTTCCCGTCCAGCAGGTTGATGCTGGGAAGCGGGTCGCGCTGCTCGGCAGCCTTCATCGCCACTCGGTATGACGGATGCAAGACAAGCAGCTCGGTCTCGTAGTCGGGCTGCACGATCGGCACATCCAGCGAAATGACCGCCTCACTCTGATTGATGCGCCAGCCGTCCAGCGGCCGCCGATCGATGAGGTCGGGGTCGAACGAAGTCGACTTGTCTTCCAGCCTGTCATCGGCGAGATCATCGGCGACCGGTTTCGGCGGCTGGCGATCGGTCACGTCCACGACAACCACGTTCGGGTCGATGCCAGGAACTCCCGTACCACATCCGACGGCAGAGACGGCGAGAAGGGCCACGAAAAAGATCAGGCGTCGCGGAACGAGCATGGCAATCTTCCCGAATGGGCGCACGGAGGATATAAGGTCGAAGTCAGTATCGACCGCGAACTTCGGAAACGCAAGAACAGTCGAGGTGATTCATGCAACGATTCTTCTCTGCGGTCTTCGCGGCCCTTGTTGCCTGTGGCATCACCGGAGCGGCACGGGCGGAAGATCCGGCCGTGAGCGCGATCCTCGATAAAGCGATCAAGGCCCTGGGAGGCGAGGCGAAACTCAGTAAACTCGAGGCCTATTCGATCAAGTCCAAGGGAACGGTCACGTTTGGCGGAAATGAAAACACGATTGTCTCCGAATCGACCATCGCGGGACTCGATCGTTTTCGTCAGGAGTTTGAAGTGGGATCTCAGGGAAATCAATTCCAGGGGTTGTTCGTGTTGAACGGCGACAAAGCCTGGCGCAAGAATGCCGGGAATGACACGATGGAACTGGACGCAGAGGCCATCGTCAATGAGAAGCGCAGCGTCTACTTACAGGTGATTCCGAGCACGATATTGCCGCACAAAACGAAGGCTTTCAAGGTCGAAACGGCCGGAGACGAAACGGTCGCGGGCCATCCCGCCGCCGTGCTCAAGGTGACTGGCCCCGAAGGGAAGACGTTCTCGCTTGCGTTCGACAAACAAAGCGGTTTGCCCGTTAAGCTGGAAGCCAAAGTCTTTGGCTTCCAGGGAGCCGAAGTCACTCAGGAGACGACGTACAGTGACTTTACCGACTTCAAGGGCATTAAACGCCCCACAAAGATTGAATCGAAACGCAACGGCCAACCCTTCGGCAACGTCGAAGTCATCGAATTCAAGGCCATCGAAAAGGTCGATCCCAAGAAATTCGAAAAGCCCGAGTAGAATGTACGACCGCAATCTCACGGAAGCGCTGATCAAACATCGTTACGAAAAGCTGCTTCGGTTTCTCATTTCGAAGGGTGCCGACGTCAACGATCGCGATCCAACGGGCCAAACGGAGATCAGCATGGTTGAAACGACTCCGTCTCTGAAACGTGGCAGCCGTAAGATCATCAAAATTCTCGAACAGGCGGCAGCAGTCAGATAAATCAGTTCGGTGCGGCCTTGCGCCGCCCTTGAATCAACCATGCCGCCACGCCCACAACCGCGGCGAGGATACCGGCGGCGATGCTCGCGAGCACGTATCGCGAAAGGCCCGTTTCGAGTTCGAACGGTCCCAGAAAAACAGAAGTCCGCATCGCATTCTCGGTATTACACTCTTTGATTCCGAGTTTCCAATCGCCAAACTTAACGCACCAATCGGCGATAGTCCCCGGCGCGAAGTCCGTCTCGTCGTCCGGTGTTTCCTCCGGTCTAAGCATCATCACAGAGAGCGCGGAATCAAATTGTCCCGAGACCGGTTCAAACATTCCATCGTTCCTCGCCTTTAGAAAGAGGAGATAGTGCGGGGGTTCAAGGTTCGCGTCTTCATCGTGGCACCCATCCTCCGTCGAAATCGCCACCCGCACCTTCCCTGAGCGGAATGCAGGAAAATGGGGACCATTGACTATGTAGGGATATGTTACCGTGCCGTCCTTCTCAATCGGTTTCAACGCGACATCACTGACCTTGTAATGCACGAGTTGTAGCTCTTTGCCAAGAACCTTCCCCTTCACGATTGCTTTGACCGTAAAGGTCGATAATTGTCCATCGATTTCAGGAACGGCCGACCGTCCTTTATCGAACGGCTCTCCCCCTTTCACTGTCGATTTGATAGTTGCAATGGCCACGACATCCGCACTCTTCGCAAGTTTGTCATAGCTCCAGTTATCCCGGAATCGGGCATGTCCGACGTTCCAAATCAGCAGAACAACCGGCAGAGAGAGGCCAGTTGCAATTCGGGTCCGCATTGGGGAATGCTCCAAGCCTTGTTAATCCGCTCGTCTACCTGGAATTGTACCGAGCCGCAGACTCAGCAGAGAAGGCCAGTCTGCAGCTCGTTGCTGGTGGCTTGAGCCTGCGGGACGCGATGCTAGGGACGTCGAGCCTTATCGTTCAGCAGGCCAGCAATCGCGAAGCACGGCGTCAGCAGGAAAGTGCACACGCGTGACGAGGAGCGTGGCTGCTCGTGCAGCAATGTCTCGAAGGCCATTCCTCATTTCTGCTAATTCGACAATTCGCCTTCCAGGCATCGTCTCGACGACGTAAAATCCAGGAGAGTTGTCGGACACTTCGGGGCCACTGACACATGAACTCTTCGATTCCGAGTGTTACCGACCAGCACGACTGGTCGCTGTCTATTGGTAGCTGGTCATTTGGGATTACCGAAACGCCGGATGATTTTATTGAGCTTGCGAAGTCGTTCGGCTTCATCGAAAAAAAAACCACCGTCCATCTCGGTCCAGCATCCTTCCAAACGAGTCTCTCTGCCTACCAAGTCCTGGGACTCGGCATTGTCGGGACCGTCCTTCTGGCGGCCTTGGTCGCCGCCGTCATCACGAGGCATCGGTCGAGGCAGGCCGCATAGGCGCCTGCGTCGTGACGGCGTTCTGCCGGGGTTGAAGCTCCTCTCTTCTGCTCAGGCTGACCTGGTCGTCCCCCTCTGATTGAACCAGCGAACGACGTTCCAGATTAAAAACGCCCCTAGGAGCGTGCTCGATGCGTCGACGAAAAACGGAGGTTCATCGGGCCAATATTGGACTGATGGGACTGAATTCTGATTTGCCGGGACAGAAGTTTCATCGAAGAAAAGGCGAATATAGCCACTCGTGAAGGAGGCAAACGTGTCCGATTTCGCTGCCAGCCAACAGAGCGGGCAATACACATAGCCAAACGCATTCCAAGCCCATTGCGGTGAATCTGCATTGAGCAACGCCGCCGCGGGACCCACCGACAGTATATATATAGTCAAGGAGCCGATGGTTCCGAACAGGGCCACGGCCGGGCGCTTCAGGAATTCGAAGAGCTTTCGCATCCCGGAAGTCTACCAGACGGAACCGGCGACGAAAGGCCAACACGCCGGCGGCGACACTTGATTCGCCACATCTGGGTAGGGCCGAGCCGCACACCTCTTCTGCTCAGGCCGACTTGGTCGTCGACCGCTGGTTCATCCACCTGACGAAATTCCAGACGAGCCAGGCGCCGATGA
>DASYAR010000265.1:0-5914 GCA_036501235.1 Planctomycetaceae bacterium
TTCGGTCAGTCCGCTCGCCGCAGAGACCAACCCGACGCGAAATTTGATTCCACGGGCCTTGACCAGCGCGGCGACCGCCTGTTGTTCCTGCGGGCCAGTTGCATCGGACTTGACGACGAGTTCTTTGGCCGTTGCGTCCCAGTCCCAACCTGCACATTTCCAGAGAGCGATAACGATCAGCCCCTGCTTTTCGAATTTCTGAAGCCATTTGCTCGCCGCCGCCGGCAGGTCGGGTGTGCCGCCGGTCGTTTGGGGCATCAAAATCAGCAGCACCTTTCCCCGCAGCTCGACAGGTGTTGGCGCTGCGCCGTTGACCCACGCCTCGATGGCTTTCGGAGGAGCGATCACAGGGGCGATTACAGGGGCGAAATAACCGATCGGTGCGGAAACCGCGGCGTTCGGTGCGGAATTCTCGTTCATTTGCAAATTTGCCAGAGCCTGACTCGCTGCTTGACTGGTTTGCTGGTTGGCGCTGCCCGCGAGCCGCTTCAGGAGCGTCACCGAAGCTGCCGACCGAGGCCATTTTCGATTCGCGATGATCAATTGCGAGAACGGAAAATCGGCCGCGCTCAACCGGGTCTCGAGAGCGGAGAAAGCAGCTTTCGTCCCCAGTTGGCAGAGCGCGTCCGCGGCTGCCTGACACGTTTGTGGATTCGTCAAAAACGGCTCCACGACCGGAATCGCTTTGGCGTCGCGCGTCCGGCCGAGTGCCAGCAGCAAGGGACTTGCTTCGAAATGCCGATTGTTTTTGCCTATTTTTTCCAGCTCGCCGGACACATCCTCGAACGCCTGCGGCGCCTTGAGTTGCAGCAGCGCTTCGAAAATGGCGATCCGCAGATCGGACTGAATATTCTGGTTGGGAACCTGCAGCGCCTGGCGCAACGGTTCCACGGCCCGCTTGTCGCCGAGCCTGCCCAGCGCCCGCGGCAATTCCGCCATCCCGAAATTACGGTTCCCATACACAAATATCTGGATCAACGGCTCGACGGCCCGGGAATCGCCGATTTCTCCCAGCGTGCGCCCCACCAGATTGATCTGATAGTTGTCGTTCCCCTTCAGTCGGGCGATCAGCAGCGGGACGGCTTGATCACTCCGGGCCTTTCCTAATTCCACAAAATCGGCGTCTTGCAGCCGTCCGCCGTCGAGCTTAGCCAGCGCGGCGGAGATCGGCGTGAATTCGCCGATTTTCTGCAGCGCATCAATGGCAACTGTCTTGATGTCGGGATTGGCGTCGGACTGCAATTCTCTGAGCTTTGGAACGGCATCCCGAGTCTGCGATGTGCCGAGACTCCCGGCCGCCGCCAGCTTGACCCTGATGTCCATATCGTCGAGCAATTTGATCAGCTCCGCGCGGACCTCGTCGCAGAGAAAGACGGCGGCCGTCTGAGCGGCCGTCATTCGCACGTCAGGAACTGAGTCCTTCAGGGCGTCGATCAACGCGACTGTATCCAAGGAGCCGTTCTGGCGCAACCCGGCCCGCGGCTGTTGACCACCCAGAGCGCCTACGGCAGCGGTGCGCACGTTGGATTCGACGTCCGCCGCCACACGGGCCAGGGCCTCGACGACGCCCGGTTCAGCCAGGTGCTGCGTCAAAGCCCGGGCCGCAGCCGCGCGCGTGTCGCTCGATTCAGCAGCGAGATGCTTGATCAGCGTCGCGCCCGTGTCCGCACGCCGCCCGAGAACGGTCAGCACTCCCGCCGTCTCGGATGCAACCGTCTGGATCTGACCGTAAGAGAAAAATCCCTGGTACGGATGTCCTGGGACCTGGGGCGTCCCACCCTCATTGGAAACAACCGGTTGATTTCCCGCGTTGATGATCTGAAACATCTGCTGCTGAAACTGCATCGTCGCCAGGTTGTCGAACGAGCACTCTTGGTGCTTGAGGACCAGGACGCAGCCGCGGTCCCCGGCAGGAATCGACCTGAGCAAATCGAGCACTTTCGACGCATTGAGCGCATTGATGCGCGGTCCGATCTCGATCACCTGCACAGAGTCGTCCAGTTTCGCAGGGCGGGGCTTCTCGGCTATGAGCGCCAGCTCGGCGGCTTTCAGATCGATTCGAATCTTGTGCGGACCGACCTTGCCCTCCACGATCCACGTTTTGCCGGCGAGCGCTCCGGGTGTAAACAGCACTTGCTGCAAGCTACTGAGGTTGAATGACAGCCAGCCTTCAATGACCGCACCGGGTGCAATTGTCGCGTCTTTCAGAAACGGCAACGCCGACGGTTGGGCCTGCACTCGCATCGTGGGGTCCGTGAAAATCTGGTAACCCAGATAGGCCCCGCTGTTCAGGGAAATTCGCGGCAGCGGCTGGTCGTCGACCTTCAGTTCCAGGTCGGCAATCTTGAAGTCGAGTGGCTCGACACCTTCATTACTCACGCTGGCCTTGAAGTATACGGCGGTCTGCGCGCCATAGGGCGGCGTGAACTGGGTCAAATCGATCGTCAAACGGACTTCCGCCGGTTCAGCGGGCGCCGGAGTGTCTTCCGTAATCGCCGGGTCGGAAACCATTTTGACCACGCTGGCCAGGATCCAGCCTCGCTTCTGTTTTTCCCCGTCGCCGACGGCGATGGCGACCCACGCTCCCTGGGTCTTGAGCACACGGTATGTTTCGCCCTTTTTGACGACGGCGATGGTCTGTTCGCGAACTTTCACTTTGGCCGTCTTGGCAATCACCTCGACTTGCGGAGTCGCCGCGTGCAAGAAGGCGGACAGGCTGAAGGCGAAAGCCAGGCACAACGGCAGGGTGGTGCGGCGCAAAATCATTTCGGCCCCTTGTCAAAACTTGCCTGAGTTACTCGGCTTTTCCTGTGAGCTGGGATTCTTTCGTCGAGCCGAAGCCCACGTTCGACTCGGCCGAACAGGTCAACTCATCACCGGAAGTCTTCAACTTCACCGTGACGGTGAACGGCGTTTCGTAAAAACACAGCTTGGCTGTGAACGTGTCGTCACCGGTCCAGGCGCCGCTGGCGGCGACAGGTTGTTCGGACCACCTGTTCCAGGCGAACCGCCCTTTCTGCCAGGCGCCACGGCCGCAGACGATGCGCTGCTCAGTTCCGGCAATTCGCGCGACGAGGGTCACCGGGCCGTCCTGTCCGCCGCTCTCCAGCGCAATGGAATCCAGCTTTTGTTCATTGGCCGAAAATGCATAGCGTTTACCCACGCCGCTGGCGGGCGAGCCCACACCGCTTGCCGGCCGCAACGACAAGCCGTTGAGCGCCACTCGCAGTTTTCCGGCAGCCTGCTCGTCGGCACCCAGCGGCGACGATTTCATGGCCGGCAGCAATTTGTCCCACACCACGTTCAGCACGCCTTGCATGTCCTTCACTCCGCTGGTGATGGCAATGACTGCATCCTGTTCGGGAAGGACAATGCAATATTGCCCGAAGGCTCCGTCCCCTCGATAGGCCCCATGTCGGCAGCGCCAGAACTGGTAACCGTAGCCTTGGGCCCAATCGCTATTCGGGTCGCTTCCATTCGACGTCTGCCGAGCGGTGGCCGCCTCAATCCAGCTCGCAGGAACGAGCTGCTTCCCCTGCCACTTTCCCTGTTGCAGGTACAGTTGGCCGAAGCGGGCAATATCTTCGGTGCGAATGCTCAGCCCGTAACCACCGGTCGATATTCCCTGGGGACTCGTTTCCCAAATCGGGTGCTCGATCCCCAGCGGCTCGAACAGGCGCGGGCGCAGATAATCCAGAAGCGTCATCCCGGTGGCTTTCTGCACGATCGCCGAGAGCATGTACGTGGCCGACGTGTTGTACAGAAAATGCGTCCCCGGCTTGAACGGCACCGAGTGGGCCAGAAACTCCTTGGTCCAGACCTCATCCGGCTTGCGCGGCGGCTCGGTCTGCTGGCCTGTCGACATCCGCAACAGGTCGCTGACGCGCATCTCCTTGAGGTTGCCGCTCGGCTCGGTCGGTAATTCTTCGGGAAAGAACTTCAGCACCTTGTCATCCAGGCTGAATTTTCCTTCGGCGATCGCAATTCCCACCGCCGTGGAGGTGAAGCTCTTGCTCAGTGAATACAAAGAATGGCGCGACTCGGCTCCATACGGCGCCCACCAGCCCTCGGCCACGACATGACCATGCCGCACCAGCATGACGCTGTGCAGTGAATCGATGTGCTGATTAACCGCCTCGACAAACGCCAGGATGGCCGACGAAGAAATCCCCTGGGCCTCCGGGGTGCTGCGCGGCAGCTCCGCTCCGACGCCGATGGAACTGCCCAGAACGATCAACGGGATGACAGCGAGAGTTTTCATGAAATGATCCGGAGTACGATCCAAAGAACTGGAACTGGAGCCGCGCCAATTTGGGAGGAAACACCGCGGGACCTCAATTCGGCCAGCTTATCAGCCGCCGCTTTGGCGTGCCAGAATCGGGCTCCTCGACTGCGCTCGACCAGATCACGGCACAACGGCGCTTCCGCGCCGGTCGCAAGTGACAAACTCGGTCACGATCTTCATCGTGCCCGCTCCACTCGTGCCCTTTCCGTCCACGTTTGCCCTTCCCAATCCACGTTTGCCCTCACGTTTGCCCTCGAAAAACACCGCTTTTCCCAGGAAATCTTCACGTTTGCCCTTTTTTCGCCAATTTTGGACGCTTTGGCCCCGGCGACTCGTTCCCATGCTCCGCGTGGGAACACCCTTGCCGACGCTCTGCGTCCTCTGAACTTCCCCAGATTCTGTGGGCGCTGGGTGTGGATTATTTTGATTGGATAATCCTTGCCGGTAATGGTACAGGCGGAGAGGAGTTGCGTTCGGGGGATGCCGGCCGAAGAACAGGAAAGGGAACACTAATCGACACTGATAAACACTTATGGATCTGCCAATCCCCGCGGCCCTCCTCGCACATCGACGATTAGCGTAAATCAGCGTTTATTGGTGTTCCAACCGTTTTTCGTCCGTCCGTCTCCTCGTCCCTCTGCGTTCTCGGCGGTTCAACCTTTCTTCATTTCTCGGCCCTTTTCCCAATGATTCCCGGTTTTTCGCGACCCTCTATTCTCCTCTCAACTGATCTCTTCACTCGCGCAGCGCGTCATCTGCGTTAATCTGTGTGCATCTGTGGATCAGACCGTGCTCGATCCGGCCTGTTCTGCTAAGAATTCAACTTTGAAATTTTTTCGTTTCAACCGCCGATCAACTCATCCGCAACCCGTTTATAATCTCTCATAAGTCGTATTCTATCAGATAGCCGTGAAATGTAAAGATATTTTATTATTAAATACAAATAAACAACAGAAAACACGACGAGGAAATCGCTTGCCCGCGGATTCCAGATCGACGGATCGGCGTGCAGCGCAACCGCACGCCAAGTGACCTCGGTCGGTGTCTGGGATTCACTATCTCATTCGGTGCGGGTAAACTGCCGGCATGCCCGCCCCCCCGAGCGCCATCGAATATCGCCCCAAAAGACGTGCCGCCGCGTCGCCGGTTCTGCCGTCCGCCGTCATTGCGAATTTCCGTGCCAATTCATTTGATTCTCGGCGTTACGACGGCATGGCATAGATAACCAGAGGCAATCCAGTTGTGCCGAAGTTTCGACCACACGATAAATCCGGTCGAGCGATGATTTGCGGGAGCAGGTAATGCGCGAGTCGATGCGTGCCGCAGCGAGTTGGTTGCCTTTTCGCAGTTTCTGCGTCGCAGCCGTGTTGTGGATGTCGTGCTGCGGCGCCAACGGAGAAGATCGACAGCCACCGGCGGGACGACCTTATAACCGAGGCGTCCGCGCCGGCGACTGGCCCCAATTGGGCGGCACGCCCCATCGCAACAATACACCCGAAGGCCGGAATGTTCCGACCGACTGGGACGTGAAAACCGGCAGGAATATCAAGTGGAGTGTTCCGCTTGGTTCGCAGAGTTACGGAAACGTCGTTGTGGCGAATGGGCAGGTCTACGTCGGCACGAACAATG
>DASYAR010000266.1:0-3535 GCA_036501235.1 Planctomycetaceae bacterium
TCCGCGCGGCCGGTCAGTCCTCACGAACTGGCGTCGCGATTGAGCTACATCCTCTGGGGCGGACCACCGGACGACGCCTTGCTGACGGCGGCCGATCAGGGGAAGCTCGATCGCGCCGGCGTCGAATCCCAGACGCGCCGGATGCTGCAGGATCCCCGCGCGGTCGATCGTTCGCGTCAATTCATTTCGGAATGGTTGAACCTTGCTCGTCTCGACGATCTGCGGCCGAGTCCCTTGAAGTTTCCGAACTGGGACGCCCACCTCGCCGCCGACATGCGGAACGAAACGCTGACGCTCTTCGAGGAGATCGTCTGGAAACAAAAACGGCCGCTGGCTGATTTGTTGAACGCGCGTGTCACGTTCGTCACGCCGCGTCTGGCAAAGCATTACGGACTGCCGCTGGACAAGCTGCCGGCAGGTAATGACGTGGTTCCGTACGACCTGTCGTCGCTGCCCGGTCGCGGTGGCCTGCTGGCTCACGGCAGCGTGCTGACGATCGGTGGCGACGAGGCTTCGATGGTCACACGCGGACTGTTCGTGATGCACGAACTGTTGCGCGGCGAGGTGCGCGATCCACCGCCCTGCGTGGATACCACCCCAGTCCCGACCAAGCCGGGACTCACGCAACGTGCCATTGCCGAGTCACGTCTGGCAAACCAGAAGTGCGCCGGTTGCCACGCCAAGTTCGAACCGCTCTCGTTCGGACTGGAAAGGTTCGACGGCTTGGGCTCTTATCGCGAGGTCGATCAACACGGCAACCAACTCCAAGACGACGGCGTCATTCTGTTCCCCGGACAGGAGAATCCGATTTCCTACCGTTCGTCCGGGGAACTCATGGACGTTATGGCAAAGAATGATCGCGTTCGGGAATCGCTGACGTGGAAGCTGACGCAATTCGCCCTGGGACGGCCGTTGGGCGCCGATGACGCCCGCGTCATGGCAGACATTCATCGCGCCTCGCAGCAGGGAGGCGGAACGTATGCGAGCCTGATGACGGCGATCGTGCTCAGCGACCTGGTCCAGAAGGCACGCACGGAACCCGCCGTGCCGGCCCCATCCGGTAAAAACAACAACCAATAACCTGGAGACGAAGTCCATGAATCACCGACATATCAGCCGACGCACAATGCTCAAGGGCCTGGGCGCTGCCACGATCGGCCTGCCGTTGCTGGAGGAAATGCTGCCGTCCACAGCGCAGGCCGCGGCCGCGGCGCCGCCGATCAGAGCGTTCAATGTTTTCTTTGGGTTGGGAATTCCGGCGCCTTTGCAAAAGGAAGGTTTCGACGGTGTTCTCGAACCGCTCAAGCCATTGGCCGACAAACTGCTCATTATGCGGAACATGGACCAGTTGCGGTGCGACCAGTCCGGAATCAATGCCCATTACGACGGAGCGACCGGTGCATTCACGGCGGAGCCTCCGGACGGAGAAGCCAAGGCGGGCGGCCCGTCGATCGATCAGGTGATCCGGAAGGCCCATTATCCCGACGGCATGCCGGCCGGCATGGTCCCCACACTGGTCGCAGGCACATTTTTCCGGCGCAGTCGCGCAGGCCGGTACATCCACAGCTACAACGACGACGGCACGGCGGCGGCGGCGATGCAGGAAAAACCCCGTGACGTGTTCGAACGAGTCTTCGGAACCATCGGGCAGTCCCATGACGAAGCGGATGTGCGTCGAACGCGCTTGAAGCGCAGTGTGCTCGATACGGTCGTCGGCCAATACAAGTTCTATACCGGCAACAACTCCCCGCTGGGTGCGACGTCGCGGGCGCGAATCGCCGACCACCTGGAACGCATTCGCGAGTACGAGCAGCGAGCTTACGCGCCGCCGATCCGCGATGCGGCGTCGCGGAATCTGCCTCCACAATCTCATGTCGCCCACGGCGGTGAAGCCGACCCGGGCGGAGAAGGAATCGATATCACGCTCGACGAGCTCACGACCGAATGGCGGCTGATGGCCGACTTGTATGCGCTGGCGATTCAAACGGACCGTGTGCGGTTCGGTTCGCTGACGTTTCTGGCGGCCGGCGAACGGATTCGCCTCAAAGGCCACTACGAGTACGGCGGCAGGACCGTCTTTGAATTCGACGACGCCGGCCAGCGCCGGAAATCGGGTTCCAATGCGTGCAGCCACGAATGGTGGCACGAGTTCGACGAATCCCAGAAGAACGAGGCGTTACGGGCCCACGCCCATATGAAGATGCGCGAGGTGGCGTACTTCCTGAATCGGCTGGCCAGCCGTGACTGCGTCGAGCCGAACGGCAAGACGATCCTCGAGAATTCGTTGATTACGCTCTCCACCGAATCCGGCGATGGACGGCATGAAGACGTGAAGCGCGAGTTGTCGGGCGTGTTCCATGCCATCACCGGCGCCAGTGGCCGATTCAAGACCGGGCAGATCGTGGATGTCGGCGCGGAAGCGATCGACGTCTATAATACGCTGCTCACTGCTTTGGATGTCAACCGGCGGTTAGGGCCGGCAAATCGGGAGATAAAACGAATCGACATGATTCGCGCCTGACATATCGTCCGCCTGCGTGGCGAGTGGCTCGCCAGGAGTAATCGATCCATGCTGACGTTCTTCACCGGAGGTCCCGAGCGCTTCTGCGACGGAGTCTCGCGCCGCAGCTTTCTCCGTTCAGGTGGGCTGGCATTGGGCGGACTGACGCTTTCGCACTTCCTCCGCCTTAAGGCCGCCGGGGGAGTGGCGCCCGACCGACGGGGGAAATCGGTGATCATGATCTGCCTGGGCGGCGGACCGAGCCACGTGGACATGTATGACATGAAGCCCGAGGCAACGAAAGACATCCGCGGCGAGTTCCGCTCGATCCGGACCAGCGTGCCGGGAATGGAGCTTTGCGAGTTGCTGCCGCTCCAGTCCCGAATGGCCGACAGATTTTCCGTGGTCCGCAGCGCGACGTGGGAGGAGCCCGACCACCAGCGAATCGAGATATTCACCGGCTTTCCCCGGCGTGAGCGTCGCCCGTCGTTCGGCTCCTACGTCAGCCGCCTGGCGCAGGGGCACGCTGCCGGCCTTCCGAAATTTGTGAGCCTGAAGGGCGACAATCAGGAGATCGCGGAGGCCGAGCAGCCGCTGTGGGTCGGCGCGCCGCACCGTGCGTTCGTCCCCGACGACAGGGGACTGAAGAGCTTACAGATCACGGAACAACTGGACTTGTCGCGGCTGAAGACACGCGTCGAATTGTCCGCGCAACTGGACAGGCTGCGACGGGAAGTTGACGTCAGCGGCGAAATGCGGGCGATCGAAGAATTCTCGGGGCAAGCTCTCGATCTGCTGACCAGCGGGAAAGCGCGCCAGGCTTTCGATCTGAGCAGAGAGAAACCGGAGACGCTCGACCGCTATCGGCGCGGCGGGAACAAGTTCATGTATTCGCATTCCCCGTCTCCTGTGACCTGGGACTGGGAGTCGTTTGTCCGGGCGCGGCGGCTCGTGGAGGCGGACGTCCCTTTCGTCTCGTTGCAGGTCGGATTGTGGGACCACCACTGTGCCGAGGGGCTGCCGAGTCTCTTCAAA
>DASYAR010000267.1:0-3744 GCA_036501235.1 Planctomycetaceae bacterium
AATGCGAATAACATCTCCAATCCGGAGTTAATGCGCATTGCCCTGAAACTCGCCACCGGCGCAGGCAAGACCACCGTCATGGCCATGCTCATCGCCTGGCAGACGATCAACGCCGTCCGCCGCCCGAACAGCAAAAACTTCACTCGCGGGTTTCTGATCGTCACACCCGGCCTGACGATCAAAGACCGCCTCCGTGTGCTGCAGCCCAACGATCCCGACAGCTATTACGCCAATCGCAGCCTGATTCCCGGCGACTTCCTCGACGATCTCAACCGCGCCAAGATCGTCATCACCAATTACCACGCCTTCAAACTGCGCGAGCGGATCGAGCTATCGAAAGGGGGCCGGCAATTGCTGCAAGGGAGGCTCGGAGACGAGCTGGACACGCTCGAAACCGAAGGCCAGATGCTGCAGCGCGTCATGCCCGACCTGATGGGGATGAAGAATATCCTGGCCATCAACGACGAAGCGCATCACTGCTATCGCGAAAAACCTCCCGATGCCGACGACGAGGACTTGAAAGGAGACGACAAAAAAGAAGCCGAGAAAAACAACGAAGCGGCCCGCCTCTGGATCTCCGGGCTCGAAGCCGTCAACCGCAAATTGGGACTGGCTCAGGTCTACGACCTCTCGGCCACCCCTTTCTTCCTGCGCGGCTCGGGTTACGCCGAGGGGACGCTCTTTCCCTGGACCATGAGCGACTTCTCGCTGATGGACGCGATCGAGTGCGGCATCGTCAAGTTGCCGCGCGTACCTGTTGCCGAGAACATCCCCGGCAACGAGATGCCCATGTATCGCGACCTGTGGGAGAACATCCGCCAGGACATGCCCAAGAAGGGACGGGGTAAAGCCGACGACCTCGACCCGCTCAAACTGCCGACCCGGCTGCAGACCGCCCTGCAGGCCTTGTACGGTCACTACGACAAGACCTTCGAGCTGTGGAAAGACAAGGGCATCAAGGTGCCGCCCTGCTTCATCATCGTCTGCCAGAACACGGCGATCTCGAAGCTGATCTACGATTACATCTCGGGATTCCAGCGGAAGAATGAAGACGGCTCGACGACGCTCGAAAACGGCCGCCTGACGCTGTTTCGAAATTTCGATGAGACCACCGGCAACGCCCTCGCACGGCCCAACACGTTGCTGATCGACAGCGAGCAGCTCGAAGCCGGCGACGCGCTGGACGACAATTTCCGCGCGATGGCCGGAGACGAAATCGAACGCTTCCGCCGCGAAATCGTGGAGCGCACCGGCGACCAGCGATCGGCCGAGAACATCACCGATCAGGAGTTGCTTCGCGAGGTGATGAACACGGTCGGCAAGCCCGACACGCTCGGCGGCTCAATCCGTTGCGTCGTTTCGGTGTCGATGCTCACCGAAGGCTGGGACGCCAACACCGTCACACACGTCCTGGGCGTGCGGGCGTTCGGCACGCAGCTTCTGTGCGAGCAGGTGATCGGCCGGGCGCTGCGGCGGCAGTCGTATGACCTGAACGAAGAAGAGTTGTTCAACGTCGAATATGCCGACGTGTTCGGCATCCCGTTCGATTTCACGGCCAAACCGGTTATCGCTCCGCCACAGCCGCCGCGAGAGACGATCGTTGTGAAAGCCGTGCGGCCCGAGCGAGACGCGCTCGAAATTCGCTTTCCGCGCGTGGAAGGTTATCGCATCGAGCTTCCCGAAGAGCGGCTGAACGCCACATTCAACGACGATTCGGTTCTCACGCTCACCCCGGAGCTCGTCGGGCCGTCGAAGACGCACAACTCGGGAATCATCGGCGAGGGAGTCGATCTGGACCTCGAGCACCTGGAAGACATGCGTCCCTCGACGCTGCTGTTTCACCTCACGCAGCGGTTGCTGTACACGAAGTGGCGCGATCCGGGAGAGGAGCCAAAGCTGCATCTGTTCGGGCAGCTCAAGCGGATCACGAAGCAGTGGCTCGACTCGTGCCTCGTCTGCAAAGGAGGCACGTACCCGGCCCTGCTCATGTACCAGCAACTGGCCGACATGGCCTGCAACCGGATCACGGCAGGAATCACGCATTCGTTTCTCGGCAGCAATCCGATCAAGGCCCTCCTCGATCCGTACAATCCGGCCGGCTCGACGATGCACGTACGGTTCAACACCAGCAAAACCGACCGCTGGGAAACCGATTCCCGCCGCTGCCACATCAACTGGGTGATCCTCGACAGCGACTGGGAGGCCGAGTTCTGCCGGGTCGCCGAGGCGCACCCCCGTGTGCGGGCCTACGCCAAGAACCATAGCCTGGGATTCGAAGTGCCATACCGATTCGGTTCCGAGATGAAGAAATACCGCCCCGATTTTCTCGTGCTGGTAGACGACGGCCACGGCCCCGACGACCTGCTGCACCTGGTGGTCGAGATCAAAGGCTATCGCGGCGAAGACGCGAAGGAAAAGAAATCGACAATGGAAACGTATTGGGTGCCCGGAGTGAACCACCTCGGCACGCACGGCCGCTGGGCCTTCGCCGAGTTCACCGACGTGTACGAGATGGAAATGGATTTCAAAGCCAAGGTCGAGGCGAAATTCGACGAGATGATCGAGTCCGTTGCGGGCCAGTCCGTTTCGTAAGACGTGAAGAGCGACCATTTTGTCAGCGGTAACAAAAAGGCCGTTTCGACGCTGGCTGTTGAAGCAGCCAGAAGACGAAGAACAAGGCAAAAAAATCTGGGGCAAAAAGATAGAAAGCACTTCCGTCGTCCGTCGATTTTTTTGCCCCAGATCTTTTTGCCTTCGACCGGTTGTTGCCGTAAACAAAATCGCATTTTCCACGATAAATCCCCGACGACGACGAGCAGGCAAAAAAATCTGAGGCAAAAAGATAAAGACGTCAAGATTTCGTCCGTTGATTTTTTTGCCCCAGATCTTTTTGCCATAATCCGTTTGTTTATCCCGAATGCGTACTTTCGCCGATCGCAGGAACGACATGCCGATCTCACTTCGCTGCCCGATCAGCCGTATTTCGCAGCAGGAATTCGGCGAGATCTCGTTTGAAGTGATGCGGCAGGTATTTGCGATCCACAACGAACTCGGGCGCTTTTTCGACGAGCGGATTTACAAACAGGAACTGGCGTACCGGTTGCCGGGCGTGCGACTGGAAGAGCCGATTGACCTGATGTTTGGTTCTTTCCAGAAGCGGTACTTTATGGATGCACTGGTCGCCGATGGCGGCGTGTTCGAGTTCAAGGCCGTCGAGTCGCTGTCGGGGCAGCATCGCGCCCAATTGCTGCACTACCTGCTTCTCAGTGACGTCGCCCACGGAAAATTGATCAATATTCGGCCCGAAGACGTGGAACATGAATACGTCAACACGCAATGGCGCCCGGCGGACCGACTCGGTTTTGATATCGAGGCGGGACGTTGGAATGCCACAGTGCCCGGCGCGGCTCAGTTGCACGATTTTTTGACGGGTCTGCTGAGGGACTTGGGTGCAGGCCTCGAAATCGCTTTGTATGAAGAGGCGGTCGTGCATTGTTTTGGCGGGGCCGCGGCAGTCGAAGCTGACGTGCCCGTGCTCGTCAATGGTCGGCAACCGGGGCAACAGCGATTTCGTTTGATCGCACCGGGTGTCGCTGTGAAGATCACGGCATTTGACGGGCGGCAGGACCCGTTTGAGGTTCACGCACGGCGACTGCTGGCGCACGTCGACTTGCGGGCGATTGCGTGGGTGAATGTGAATTTGAAGCAGGTTACGTTTACGATGCTGGAACGATAAAGACGCAG
>DASYAR010000268.1:0-14621 GCA_036501235.1 Planctomycetaceae bacterium
GGGTAGGTCGTCTCGGGCTGCGGACCGCCGAAGTTGAACGGGACGACGGCGGCGATCCGCGAGTCGAGAGCCGCCGCGACTGCCGCCGGGTCGCCCCCACCGGCGACGGCGCCGAGCAAAATGATCCGTTTGCGGTCGATACCCGGTTGGGCCAGAAGCAAATCGACTCCGCGCATCAGGTCGCAGGCCATCCACCCGACCAGGCTCTCTCCGATGACGTGCAGCTGCATTCCGACGTTGTAACGAAAGTAATAGTCCTGGCGGCTCGGGCGAAACTCCCCGGCATAATCTGCTGCCGTCCGGAACGGATGCTGCCGCCTTTCGCCATGCCCGAGTTGATCCATCACGAGCACCTGGCAACCCTGCCGAGCCCAGAGCGCCCCCATCTCCTGCAATTCGCTTTGCGTCTTCGCGTTGTGGTGGCTGTGGCAAATCAAGACCCCTGGCATGGGCTGACGCGATTCCTCGGGTCGATACAGATTGGCCGTGACCAACAGACCGGGCCGGCTCTCGAACACATAGTTATCGATCCGATATCCCTTGCCGCGCACCGTTCCGGTCAGAACCGCCTTTAAGTCCGTTGGCGCGGCGATGTCCGCTCCCAACGACCGCTGCAGCGCGCCGATCCGCTGATCGCGAAACCGTTCCCAGTCTGTAAGCGATTGCATCTTGTTCCACGCCGCGGTCTCGCGCTCGGTGGCTGCAATCCGCCGCTTTCGCACATCCGCGTCCCACATTTCGGCGAGCTGCGCACGTTTCGTTTTCTCTGTGAAGACCCGCCCGTCGAGCCGCGAGGCTGGTTCTTGTGCCGCGACTTGGACGAGACTACCGTCGCGATTCACCTCGCCGGCGCATATCGACTGGCAAATGACGAACGATGCCACGATGACGATGAGGGAACAGCCGCGCGGAATGAAGGAATATGACATCAAGACACCTGCCAGCTGCATGAATCCCTGTATGCGAATCAATATCTTACACCTGTCGCAGGCCCGTTTGAATTCGGAGGGTGATCTTCAAATACCGGGACGGCTGTTTCGACTGGCCTGGGACTTCATGGCGGCCGCACGACTGTCTTGCGGATCAAAGCCGTATCCACTCCAGAGACGTCGCATAGAGACATTCGCAGACGGGCGCAACTATTGCCCTTCCGAAGCGGCGCGGGATATAATCTGGTCGTCAAGAGGACGATTTCAGGAGTAGAGACAGGTCGCGCGGCCCGTTGGACCGCGACCGCGTTGCCCGTCCTGCTGCAGGTTCATTTCTTGAGTCCTTGCTGCAAGTGCTCGCCTCGGTTGTGTGGCTCTCTGCTCTGGGTATGTTTGGACGGGTCATGTTCCGCCGGGTCATGTTCCTCGGTGACGCCGAACCCGTCTCGGTCAGATGTTTTTCTCAGGAGGGCAGAGATGCCACAAGGTAAGATCAAGCGGCTGGTATCGGATCGTGGTTTCGGGTTCGTCGAGGGAGAACGGGACGATCTGTTCTTTCACCATTCGGAAGTGCAAGGCGTGTCGTTCGAGGAGCTTCGCGAGGGGCAGACCGTAGAGTACACGATCGGCCAGGGACGCAAAGGCCCCTGTGCGACCGGCGTGCGACTGGTCCAAAAGTAAAGCTCAAAAGTAAGCCTCGGACGTGGGCCGCCGATCTCGCGCCAGAGATTCGGCCCCACCTGGCGGATACAGCGTCCCGGACGGGCCGCCGGGACGCTCCGCACGATCTCGCGCAGAACAATCGACCGTTGTCGCCTCGATCGACATCCCGAACGACCGCGGTCGTGGATTCTTCGTAGTGGCTATCGGTGGCGGCAACTGAAGTTGGCGTCATTTGCTGCGGTCTTTGGCGATCGCCTCGTCCAACTCCCCAATCACCATCGAGTGGACGTCCAGTTGCGGAACGACGATCGTTGTTCCTGACGCGTTTGGCTGTAATTCGAGATTGAGACCTTGCGGCTCCACGTGCACCCGCCGGAACCGGTAGCAAGGATCAAACGTGATGCGGATATCGCGGATCGGCACCGTTTCTTCCCGAAGCGGAACGTCATCGGCCGGCAATGCGTGATGGGCCGTCGTGTTCAGATCGTTGAACAGGTGCACGATCAGGCGATCGACTCCATCCGCGTTCCGTTTCGTCTGCCGCATGACTGTGGAATGGACGCACATGGGCGCATCGATCCGAACAGGAGCCGGAGTCGAGGCGGCCCATTCGACCGCATGTTTCAGGGCCAGTCGCTGGTAGGGGTACGCATAGAGATAGTAAGCCGCATCGAGTCCGGCGGAAAAATAGGCCACGCGGCCCCGGCCAAAGGTGTTCGTCATCACGGCCGGCATGAAAGGTGCGCCGGCGACGGATTTCGCTTGCATGGTGGCAATTGTCTGCACGTGGCCTCCGTGCGGTGTCACGCGCACTGCCGGGCCTTTGAATGTGACCATGTTCTTTCCGACATAGGTCTTCATCCGGCCCTGGTTGAGAATTGAGCCCGGATCCTGCTTGAAATCGAACACGTTTTTGCGTTTCTCCCAATAGTCCGGGCCGATGGCCTGGGCGAAATTCACGTCGAGCTCCTCTTTGACGTCTGCCGTCGCCTGCGGAATACCGCGATAATCGACGCCGAAGACGTCCCCCAGCGCAAACTGTTCCTGGGGATTGCCGAATTCGTCAAACAACGACGCGTCGAGACTGGCGACCAGGCCGCCTCCACTACGAACAAATTCTCGCACCGCAGCCACCTGCGCATCGTCGAGACAGGCCGCGTTGGGAAGGATCAATACTTTGTATCGTGCCAGGTCAGCCGAATTGAGGTTCCAGTCATTGACGACGGTGATCGGCAGATGTTCTTCCACAGCCATTCGAAAAGTTCCCAGGACGGCGGACATATAGCGCTCTTCGACCAGCCCTGCCGCACGACCGTAAAAATTCCGCGTGTTGTCGCTCATCAGCAGCGCGCCCCACGGTTCAGGCGATTTATCGGTGAGCCAGGCCTTGCGCCGCTGCACTTCATCCAGGCAAGCGTACAGTTCCTGTTGCAAGTTCGCCGGTTGGGCGACCGCGATGCTCGGAGCGGCGCCGTACGTCAGGGGTAGCATCATCCGCCGCATGATCTCCTGCGGTGGGAAGCTGTCTTTGCCGTAGGGGTTGCCGTGGCTCAAAATGTAAGGCTCGCTGAAAGCCGTACGGTGATTCGTCGTCGCCCAGATGTAGGCATTGGCAAACGCAGGAACGATCGTCGTACCGCGATTGGTTTCGTCGAGCCAGAACTCCTGGTCGGGCGCGTCGAGAAGCAGGTTCATCCGCGCCGGCATATTCCGAGGGATGCTCAAGAAGTGTCCGAAACGACCGGCATTCGTCGTCCATGTGACGAGGGCCACGTCGGGCTTAATTCCCTTCAGCCGCATTTGCATCCGCTGCACGAGATTCTCCATGCGCCGATCGGCCCAGTGCTGATAACGGCGAAACGCCGAATCGTTCATGTCGGTCGCGGGAATTTCGGCGCCCGTCTCTTTGCGGTAATTAGCCCGGCAATGCTGACAATAACAGACGCCGCCGTAGTGCAGGCCGTCGAAACTGAAGGCATCGACGGCCGGAAATATTTCGAGAATCTCCGCCAGGACGTCGATGAAGAAATCGCCATACGGACCCAGGAGACATAACATGCCGCCGTGCGGAAAGGCCTGCATGTCGATCTGCGGGATGTCGGTGGTGTTGCTGGCGATTCGACGCCAGTCGCGATGATCTTCATAAACCTCGCCTTGCAGGCACGGGGGATAGACGCCCAAGACCCGCACGCCCAGACGCTGGTACTCGGCGATGTCCTTCGGCAATCGGTCGAGCGGCACGTGTGGGCTGCGTTTCTTCAGCAGCCGGCTGTCGTAGTAGGCGTAGAACGGATCGACGAATCCCATCTCGCTGATCGTCACGCCGTGCGCTGCCGCCGCTGCCCTTGCCTTGCCATCCATCACCGACAGCGTGTAACCGCAACCGATGGTCTCCGAGACCCATTTCGGCACTTTGATTTGCCGAAACGGCTCCCGATCGAACGGCTGGGCCATGATCGTAGCATCCCAGATGCCCGAGTGCTCGGCTTGGGCCAAGGCGAGGTCACCGCACAATGAGAGGCAACCAGCGGTCAGCAACAACATGCGAATTCCGAAATCCATTCTGATCATCTCCGATACCAAGAGGATGCCGTGCTGTCGAATCGTCTGCAGGATGGCGCTGCCTTCAAGGGAAAGCAATCACCGAACGAATCGAAACGCTCACTTCATCGGGTGCTTCTGAAAGAATTCCCAGATCAATTCGTCGGCGGAGATATTGCGGGCCGTTTTGCCGAGGAATTTGGCAGGGGTGGGCCGACCGGGCCACGTGTGGCCTCCACCTTCGACCACGATGAGCACGACTTCTGCACCGTCATGTCCACCCGAATACGTCGTGCGGGTGACTTTCAACTCGTCCCCCGCGTGCGACAAGACGTCGTTCGCGGGCGCCTCGTCGCAGCCGTCGAGTTTGACCCACGTCTGAATCGAATCGGCCACGGACTTGAATTTGATGCGCGCCGGCAGTTTTTCACTGGGGCCAGCCATCGGTACGAGCCGGTCCTCCGTCCCATGGATATGGAGCACGGGAACCGCGCGCTGCGGGCGAGAATTTTCGATGGCGATCGTCCCGGCGACCGGCGCAATGGCGGCGATGCGATCGGATAATTCGGCTGCCAGCCGGTAACTCATCATGGCGCCGTTGCTCATTCCGCAGGCGAAGACGCGTTTAGCATCGATGTTCGCCACTCTCGCCAGGTCGTCAAGCAGCTTTCCGATGAACGCGACGTCGTCGGGCTTCGTGACGCCCGGTTTGCCCGCGAAGCCGCCGGCGTTCCAGGTCAATAAGCCCGGCGGCCCGGTGCCGCTGGGATAGACGACGATGAAACCGGCCTCGTCGGATTTTTGGTTGAGTCCCGACAGCCAGGCCATCATGGGGCCGTTCATCGCTGCTCCATGCAGGGCCAGGACAACCGGCGCCGACTGCTGCGGGTGTTTTTCGGGGTCGAGTTTTTCGGGGATATGCACCAGATAGGTGCGTTTCGTCGGGCCGATTTGCAGCATACGGACGTGGTCGCCGGGGCCCAGCCGTTTTGATTCAGGCTGGGAATCTGATTCGGCAGCGGGTTCGACATCCCCCCAGGCAAGAACCAAACCCGACGGCAGCGAAAAATCTGCCTGGGTGTTGCCCGCTAGGGCGAGCAACGGGACGAATGACATAACGCGCGCCAGTACGCCCAACTCGAGGCGCCGAAGTCGACTGGGTCGAATGAGATTGAGATGTGGTCGAACGGGACGGGGCACGTTCCAGAGCGAGCACCGGGAGTCGTTGGGGTTACCCTGCAGCGGTTCAGTCACGCCAACAGACCTCTCGCAGTGCTGAAGAGGGCCGTCTCCAGCAGTTATCGGGTTGGTTGGTCACTTTAGGCAGCATCAGGAGCTTCCTGATGGGCAACCAGGGTTCCCCCTGACCGGGAACCACGGGCTTTTCCTTCTTATCGGCTATCGAATTATGCCGAAAATTGTTCCGTGGGGCAATCACCACGAAAGGGGTTCGAGCATGTTCGAACAAAACCAGCAGAATATAAACGAGTACGATGATCATGAATGTCTGATATTCGTCAAAGGCAGGATGCTCTCGTTTGAGTCAGTCGACTCGGCAATCGATGCATTGACGCTCGGGGGAGTTATCCGAACGGGTAATACGCCGCTCGAAGACATTTCGAATTTCGCGGAATCAATTCGAGCTTTACCCTGAATTGATGGGACGGCTTCGCATTGGACTTTTATACCGGTGGAACGCGACCGGAGTTGGTCCTTGCTCGGCGCGGATCACTGAAGCACCGCCGACCTGTCCAGAATTCCATTCCTCCGACGTCACGGAATCTGCGGCCGGCGATTATTGAGGCGCGGGTCTCCGCCTGTCACGAAACGTCACGAAATACGAGTCCGTAGCGATAGACGGATCCGCCGACATGTTTTGTCCAGCGTACCTGACAGGTAAAGATGTTTCCGTCAATGACCAGGGAGACCCGCCAGGGAAGTGGCTCATGACGGGCCGAGACCAGGATTCCGGCGCCCTCCGCTGACAGATCGGTCATGACCACATCCAGATTCATCACCTGAGCGGCCTGGCACGCCTGAGGCGGGTTGGAATACGTGACGCGAGCGGGATACAGGAAGGCGAAACGTGCTGCCGAGCGCATATCGCGGGCTCCCGAATCGGACCCGTGAATCCGCCGCACGGCTTGGAGAAGACGGTCGTCGATTGATCGTTGGCGACGCCCTCGTCCGTCGCTCAACTCGCGATCCGGTCGAATTCGGGATCGTTGGCGATTCGTGCGGACCTGTCGGGGGCGATTCGTGCCGGTGACCGTGGCGTTCTCAGGGCTGAAATCGAGATCGCTCGGCGGGTCCATGCTGGCCCGGACATCCAGGGGCAAAACGGACATTGGTGCCTACCTCAAAAAGACGATTCGGAGGGCACCCGAATTCGCTGCCGGCGTCGTATTAAACCGACCCAAATCCTGTGGCGCCTGGGGACGCTGCGCAAGCCTAGCTCACGATTTCGGGGAGTCAAATCACGCTGTAACGAGATGGGGGCCCTCAATTTAAGATGTGCCCCCACCTGTCAACCCCAGATGCAAAACGCCGACGACCTATCAACTCGAGCCATCGCTGCCGCGCCGGCCAGTCAGGTCAAGGGTGTCGCCAGGGTTGGACAATCTGACCACCGATCGGTCCTATGCAGTTGCAAAGCGATGCCAAGTGATCTCCGACGTGGTTCGCCGTTGGTTCCGGGAAATTCTTCCCAATTTAACAGTTGACAACTCCAAACAGCCCACTTATCCTAGTTGTTAAGCCTGATATCTGTCGTAGAGGACGCGCATGTCGCAAAACCGAATCGGATTGAAAGGCCAGAGGCTGAAGCAGTCAATTGCTGAAGTTGTCGAACAATAAGCAGTCAAACGTAAAAGAGACTCCTTCGTGGGCCGCTTCCCAGTTGGAAATTGAAACCGATCTCATTGGATTTTGGTCACTCGCCAAGTTGTGACCACTGGAGACGATGTCATGCAATCGAAACTGATGCGCTTCTTCCTGAGTGGATTATTGGTGCTCCCGGTCTGTTTGACGGGTGTCGTGACGGCCTACCAATTCAATCAGAACCCCACTGTATCGGGTGTTCAAGCGCCTGATGCCTTGGCGGGAGGTTTAGGAGTCTTGGCCCCGAATTCAGAGGAAACAGGGGGTGCCGTGGCAGACCCGGAAACGCAATTGCTGTCCGCCGAAGAAGAAGAGGACGACTCAGCGGCCAAGGATGTTGTGGAGCCTGCCGCTCCCGTCCAGCCGAAGCGCGTCGTCAAGCCGACGCGCTCCGTCGCAGCTCCTGACACGTCAGAGGCACCGGAGGTGAAGCACGATGCCGATCGCCGGTATTTTGCGCGATTGACGATTGACGGATTGCTTCCTGGACGTCTCCAAGTCGTCGACGGCCGTAGCCGGGGGTTGGTACCGGCGAAACGAGTTTCCTTGAGATTTCTGCAGCGTGGTAAAGTCATTTCCGAAGTGCGACCTGGACTTGACGGATTCTTTCAAGCAGCCGGCTTGCAGCCAGGCGTGTACACCGTTTATGCGTCGGGTGACGACGGAATGTTAATTTTTGCCGTCGAGATTCTGCCAGCTCTGGCGGCGAACGCCAAGCGGGGTCGAACGGAAGACGTGCAAATGCAGATTGATTCCGATCGCTTCCAACTTCGACAACCACAGCCTGAAATGGCTCGCGATTCGGAAAGTTTTCTGCAAATTGACGCCGTTCTTGTCCCGCCGCGCGATGTGCCGGTCGTCAGGGGAATCATGCAACCCTTCCTCCGTCCCAACCGACGGATTGCCGCATTCAACGGCATGTCACGGTCGATGGCGTTCAAAGCAAGAAGTCCGCATTCCAAAACTCCTCGATCTCTCACATTGCCGACTACTCCCGTCACTCCGACAATGCAATTGGTCAACGCGCAAGCGACTGATCGCAGCGCGCCCGGGGGAACGACCGGATCGTGGGGCACCGTCTTGCGGTTGCCGATTTTCCACGTGCATTCTGACGGTTCGATCGGAGGTCGCTTGACAAAAATCGCCCCCAGTATCACTCCCAGCAACATTCACGTACGTATCCCCATGCAGCAAGGGACCGCGTATCTCGTCCGCAATGGAGCTGTGGTGAGTCAAGCCCCGGTCGATCAACAGGGCCGGTTCTACATAACGTCTATGCCGGTCGGAGATTACACATTTGTATCTGTCGGACCGGATGGAATGGCCGCATTTGGCGTGTCGGTTGCGGCAGGAAATTCTCTCGTCGGGTTGCGTGCGGGAAACGCAGCAATCCAAGAGGTGAGTTCGGTCCGGTTGGTGCAGGCGACAGGTAACACTCCGGACAACGATATCGACGTCGACAACGCCGATATCGATGATGTGAGCAGCCAACAACCCGCCGAAGATGACGGAAATCGACCCGGTGGCGTTGGAGCTCTGGCAGGCGGCGGTGGTGGCGCGGGGGGCGGGGGCGGTGGTGGCGCGGGGGGGCTTGGGTTTCTCGCCTTGGCGGCCGGGGCCGCCGGAGCAGCTCTCGGTGGCGCCGCATTGGCCAACGAAAACAACAACGGTAACGGCCCGATTGCCAGTAACAGTAGTCCGTAACGCGCAGCGGCTGCCGACTTCGACAACGGTCCAAACTGCCAGGATTTCTGTGTTTCGCCATTCGTAGTGCCGAGACGTCATCGCGCGATTCAGAGCCCTTCGCCCGGTTGCATTCTGATGGGGTCGAATCGAGGACAGCAGCGCGTGGCCGGGGAATTCCTGCGCCATCACGACCGTGCAACCGGCGGCACGCCCGTGCGTGCTATAGCCGACGGAATGGCTTGGCTGGCCAGAGCCTGTTTGCTGGCAGTTCTGATTTCTGCACCCTGGGCGTTCGGAGGCGTGAAGCTCGGACATCAGTGGTGGCTGTATGCGGGTGTCCTGATTTCCTTGGGACTGTGGCTGGTCTCCTTCTTATTGCAGCCACGCGAGTTGCGCATCATCGAGGTCATCCTCCCCACATTGCTCGTACCGCTCGCCGGGGCGCTGTTGCTGGGTGCCGTGCAGATCACCCCCGGGTTGCCGCAGAAACTTCCGATAATCAACCACATCAGTACGGTCGACACGTCTCGTGATCCAGCACACGGGGAACTTGGCCATTTGGCTCCGCCGCTGGTCCAAGACTTGGCGAAGCGAACGCAATTCAGCATTTTTCCCGCGTCGACGCGTTTGGAGCTGATGCGATTGACGGCTGGAATAGCGGCATTCCTCGCCGGGCTGGGACTATTCGCCATCCCCCGCGCACAACGCTGGCTGCTGGGCGCACTGGCCGTGAATGGAGCCTGCCTGGCATTCTTCGGGATCATACAGAAGCTGAGCTGGAACGAAAAAATCTATTGGACCATACCGCTGACCCAGGGGGGGCAACCCTTTGCTGCATTCGTCAATCGCAATAACGCGGCGGGATATCTGAATCTCTGTCTGGCGGCCGCCGCGGGCTTCCTGGCGTGGACCTTCTGGCGTCCGTCTTCCCACATTTCGTACGATGCTTCGGGCGAACCAAAGACTGTCCGGTCCCACCGGTTCCTACTGCAAACGCCGCAACTCTTCGCCGGTCTCTTGTGCATTGTGACCATGGCAGGGGTCTGCGCGTCGGTATCGCGGGGCGGCGTCTTGTCGGCTGCCTTGGCGGGGCTGGCGGTGTTACTGCTCCTGGCCGTGCGAAGAGGGGCTCGCGTCGCGGCCTGGGCGGCGGGAGTCGGATTGATTTTCTGCGCCTGCCTCTTGGGATGGCTGGGGCTGGCGGACAGCCTCGCGCAGCGATTTGAGGAGAAGATATCGAGCAGCACGCGCTGGGAAAACTGGAAGGACGCGTGGCGGGCCGTGGGTGACTTTCCGATCCTCGGAACCGGTTTCGGAACCTACCGCTATGCCTACCAGCCGTATCAAATCAAGCCGGTCAAACTCTGGTTCTACAATGCCGACAATCACTACGTTGAAGGCTTGACCGAAGGGGGGGCGGTCGGTCTGACGTTGATTGTCGTCTGTGTGCTGCTGATGGTCCGTACGACATGGTTCCTGATGCGCCGCAATGCCTCGGGCGGCACGGAAGCGCTGGCCTATGTCGCGCTGTTTGCGCTGGTCAGCCAAATGGTTCATGCCGGATTCGACTTCGGTATCAGCGTGCCGGCGAATCTCCTGACGTTTGCCGTCCTGTGCGGGGTTTTGGTCGGTGAAGCCGCGCGACGTAGTGTTCCGCACCGACCGCCGCTGTCCATTGCGCTTCCGGTCTGGCAACCCTCGTTGGTCCTGGTCGTCGTTACGGTTGTCCTAATCGCCAACGGCTGCTTGGGGATCGAAGAGGTCGCCAAGGCTGAAGTCAGTCGCTTGGCCCGTCACGGAATGCCGCCATTGACGGCGCCGAAAGCGATGAATGCAACCAAATTGGAAGCGCGGATTCGTCATTTGAACGACGCGATCCGTCTGCGGCCCGACGATGCAGAGGCTCAGCACGCGCTGGGAGAACTGTGGATTTACCGCTACCGAATCCAATTCTACGAAGAGTGGCAACAGCGATTCGAAGCCGATTCCCGCACTGTTCCGCCTGCTAATTGGAACGCCACGGGACTGGCTGTGTTGCATCGAAGAGCCAATGCGGCATTTCGTGACGCGCAATTGTCGATAATCGACGAGATGCGGCAACAGCCGCTGGTCGCAGAGAACTTGCGCCCGGCACTGCAACATCTTCTGGCGGCCCAAGCCGCCTGCCCGCTGATTACGAAGACCGACTTGGACGTTGCGACGCTGACGTTTCTCGAAGAAGCCGATCCGTGCGGTATCCGGCACCTGGAACGCGCCGTCGCTTTGGCCCCGGTGGACGAGGATCAGTTGTTTATCGCGGGGCTGCTGGCGGAACAGGCGGCACGCAGCGATTTGAGCGAACTCTATTGGCAAAAAAGCCTGGTCCTGGGAACGCGCCACCAGCGGAAGATCTTCGATTATTCCCTGGAGAACCATTCACTGAATGACGTCGTTGATCGACTCATCCCGGGCCAGCCGGCGAAGATTCTCGAGTTGGCCCAAACGAGATTCTCCGGAGAAACGCAAGTTGCCGAACGACAATTACTGATTGCGAAAGCCACCGCGCTGCTGGAAGCCGCGGCTTCCCACTATTCGGAGGCCGACCGATTGTACTGGTCGGGCGTTGCAGAGCATTTGAACGGCAACCCGGATCGCGCGATTTCTCTACTCAAGCAAGCGGTCAGCCGGAAATCCGATATGATCGATTGGAGGCTGGAACTGGTGAAAGCGTATCGAACGGCGGGCCGGTTGGATGATGCGCTCGAGGAAGTCCGCTTCTGCCTGGGGATCAATCCGGAACAAGCAGCGGTCGAAGAATTGCGCCGCGAATTGGTGCACGAAAAACTGACGGCCCCCACTTCGAAACGCAGGCTCCCAAATGCAGGTCCGTCAGATCGGGAAGCGGACTTGGGTGCCGATTCTGCGTCAGAGTCCAATTCCGCGGGCACCTCCCATTGAAATCTAAGAAACGTCAGAAGATTTCGTAAAGCACGGATTAATGGTTGTGAGCCTGCTTTCGCCTCGACGCGACGATCCCTCTTCGAACGGGACTGGATTCTTCGGCAAATGCCGAACAATCAACCGTGCGAGACGCTTTTCGAAATCGCCGTGTCAGACAGGGGTTGCGGTACGTCTCGCCGAAACGTGACAATGAGACGACAAAGAGTGATCAGCCACGGGTGCAGAACCCAAATTTGTGGCATATAGTATATGGATTCCGTTTTCATCACTTGATGGGACAAAATGCGACCTGTCTACCATCTTCAATTGGTATGATTGCAAGTCAAAAGCACGAGGTGACTTGCCGCAATATTGCAGAATGTGAAACTGTGCCCGCCGCAATGGCGAGGACGTTCGGAAATCGGCAGCCTGGATTTTTTCGGCTGGGGTGCACGTCACCCAAGAGAACGGAGTGCGCGCCGATCGCGCTCAGTCTTACAAATTCATGACGTCATCAGAACAACTCGAGGTTTCGTTCGACACGCCATCGTCAACGGACGGCGCCGTGCGACCACGATTGCTGTTTTTGAACCGTTCCTATTGGCCGGACGCGGAGGCATCGGGACAACTGCTTACGGAACTGTGCGAAGATCTCGCGTCGGATTTCGAGATTACCGTGGTCGCGGGCAAGCCGAATCAGCATATCTCAGGAATTCAGAACATCTCGGGAACTGCGCGCCGATCGTGGGGACGTGAACGCCATAACGAGGTCTCGATCCTGCGAGTTCCCCACGTCAACCTGGGAAAACGTTCACTGTGGGGCCGGGGCCTCGGAATGCTGACGTATCTGGCGGGGGCCCTGCTGGTGGGATTTTTCACGCCGCGCCCGGCAGCTATTGTCGTCGAGACGGATCCTTTTTTGTTGCCGTTGATCGCACGATTTCTGCAATGGCGGCACCGGTGCCGCCTGATCGTCTACCTTCAGGATATCTATCCCGACCTGGCTGTCGCCCTCGGAATGGCGCGCGAGGGTTTAGTGACTCGCGTCCTGCGTCGCAGTCTCTATTCGGTTTATCGGAGCGCCGATCGCGTCATCGTCCTCAGTGACGACATGCGTCAGGCGCTGGCGGCGTGCGCGATTCCCGACGACCGAATGATTCGCATGACGAACTGGGCAGATACGTCACGCATCCATCCGATCAAAGAACAAAATGCGTTCCGTCACCGCGAACGGCTCGATGGGCGATTCGTCGTGATGTATTCGGGCAACATGGGGTTGTGTCAGAACCTCGACGAAGTCCTGAACTCAGCCGCGCGGCTTCGCACCCGGGCCGACATCGAGTTCGTACTGATCGGCGATGGTGCGTCGCGGTTGCGGCTCGAGCAAGCCGTTGCGGATCGACGACTCTCGAACGTGCGATTTTTGCCATACCAGCCGCAATCCGAGTTGGCATGCAGTTTGAGCGCAGCCGACGTGCACCTGATTCCTCTGGATCCGCGCGTGACGGGATATCTGATGCCGTGCAAGCTCTACGGAATCTTGGCAGCAGGAGTCCCTGCGCTCGTTTTCGCCGACGAACGATCGGAAATCAGCCGTGTCGTCCTGCGGGAAGGAGTCGGCTGCGTGGTCCAGCCGGGTGACTCACAGCGACTGGCCGACGCCATCTCCTGGTGCGCGGACCACCGTCGAGAATTAGACGAGATGGGCCAGCGCGCGCGGCAGCTTGCGGAATTGGAATACGACCGCAAGATCGCTACCGGACGATTCGGCAGATTGCTTAAGGACCTTCTCGGGTTCGACCGCGGAAATGGAAATCAATCCTCCGCCGAGTCCGGGGTCTCGATCGGGATTGGCGCGGGTTCACCCGCAATGTAGGCCGATCCGAAATTCTTTTGGCGGCAGAGCGCTGCTTCGGGAGCATTTCGAAACATGAGTTTCCTCGCCGGTAAGCGAGTTATCGTCACTGGGGGCGCCGGATTTCTGGGCCGTCCCGTGTGCCGTGCGTTGCAGCGCTTTCGCCCTGCTGAGATCGTCGTTCCGCGAAGCGCCGATTGCGATCTGCGAGAGCGCGATGCGATTCGCAACTTGTTCCTGACCCATGACCCGCAAGTCGTCGTGCATCTGGCCGCCGTGGTCGGGGGCATTGGGGCCAATCGCGCCAATCCCGGACGCTATTTCTACGACAATGCGATCATGGGACTGCAGCTGATGGAAGAGGCGCGGCTCAACAACATCGAAAAATTCGTCTCGGTGGGGACGATCTGTTCGTATCCGAAATTCACCGAAATTCCGTTCCGCGAAGAGCGGCTCTGGGATGGATACCCCGAAGAAACCAATGCGCCTTACGGACTCGCGAAAAAGATGTTGCTCGTCCAGGCGCAGGCTTATCGCCAGCAATACGGCTTCAATGCGGTAACACTGCTGCCGGTGAACCTGTATGGCCCGCGCGACAACTTCGACCCCGCGTCAAGCCACGTCATTCCGGCCTTGATCCGCAAAGCGGTCGAAGCCCGCGACGTCGGCCAGGAACACATCGATGTCTGGGGGACAGGAGCTGCCTCCCGGGAATTTCTGTTCGTGCGTGACGCAGCCGAGGGTATCGCGCTGGCCGCGGAGCATTACAACCAGCCGGAGCCGGTCAACCTCGGTTCGGGACAAGAGATCACGATTGGTGTCTTGGCCAGAATGATCTGTGAGCTCAGCGGTTTTCCGGGAGAGATTCATTGGGACGTCACAAAGCCCGACGGGCAGCCCCGGCGCTGCCTTGACACGTCGCGAGCCCAACGCGAATTCGGGTTCGCCGCATCGACCTCCTTCCGAGAGGGGCTGATCGAAACGCTGGCCTGGTTCGAACGGAATCGCAATGACACCGCACCGCTGGGTCGGATCGTTTCACGGTCCGAATCGCAATCGTGATTCGTCCGGTCGGAGCGCGCCGCACTCGTGAAAAGATGGATTCACCGCAACCAGGAACGGCCCTGTTGGACCAGATCGATGACGAC
>DASYAR010000269.1:0-8102 GCA_036501235.1 Planctomycetaceae bacterium
AACGAATCCTGGCGGCCCTGAACCTGGAGTTGCCGGAACGGTTGAGCTCCGACCGCCTTTTGTAGTGAAGACCCGGGGGGCGAATGTTAAAATTCAGCCGGAATTTAAACGGCGTCGCCTTTAGGTGCGCAACATAGGTTAAACAACGGGGACCGTTCTTGGTGCCCATGATGCGACAACCGGGCCGCGCGCCTCCTGACTCCTTGCTACGGGGGGGCATCTCGCGGGGGAAACGGCTCCGCGGCGGGGACGGTGATCATTTCGCCGACATCCGATTCGGCTTCGATCATCTGCGGCTGATCGCCGGAGGATGAGGGAAGATGCGGGTCATGGTCGGGCCGGCGTGCGGCGGTCAGAGCGTAGTAGATCAGGCCGCAGCAGGCGAACGCGCTGGCGGCAATGAACATCCACGAAAAGCCGCGCGTCCCCCCGCCGGCGTTCCCTTTGTCGATCAATAATCCCAGAAGCGGCGCGGCCAAGCCCGTTCCGAGCTCCGTGAAACCGAGGACGAGCGTCGTGCCGCTGCCGCGATACTGAACCGGAAACCGGCCGGCGCCGATGGAAACGATCGCCGGGAAAAGCAGGGCGTGGCCGAATCCGCAGACGAGCGCCGGCAGGATCAGCAGCCAATCAACCGAAACTGTCAGAAACAGCAATTGCCCAACCGTCATTCCGGACAGGCCCCACAGCACCATCCGGTGCCGACCGAATGACGTCCCCCAATCGCGAAAAATCCAACGGCAAGCAAACGCCATCAAGGAGTACGGGAGAAAAAACAGGGTGATCCCGCGGAAATCCATCGCCGTCGCATAGCGGGTCAAAAAAACCGTCGTGACGACAAATCCAGACCCCTGGGCCATCGCCACCACGACGATCGGCCCGGGCCAGTAGCGAAACAAAAGGCGAAATGGGCCGGGCGTCGCGGCAGGGCGCACGTGCGAATCGTGGCGCGTCAAAGTCAGAGTGACAATCGCATGCGCCAGGCAGAGTGTCGCCGCACCGCAGAACATGGCGACGAATCGTGGCTGACCTGGCGGGAGCCACGTGAAGATCAAATCGCTGATTTGCGTTCCCAGAATGGTCCCCACGAATCCGCTGCTCCCCAGGCTGCCGATGACTTCGGTGCGGCGCTGGGCGGGAACTTGGTTCTGGATGTGCACGATCGAGCACGAAAACATGCCCGCCAGTCCCGTCTGGTAGGCGATTCGGGCCAGCCAGATGATCGGCGAGAGTTTTTCAGGGGCGAGAAACGTAAGGCATCCGGAAATGTAGACGGCGGCCGACATCAGCCAGATCCGCCGAGGGCCGTAATGGTCGATGGCCCCTCCCAACCCCAGCCGGCACACGATGGCGGCGAACAGCCCGGCCTGCACGATCGCCCCCGCCAGCTCTTCGGAACCGTCGCGCGCGGCGATATATTCGGCGAACCGAAACGTGAGGGAATTGGCGCAAACGAGCATCAGGTTGGCGACATAAGCCAGCCAGAAGCTCCGGCCGTAAATTGGATCGCCTGTATCCGCTTGCGGCGGCCCAGACGGGGAAGACACGTTCATGGTGCGTTTCACCATGTTACGTCCATCAGTCCGGGGGAGGAAGACCTCAAAGAAAAGGCACGGCCCGACACCAATACGAACCGGGCCAGCAATTCGCGATTGGGTGGGCCATGCCTGTAGGAACTATATGCATCACGGCAACAGTATTCCAGTGGCGAACTGTACATAGCCCGCCGGTCCGTGGTAGAAACGAAACATGCCCGCGTCCAGCAAAACTGCCCCCGCGATCGAGGTCGAATCGCTGCGGAAGACATATCGCGAAGGGATTTTCCGCCCTAGGCGCGTCGACGCATTGCGGGGAGTTTCGTTGACGGTCGAGCGCGGCTCGATCTTCGGCATTCTGGGACCGAACGGCGCAGGAAAAACCACGCTCATCAAAGTCCTGCTGGGAATCGTTCGCAAGAGCGGCGGTACCGCCACGCTCCTCGGTTTTGAGGCGGGCGATCGGCGGGGACGCGCGAGCGTCGGCTACCTCCCTGAAAATCACCGGATTCCGCGGCATCACACGGCCAACACGGCCCTGGAATATTATGGCGCCTTGAGCGGAATGTCTGTTCGCACCGTCCGTCAGCGCCGCCCCGAGATGCTGAAGCTCGTCGGCCTCGAAAAATGGGGGAAGACGCCGGTCCGCGAATTCTCGAAGGGGATGCAGCAACGCCTGGGACTGGCCCAGGCCATGATCCACGATCCCGAGTTGCTCGTGCTCGACGAGCCGACCGACGGTGTCGACCCGGTCGGCCGTAGCGAGATGCGGGAGACCATGCGACGGCTTAAAGACGCGGGGAAGACGGTGTTCATCAATAGCCATTTGCTGCAGGAAATCGAGCTGGTCTGCGATCGGGTGGCGATCCTGGTGAAAGGGGAAGTTCGCCGTGAGGGGCTGGTCGAGGCGATCACGCAGCGCCGCGACGCCGAGCTCGAATTGACGTTGCGGGGAAGCGAGCAGGCAATCCGCCGCGCGCTCGACGGCTGGAACATCGGCACAGGCTTGGCGGCAGCGGGCGGCGGTCAATTCCAGGTCGTTCTGAAAATCGGCGACCAGTCGGAAGTTGACCGCTGCGTGGACGGTTTGCGGAAAGCCGGGGTCAGCCTTGTCGAGCTGGCCCGCCGCCGTGACACGCTGGAGGAAGCCTTTCTGGACATCGTCAAACAACCGGTTGTGGATTCTCCGTTTCTGGAATAATGCGGGCCAATGTGATGAGACCGTACCTCGCCGTACTCAAGGATTCATTTCGAGAAGCGCTCGCCTCGCGGGTGCTGTGGATCCTGCTGGTCGTCATCACGGTGGTGCTCGTGCTGGTTGCGCCGGTAGGCTTCAAAGAACGTAAGGCCACTCGCCTGCAGCGAAACTCCGTTCGCAATTGGCCCAGCCTGATTGCAAAAATTCAGAATCGGGCGGGGCAAGAGGGGCCTTCTCCCGGCCGGCAAATCTTCGGAAAGCTGAGCGCGCCCCTCAAGAAACGGCTCGCCGAGGCGGCCGAGCAATCGCCGGGCGAATTGTCGGGTGACGTTATCGAAGCCCTGGGCGAAGAGCTGAACGGGATCATCGACGGCCCCGTGCTGTATGACGCCGCCGTCTGGCATGACGTCGGGCTGGTCAAGGAAGCGCGCGAGCTCGTCGGCCGCGCAGGGACTCTCGACGCCGCAGAAGCGGCGCGCCTCAATCGGCTCTCGATCGAAGCCGCCTGGCCGTCGGAGTTCCACAAAGACGACGGGGGAGAAACCCGTATCGTCTACCTGGGATTCGAGAGCGAGGTCGTGCCTTTATCTCAAAAGCAATTGACTCAATTCGTCGGCGTGGCGCTGATGTTGATCATCAATTATGCAGTCGGCGTGTTCGGAGTCTTTGCCGCAATTCTGGTGACGTCGTCGATTATTCCGCAGATGTTCGAAGGCGGCGCCATCGATTTGCTGCTGAGTAAGCCGGTTTCGCGAATCATGCTGTTTCTCACGAAGTTTGCCGGCGGTTGCGTGTTCATCGGGTTGATCGCCGCCTATTTCATCTCGGGGTTATGGTTGATCGCCGGAGCGAGGTTCGGAATCTGGAACGGCGCGCTGTTTTTGTGCATCCCGATCATGCTGTTCCTGTTCGCCATCTATTACGGTGTGTCGGCCCTGGCCGGCGTGATCTGGCGAAATGCCATCGTCTCTGTCGTGGTGACGGTGCTCTTCTGGGCCCTGTGTTTCGGCGTGGGTATGCTCAAGGGCTTCGTCGAGCCGTTCTGGATCAACTTTCCCCGTCTGGTGAAATTGATACCGGCCGGCAAGAGCGTGCTGGGCATTAACGAAACGGGGGTCGTACACGAATGGCATGGTCGAGACGCCACGTGGAATGAGGTGTTCACCGGGGATGACGGCTCGCGAAATATGCGCTCATTCGCCGTTCCGCAGCCGATCATCGGCCCTGTTTATGATGCGAAGCGCGATCGCATTCTGGCGGCCGCTCAAAGTGCACCTCCGGGACCCGGCGGCGGCTTCAATTTCTTCCCGCCCGCCCCCGCGCTGCTGGCGGGGAATCGCACCGGGGCGTGGAATCGCAAAAAGATCGGCACCGCCCCGCTGGGAACGCTGGCTCTGTTTGCCAGTCCGGCCGGTGACATTCTGGCCGTGACCAGAGGTGCCGTATTCCGATTGACCGCCAAAACGACGGGCAAAGGAAAGTCAGCCGCGACCCAAGAGGAGTTCACCCGCGCGGGGCCGGAATCGGCCCTGTTGCTCGATCCCTCGGCCACAGTCGCGATGAATCCCGATTCCGGAGCAATCGTGGCGTTCAACCGGGGAACCGTGCTGATCGTCGAGCCGGACGCGAAGGGGAAATACGTGCGCAAGATCGACAAGGAAGTGGTCCCCGCCAAAGATTCCAAAGCGGCCCTGGCGGCATTCGCCGGGCAGACGGTTCTGATTGCCTTGGCCGACGGTCGGATCCTGGTCCTCGACGCGACCGACCTCACGATCAGTCAGGAGCTCCGGCCGGTCGGAGAAAATGCTCCGCGATTCGTCGCCGCCGGTCCCGGTGGGCGCTGGGTCTCGGTCTTGTTTCACAATCGCAAACTGTGGTTGTTTGACGTGAAGAACGGCAGGCCTGCCGGCAATTCCTTCGGTGGGCAGGGAGACATCTCGGCCGTGGCCTTCGACGGACCCGATCACCTGTTGACGATCGACCGGGGCACTCGCATGACGCACTACGACCTCGATCCATTCCAGATGCGGGACCGCGCCGCGCCCGAGTTGAAAAACGTGGAGATCGCCTTCTATTACGTGATCATGCCGATCTATACAGTGCTGCCGAAGCCGGGGGAACTCGGCAACGCCGTGGCATATCTCCTTACCGATTTAAACGAGCTTCAAGAACTAGGCCGGGATTCGCCCGACCTCTCGCAGCACCGGGAAAAAGTGGAAGTGGCCGAGCCCATCTGGAGCAGCCTGGCATTTCTTGCGGTCATCCTCTCGCTGGCCAGCCTGTACGTGTGGCGGACTGATTTTTAGCTGACACGACGCAGAGCGTCGAGACATGTGTTCCCGCGCGGAGCGTGGGAACGAGTGTCACCGGAGTGCGAAACTGGCACTCGTGCGGGGGCTGTGGTAGGTTGGCTGGTTCACGAATAAGGCCACCTTGCGAAATTGACGACCTTCCGACTTGCCCACCTCAGGAGCCTGCCATGCCTCGATATTTTGCCGCTGTCGCCCTGTTTCTTGCTTTTGCGACGCAGGCTAAGGCCGAGCAGGGGAACGTCGAACTGAAGCAGAAGGACAATGCCGTCGACGTGACGATCGATGGCAAGCCATTTACCACACTGCAGCTCGATAAGTCGCAACCTAAGCCGTATTTTTATCCGGTCGTCGCCGCGGATGGCGCCATAATCTGCCGGCAACTCGAAAACCCGGAAGACCATCCCCATCACAAGGGGATCTGGTGCTCGATCGACGAAGTCAACGGCATCAAGTTCTGGGCCGAGAAAGGGAAGATCGTCAATCACGAAGTGTCGGTCGTCTCGGCGTCGGGCAACCCGGCCAAGATTAAGGTCGTCAATCACTGGCTCGGCGAGGATGGCAAACCAGTCGTGATGGAAACCGCCGAGTACAGCATTTTTGCGAATCGGCTAATCGCCTACGACGCCCTATTCACAGCGGGTGAAAAGTCGGTGACGTTTGACGATACTAAGGAGGGGATGTTCGGGATGCGCGTCGCCAATACGATGCGCGGCAGTGCAGGAGGACAGATCGTCAATGCCGAGGGGCTCAAGACCGAAAAGGAATGCTGGGGTCAGGAATCGAAATGGGTCGACTATTTCGGTATGGTCGACGGAAAGACTTATGGCGTGACGCTGATCGACCATCCTCTGAACTTCCGCAAGTCGCGATTTCACGTTCGCAACTACGGCCTGTTCAGCGTCAGCCCGTTCGGCCAGAGTGCCTATACCAACGGCAAGCTCCCCAAGAATCCGTTCTCGACACTCGAACCAGGCAAGTCATTCCGCCTGCGCTACGCGCTGTACATTCACGAAGGAAACACCGAGCAGGCGGGCGTGCCGGCGGTTTACGAGTCGTACGTGAAAAACGCAGGGCCATAACGAATAAGGGGCGAAGCGGTTGAAGAATCGTGAGAATTCGGAATTCGGAATGCGGAGCTATGAAAGGCTCACAGATGATCAATACGCGTGGGAAATTTAGCGCCCCTATTATTCCGCACTCGGAATTCCAAATTCCGCACTACACATCATCCAGGTTCCACGGCTTGCGCATTTCGCGGGACACGTAGCCGTTGGCTTCGTTGTCACCGACGAATTCTTCCTTCGCCGGGTCCCAGTTCAGCTTGCGGCCGGTTCGCAGGGCGATCACACCCAGATGACAGACGGAAACGCTGCGATGGCCGATTTCCGGCTCGCAGATCGGGGCCTGCCGCGACTTCACGCATGCGAAGAAATTGCCCATGTGGTTGTCGCTCACGGCAAGGCGCACGGCTCCGGCGGGGAGCTCCTGTTCGATGATTTCAGGCCGGCTGGCTTCGATCTTTTCACGGTTCACGAAGATCCAGCCGTCGCTCCCCTCGAAACGAATGCCGTTTCGCTCGTCGGTCGGCTTGAGCTGCCCGATCGGCGCTCCGGTGAATTGCTCGTGCGGCGTCGTCCGGCAGGTGTGCTTGACGCCGTTTGCATACGTGTATTCGACCTCGTACTGCGAGGGTGTGGTGTAACCCCCCGAGACCGGCCGACTGAGAATCTTGCCTTCAATGGAGACCGGCCCCGAGCGTTCGGTACCGTTGCCCCACTGGGCGATGTCATTGTGATGCGCGCCCCAGTCGGTGAGCGTGCCCCCTGAGTATTCGTACCAGAAACGAAACGTCATGTGGCAGCGCTCGGGGACGTAGTCGGTCGTCGGGGTCTGCCCCTGCCAGAAGTTCCAGTCGAGCTCTGCCGGGACCGGTTTGGTTTCGAACGGTCCTCCCGAAAGCCCGGTGGGAAGGATCGTCACGATCCGTTCGAGCTTGCCGATGCGGCCATTGCGGACCAGCTCGCACGCCAGGCGGAACCGGGGCGAGCTGCGCTGCTGGCTGCCGGTTTGCAGCACGCGCTTCGTTTCGCGGGCGACAGCGACCAGCTTTTTGCCTTCCGCGATCGTCAGCGTCAGCGGCTTTTCACTGTAGATATCTTTGCCGGCCCGCAAGGCATGCAGATTCACGAGCGTATGCCAGTGATCGGGTGTGCCGTTAATGACCACGTCGACCCCAGGATGACCCAGCGCTTCGCGGAAGTCGGAGTATTTTCCCTCGGCCTTGAACTTTTCGGCTTTCTCGCCGAGGCGGTTTTTGTCGACGTCGCAGACGGCTACGATCGTGCCGAAATTCGACGCCGCGGTCGCATCACCGGTTCCCATGCCGCCGCAGCCCACCAGCAGGATCCCCGGCTTGTCGTTGGCGGATTTCGGTTGCTCAGGCGCGGCGTGCGCCCGCGTCTCTTCAATAAACCATTTGGGCAGACACAGCCCGCCGACAGCCGCGGCACTCGATTTGAGAAAATCACGGCGTTGGAATTGGGAGTTCGGAATGGCCATGGCTGTTGCTCCGGGCGAGGGGGGGCTGTCGATCAGGCTGTACATGAGACAATGTGCATTCAAACATACAAATGACCACAAGACCAGGAACCAATGACTGTTTCTCTTTGTACAGCGTCGCGAACCATTGCGAAATCTGATAGTGAATTGATTTGACGGCCCGCCACCTGTCTATACCGTTAAAGGGACACTGCGTCAGGCACAGCCTGAACGACTGGTCCGTCCATCAAACAATGGCGGGCTCGACAGATGGGAACGCGACCCCTGCCGGTTCATCCGGCAGGTGAAGAAGATCAGGCGGCTAGAATCAAGCCCACACCTCGCTATACACACCCCGGCCGGCTTGTCCGGCCGGTGAAGGAGATTCAATGCGGATGGTTTACAGAAGCAGGGTTGATCGTTTTGGCTGGTTTTCCAGCGCCGAATCTGATTCCCCTGCCACGCAACGTGGCAGGGGCCTTGCCGTTGAATTCGGGCTTCCTCTAGCTCAGGAACCGC